>JAQVSS010000012.1:0-2964 GCA_028700415.1 Kiritimatiellia bacterium
ATCCTTGCGATCCTCATGCGTTTGCGCCAGATCTGCTGCCACCTCGACCTGCTCAAAGAGCACCACAAGCCCGGCGCCTACGGGGCACCCTCCGCCAAGCTCGACGCCTTCTTCGAGCTGCTCGACGAAGCCATGGACGGCGGCCACCGCATCCTGGTCTTCAGCCAATTCGTCTCCATGCTCAAACTGCTGCGGGAGGAGCTCGAACAGCGCGGCCTGACCTACTGCTATCTCGACGGCTCGACCCAGGACCGGCTTGAGCAGTGCCAGCGCTTCAACCTGCAGCCCGCTATCCCGGTCTTCCTCATCAGCCTCAAGGCGGGCGGCACCGGCCTCAACCTCACCGGCGCGGACATGGTGGTGCATTTCGACCCGTGGTGGAACCCGGCCGTCGAAGACCAGGCCACCGACCGCGCCCACCGCATCGGCCAAAAGCGCACGGTCTACAGCATCAAGCTCATCGCCGAACACACCGTCGAAGAGAAGGTGCTGGCCATGCAGCAGAAAAAACAGTCCGTCATCAACGCCACGGTCGGCGTCACCGACGAGTCCGTCATGCAGAAACTCACCTTCGACGACATCCGCGACCTGATCGGGCTGTAGCCCGTACGCGCGGATTTGCATGCCCCCGTTTTCGTGATATCCTATCGGCATGGTGTTTGACCCGTTGGAGAAAAAGAATGAACGGCATCCCTGTTTTGTGTGGCCTAGCTTTAGCCGTTAACCTCGCCGCGGCGCTGGGCCAAGCGCCTTCCCCTGTGAGCGCGGGCGCCGCAACGGTTCATGCCGGAAACCGCATCCTTACGGGTTGGGGCGGCGGCAAGGCCGGAGACGTTGTGCCCAAGGCGGCGGAAGTCGGTTTCTCGGAACTGGTCGTGCACCATGACGACGCCGCAAACTTCGAAGCGTTCATCGGGCTCGGCAAACAGCACGGGATCGGCATTTACGCGTGGTTGTACCTCGGCGACATTCCGGCATGGAAGAAAGCATTCCCCCAAGCCGATCCGCCGCTACAGGTCATGAGCCCCGACGAGCAGGAGACACTGAAGAAGATCCAAGCGGACAAAACGCCCGGAAAGTCGCGCTACCAGTTTGGCGGCGAACCCGTAAACGAACGTGAAGTCCTCGAAACGCCGCTGCTCTGTTTCCATGACCCGCGGGTCATCGACGCGTTTAAGAAACAGATCCGCGAGATGCTCAGTTTCCCCGGCGTGAAGGGCGTCGCCTTTGATTACTTTGGATATCGGAACTACCGCTGCTGCCTGTGCCAAACGTCACAGATGCAGTTCGAAACCTACCAGAACAAGCATCCCGGACTTCCGCGGGAACAGGCCTTGGAGCGTTTTTCGCTCGAAACGCTGGTCGACTTCAACAACCGTCTCTCGGCATACGCGCGGACCGTCAACCCCGAAGCCAAGGTGATCACGCACATCTACCCGGTGTTCCTCGCTGAACCGCTGTACGGCAACCGGCTCGATCTCGACGTGTGCACGCAGACCGCCGCCTGGTACTTCGAGCCTTTCTGGAGCACAGAAAAAATCAAGGCTTACGCCCATATCATCGCCAACGAGGCCAACCGCTACCATCCCCGGCCGCACGGAGCCGCACTGATCGGCGTCGGCAGATATCCCCTCAAGTCCGGCGAGCGTCTGACTGCGGAGCTTCAGGCCATTCTGGACGGCGGATGCCCGCGTGTGCATGTGTGCTCGTTCAATGACGTGCTGACCAACCCGGAGGCGGCAAAATCTTTTCATAATTTCTTCGGCGGCAACTATAATCCAGGATTCTAAGGATTGTAGCATTCGTACCTTGTCGTCCGGTAAGGCCAATAAAAACACGTCGTTTCAACACCTGAACAAACAGCAGATTGACGAATAACGAGTTTCGAATTATGAAGGAAAGAGTCTTGACTGCGTATGGGCGGGATTTCCTTCGATATTCTGCGGTTCAGTATTCGGCAATCTGCGGTTCAATTGGGTTAGGGGTTGTGTTCGTTTGTGTTATCTCTCATGTAGTCATGTCCGAAACAACATCTTGAACAGACTACTAGAACGCATCTGGAGGACGCCGGATCACTCGACGTTCTGCACCTGCTCGCGGATCGCTTCCAAGCCGGCCTTGAACCCGATCACGAGCCGCGAGATGTCGGCATTGTTGGCTTTCGACCCCGTGGTGTTGATCTCACGGAACAGCTCCTGACACAGGAAATCCAGCGTCCGCCCGCACGCGCCCCCCTCGTCCAGCACTTTCCCCACCTGCACGAAGTGGCTGGAGAGGCGCGTCAGCTCCTCGCTCACGTCGCACCGGTCGGCAAAAACAGCCACTTCCCGGGCGATCAGGGCGGGATCGGCCACACACCCCGGCCCCAGCAACTCGGCGAGCCGTTTCTCCAGGGTCTCCTTGTAGGCCTGCGGCACCGCCGGAGCGAGTTGCGCGATCTCCCCGCCGACCGTCTTGAGCGCCGCAAACCGGCTGCGCAAATCGCGCTCGAGTGCCTCGCCTTCGCGCTGCCGCATGACTTCCAGACACGCCAGCGCTGACTGCGTCGCGCGCTCGGCCTGTGGCCAGATTTCCAAAGGGTCGGCAGGCAGAAGATTCCCCCGCAGGACGACGTCCGGGAACCGCAGCAGCGCCGAAGCCGTCAGGTCGTCCGCAAGCCCGAGCTTCTCCGCCGCTGTCCGCAACGCGCGGATCTGCGCGTGAACCGCCGCCAGATCGATGCCGGGAGCCGCTCCTCCCTCCGAGCCCGCCGACGCCACCGTCACCAAGCCTTTGATGTACCCCCGCACCACACGCGCGTGAACCAGCGCGTGCAGCTTCGACTCCAGACTCGCCAACTCCCGCGGCATGGAGAATGAGCAGTCGAACTGTTTGCGGTTGACCGCGCTCAGCTCCACCACGACCTTCACCCCGTTTTCGCACACCTCGCCGCGCCCGAACCCCGTCATGCTCATGATCGCCATC
>JAQVSS010000012.1:3064-34319 GCA_028700415.1 Kiritimatiellia bacterium
ACACCTTGCCATACCGGATCAGCCAACAGATCAACGTTCCCGCGACACTTCCGAAATACGCGGGATAAATCACCAGCAGCACCGGGAAACGCATCAGCGGCACCCCGCGCCGAACGCATATCTGGGTACAAAGCGGCACCAGCACCGCGGCAACGATCACGCCCAGATCGACACGCGTCTTGGGATATTCGTCCCACAGGTTCGTCAGCATCACCCAAAGCAGTGCCGCGCTCACAGCCCCCAAGCCGGCCCGCCAACGCCAAGCCATCCGTTCTTTAAGCGGTGCCAGCACCTGCTGCACACCCAGCGCCCACGTGCCCAGCACAAAGCCGCCCCAGAAAACCCAGTGCCCCAACCGGTCGTCAAAATAGGACAGCGACCGCCGCACCTCCGGCATGAGCGCCCCCACCTGCC
Organism: Kiritimatiellia bacterium; assembly: GCA_028700415.1. Classification (GTDB taxonomy): domain Bacteria; phylum Verrucomicrobiota; class Kiritimatiellia; order RFP12; family UBA1067; genus JALHET01. The sequence goes on from JAQVSS010000012.1 coordinate 3,479, forward strand.
GATACGCGATTCCCATCCGGTTGGCCGGGTCGTGCAACCCCATGCCGCACGCCACGAAATAGATGGCCAGCACCATCAGTATTTCGACCGAAACGTGCGGACGGCCACGCGCCACGCAACGGGTGATCAGCCAGAACATCACGCCGATCGCCGGGGCGAAAACAAACATCGAAAGCGCCTCGCGGATGCGCAGCACATCCCCGAATGTCTGGAGTTCCCACGGGGCAGGCTTCATGCGGCTCGCCCCGGCCAGCAGACAAATGACCGCGAACGCCGAAAAAAGGCCCAACAGCCGCCGCAGCACGGCTTGATCGCCCTCATCGCGTCCCAAGGTGTCCTTTTCAGTCATGTCTCGTTCCGTCCAGTCTCCATTGCCCGGGCACATACTTATCCCGGTTTACGCTCGATCAGCCGATACACGTTCCCTAGCTGCGAAACGAGCGCCGTCGCACTTAAAGACGTCTGGCTTTCAGACAGCGCCGCGAAGTCGCCGGCCGTGCCGTGCGCCCAGACCGCGGTTGTGGCGGCCGTTATCGCGTTCATCCCCTGCACCCACAGCGCGCCCGCCATGCCCGCCAACACGTCGCCCATGCCGCCCGAAGCCATTCCCGGGTTACCCGTCCTGTTCAGCCAAGGCACCCCGCCCGGAGCGCACGCCAGCGTGCCCGCGCCCTTCAGGATCACGACGGCCTGATACTGCTCCGCCAATTTCCGCACCGCCGCCAACCGCCCGTCCTGGACTTCCCGCACCGTTACACCCAAAAGCCGCGCCGCCTCGCCCGGGTGCGGCGTGAGCATGAGCTGCTGCCCCGGCCGCGGGCGCCACCCCTCCACCCACAGCGCGGCCAGCGCATTCAACCCGTCCGCATCCAAGACCAGGCGGCCGCTGTAGGACGCGAGCAGCCGGGCGATCACCCCGCGCGCGCGCTCCGACTGCGTCATGCCCGGCCCCGCAACGATCCCGTCAAAACCATTCAGGTCGCGTCCCCACGCCGCCAGCGCCTCCGGTGAAAGGTCGCCCTGCGGGGTTTCCAAGGCGTGACACATCGCCTCGGGGACGAGTGCGGCTGCCGACCACCCGCTTTGCGCGGGCGCCGCCAGCGTCACCAGGCCCACACCGCTTTTCACGGCGCCGAGAGCCGCAAGCACGGGCGCATGGCAGAAACCGGCCGCCCCCCCGATGACGCAAAGGTGTCCGCACGCGCCCTTGTGATCCTGCCACCCCCTCGCGGGAAATGCACGCGCCAGTTCCGGCATGGCCATCAGTTGGCACGGCGCGTCGGCCACCTCCCGGTCGCAAAGCGCATCGGGGAGGCCGATGCCCGCCACCAGCAGGTGCCCGACCTGTCCGGCCTGGCGGTCGTTCAAGAAACAGGTCTTGGGACGCGCGAACGTCACCGTCACATCCGCATGGACAACCGCGCCTTCGGCCTCGCCCGTGTCGCCGTTCATGCCGGACGGCAGATCCGCGGCAACCACCAGCGCATGCGGCCGCATCCGGTTGATCCAGAGGATGGCCTGTTCCGCCGCCCCCGCCGGCGCGCCGGTGCAGCCGGTTCCCAGCACGCCGTCAACAAGGATGCCGTCGCGCACGAGCGTCCCGGAAAAGAACGCCACATCTTCCGCCCAGCTGTCGGCCGCGGCCAGAACCACATACGGCACCCCTCCGGTGCGCATCTCGTCCCACGCCTCGCGTGCGGCCCCCTTTAACATGGCGGGCACGCAGGTCATGATCACCTGCACGCGGAACCCGTCCTCATACAGGCAACGTGCCGCCACGCAGACGTCGCCGCCGTTGTTGCCGTGCCCGGCAACCAGAAAAACGCTTTTCACATTCCGCAATGCGGCGGCCTTCTCCACCACACGCGCCAGCGCCGTGCCGGCCCGGCCCATAAGGACCGTCTCCGGGATTTTCTTTTCGGTGACCGCCGCGCGGTCCGCCGCCCTCATCTGCCCGACCGTCAGGAAACGCATGCCGTCCCTCCGCCGTTTGCACCGTGTCCGAAACGCTCCGCCACACGTTCGATCCGTTCGGCCGCACGCCGCACAAAGGCCCTCTTTTCGGCATACCGCCCCGGATAAAAGGCGCTTTTGAAACCGGCAAGCACCAGCCGCTTGAACGCCGGAAAATCGAGCGCGCACGAGTCGGACACCAAGGCAAGTTCGCGGTTGATATCCGTGTGCGACACCAGCGTGTTGTCGGTTGCCACCGCCACCGCCATGCCGTATTCAAGCATCTTCCTGACGGGATGGTTGCACATGTCGCCCGCAAGGTCGGGGATGGTCTGCAGGTTGCTGGTCGGGCACACCTCGATCGTCACGCGCATCGTCGCGATATAATCGGCCAGCGCGTCGGTGAACGCGTCCTTGTCGGCAATCGACGGATCCTGAATCCTGCCGGGCGCAAAAAGGGATGTGCCGTGGCCGATGCGCTCGGCGTGGCAGCGCGCGATCGCCTCGTAGATCGACTCGGGGCCGTACGCCTCACCCGCATGAACCGTCTTGCGCAGGAAGTGCCGGTGCGCCTCCTCATACGCCTCCACGTGATGCCCCGCCCGATACCCCGCCTCTTCCCCCGCGAGATCAAACCCCATCACGGGAACGCCGTGCCGGTCCCGCGCCGCCACCGCCGCACGCACGGCCTCCAGCGATGCGATCGAGACCAGCTCGGTATGCCCCATACCCGGCAACATATCCAGCAGGCGGTCATAATAGGCGCCCATGCCACGCCCGAAGTTGCGCATCGCGCAACAGATGATCGACCATTCGAACGGAATGTCGTCCCCGTTCCGCACCGCTTCGGAACCGCGGTGCTGCCGCGCCGCACGCGCCAATCCGCCCCCCACCGCCTGAAACGCGCGTACGCACGCCTCGCCCGTGTCGGCCAGCCGCTGCGGCGCGAACCGCACCTCGAGGTACCGCACACCCTGAGCGATGGCGTCCTCGGCCATCTCGAACGCCACACGCTCCATCGCCTCAAACCGGCGCAGCACCGAACAGGTGTACTCAAAGCCCAGCAAATATTCCGGCAACCCGTTGTACGAAGGTTTGAAGACCAGCGCCCGGAGCCCGTCGGCGTCGTACGACGGCAGCGCCACGCCCTGCTCGCACGCCAGTTCAATCAGCGTCGGCAGACGCAGGCATCCGTCCAAATGCGTATGCACATCGCTTTTAGGCACCGCCCGTATCAGCTCGCGTGGAAACATCGTTCACCCCAACCGGCTCTCTGCGGCAGGCACCAGCTCCGGCCGCCATTGACTCAGGAAACAGACGGGATAGCCCCTGAAGAAAAAGTAAAACGGCAGCAGCGTGACCGCGCCGAGATAGGGCAGAACCATGGGAATGAACCCGATGCAGCAGGTCATCAGCCCGAAGGCCACAATCACAAACAGGGCGACCACGCCACACGCCAGGCCGCACGCCAGATACCCCATGACAGCGAACGGGTACTGGTTGACCAGCGCAAAAACGACCAGCCACGCGCGGGTGGCCGTAACGCCCTGCCAATACATGACCGGGACCACGAACGCCTTGGCAAAATGCGCCACGAGCTGCACCGCCAGGGCCAACAACACGGCAGCGGTCGCACACCCGACAGCGGGTTTCATCAGCACGGCGTCCCACACTTTACCCGCCGCCAGATACGGCTTGAGAACGTGCCCGTACGCAATGGCCGCATTGAGCACGAAAAGCAGAAACGCGATCAGGAAGAAATAGACGCGCCAGACAAACAACTCGTGCCCGGCCGCCTTTGAGGCCTGCCAACACTGACGGATCGGCGTTGCCGGACGGTACCAGCAGTGCAGAAACATAAAGTCCCCCCGCGAACGCACCGCGCACAACCAAAGCGCGAACAGTAACGCGAACAGGACGGCCCCCGTCATCACAGCCAGCTCCATGGGATGCGCAGGGATCTGCACGAATTTGTCCAATATGTGATTCGCCTGCTTCTTCATCACCCCGGTCGAAAACTCGCCCGAATTCTGAAAATTGAAAGACGACTGCGTGCCGATATAAGCCAGCCACGCGCAAAATCCGGTGCTGAACCAGCGTGCGATATCGAACGGCCTGAACAGCAACTCAACCATCCGCGAAAACGCCTGCGACACCGCCAACAGAGGCGAGGGGCGCATTCCAGTGACACCTAGCAGCTGCGGCTGCGTTTTCCACACCTCTTTCTCCAGCACGGGCGGCACGTCCGGGTGCCCCGGCTCGAACAGCTCACGCACCTGTCCGGCGTTGCGCCACTCGGGGCCGAATTCGGGCTGCCACACCAGGTCAACCGCTTTGAGCGAACCGTTCAGCGCCAACGCGCGAAGTTCGTCAAACGTGACCGGCCCCTGCCGCTCACCTTCCACCGCATAATACCATTTTCTTTCCATCAGGCGCCTTCCCGGCTCACCCGCTGATCAGGGAGCCTGTCAGTTCCTTCACCGAACGCATACCGTGCCGCCGGAGATAGTCCGCGATGCCGCCGATCACGCGCAGCGGCGTCGTCGGGTCAATGAAATTGGCCGTGCCGACCGCAACCGCCGTCGCACCCGCGATCAAAAACTCGATGGCCTGTCCCGGCTCCATAATACCGCCCATGGCCAGGATCGGCACCGTGGCCGCCTGCGCCGCCTCCCACACCAGTTTTACCGCCACCGGGTGGATGGCGGGTCCCGAGAGGCCTCCGACCTTATTGGCCAACACCGGGCGGCGCGTCTCGATGTCGATCACCATTGCCGGCAACGTGTTGATGAGCGCCAGCGCGTCCGCGCCCGCCTCTTGCGCCGCCCGCACAAAAACCTTGATGTCGGGCACATTGGGCGCCAGTTTCGGCATCAGCGGCAACCGCGTCGCACGCCGCACCGCCGCCACCAGCGACGCCGCCGTGCGGGGGTCGGTGCCGAACGCATGCCCGCCCTCTTTCACATTCGGGCACGAGATGTTCAGCTCCAAACCCGCCACACCCTCCACGTCTGAGAGCCTCCGCGCGACCTCCGCGTATTCCTCCTCGGTTGTGCCCCAGATATTGACGATCACCGGGACGCCGGTGCCGCGCAGGAAAGGCATGTATTCGCGCACGAACCCGTCCACGCCCGGCCCCTGCAGCCCGATGGCGTTGACCATGCCGCCCGGCACCTCCACATGCCGCGGCACAGGGTTTCCCGGCCATGGCTGCAACCGGATTCCCTTGACGGTGATCGCGCCCAGCCTGGTCACGTCGATCAATTCGGCGTACTCTTTCCCATACCCGAACGTGCCCGAAGCCACCGTCACCGGATTGTTCATCCGGATACCGCCCAACTCAACACGCAAATCCGCCTCTTGCATACACAGACCGCTTTCCCGTCACCAGACGATCTCACGCGCCTCGAAAACCGGCCCGTCATGACAAACCCGGCCGATCCATTCCGTCCCGTCCTCCCGCCTCAGCTTCTGGACACAGGCCAGGCAGGCGCCAACCCCGCACACCATGTGCTTGTCCAGCGAAAGCCAGCCGCGGCATCCCGCCGCGACCGCGCGTTCCCCCACCGCCCGCAGCATGCCGTCCGGGCCGCACGCGTAGAGCTCCGCCTGTTCGCCGGACGCCTTCAGCCGCAAAAGCTCCTTGTCCAACAGCACCGTGACCAAGCCCTTCTCGCCGCGCGAACCGTCCTGCGTGGCCATCTGGACCTGCCAGCCCAGCCGCTCGAACCCTTCGGTGGAAAGCACGTCGCCCGCACTCCGCCCGCCCGCCAGCAGCACGCCTTTCCGGCCTAACCGGCTTGCCAGAAACGAGAGCGGCGCCACACCGTACCCGCCCGCCACCAGAACCGGAACGCCCCGCGGCTCCAACGGGAACCCGTTGCCCAGCGGCCCGATCACCTGAACCGCATCGCCCGGAAGTAAATGGCTCATCTCCCCCGTGCCGCGCCCAACCGTCTTGTAGAGGATCTCAAGCACGCCCCCGCGGACACCGGAAATACTGAAGGGACGGCGCAACGCGGACTGCTCCAGCCGCGGCACCCGGACATGCACAAACTGTCCCGGGCGCGCCTGTTTGGCAAGCAGACCCGCCTCCAGCTCCAACGACCAATACCCGGCCGCCAACGGGGTCTGCCGGATCACACTGCCGCTCACATCCATCATACCGAAAAAACCCTTTCCCCATACAGCATGCCAAACACTCCCGCGCTCACGGCTGTCCGGCGGTTCCCGCGGCAGGCTCGCCCTGCTGCCAGACCGCAGACGGCGCCGCCGGGCCTTGCGGCGAAATCTCGCTCTGCGCTTCAATGTAGTCCACGCGCGAACGCACGCGCTTGATTTCCGCATTCACGACCGCCGCCGTCTCCATCTGCCCACCCACGGTGAGTTTCTTCTGCAGCTCCTGCAGTTTTTTCACATACCTCTCGGTCGTGTTGACAATGCCCTCCGCACGGTTACGCCTGTTCCCCTCGCGCAGCAGGAAAAACTTTTTCTGCAACTCCGCCAGACCGGACGGCTGTGTCACCATGTTGCGCGGCAGAATCGCACGGTCCGCCTCAAACCGTCCCACCTCGTCGCGCACGCTCTCCCACCCCCCGTAATCGCCCGCCCGCTGAAACGAGTCCATGAGTTCCGACAGGCCGATGAGATACTTGTCGGGCCATTCGGCCGCTTTTTTCGCGGCGTCCTTTTCAACCCCCATCAGCTCACTCTCGAACACGCCGCGCAGCTTGGCGATCTCCTGCACCCGGCCCTTGTCCGTGCCGGCCAACAACATCTGAGGGGTTTCCGTTTCAGGCGTGCCCGCCGTGACCGACGACGCCAAGACCGCTTCCGCCGAGAGCTGTTGCGGCGCGTTGCGCACACGGCGGATCTCCGTGTTCACCGCCGAGGCAAGATCCATCTTGCCTTCCTGCATGTAGATCTTCTGCATGTCGGTGAGGTCGTTCACGTATTTCTTGCACAGGGTCACCAGCTTGCGGCTGTGCAAGAGCTGCTGATCCGACAGCATCTGACGGTACTTGTTCTTGAGCACGTTCAGCTCCGAAAGCGTCTCGCTGGCCTTCTCGTTAATCTGCCGCGTGTCGTCAAACCGCTTGCGTTCTGTCTGAACCACGTCCCAACCCTCGAAATCTCCCGCCGTGCGGCACCTTTCCATCAGCAAATCCAACTCGCGCGCATATTCCACCGGCCATGCCCGCTGAAAGGCCGCTTGCTCGGCATCGATTTCGGCCATCTGACGCACGTATTCGTTCTGTTTCTGATCCAGCGCATCCGGTTTCGGCACGCGCGCCGTCTCGACAACCCCGCCCGCTAAACGTTCCCGGAACGGTTCGGCCAGAAGCGCCTTATCACCCAGCCAGAAACCCGCGTAATGCCCGAGCGGCGCGGCCACGACACTCCGCTCATACATCCAGAAGGCCGGCCGGAAAACCAGTTTGGGAAACGCGCCAAGGCTGCCTTTGGAAGCCTTCACGGCAGCCGGCAGACTGAGCACATACACCAGGAACGCAACCGCAACCAGCACGCAGACAAGCCGCACATTGACGAACACCGCATGAAACCGGATCACTTTCCGGACGTGTAAAACTTCCGGATGATCCGGGGCGGCCTCGCTCAGCAACTCGTCGCAAATCCGCGCAGCCGAATCCCACTCCCTGTTTCTCAAAGCACGGTGCGCCCGCTGCAAATCGCGCCGCACCGTCAACTCCGGCAACTGCTGCAACTCACTTTCAAACCCGCGTTTGTCTTCCGACAGTTCCCGGTACTGCCGGATAAAAACCGCCGCACGCTCGAAGTTCTCCGCACGGATCTCGATCGGGATATGCTCTTTCAGCTGCTCGCGCCGCCGGATACTTTTCTCCGCCAGGTCGCGCAGCTCCGTCACCTCGAGCAGATACCGGCGTCCCGAAGGGCCCGCCGGCTCGAACCCGTGGACACGCCCCGCATAAGAAATGACCCGTTCGAAACGCTGTTGCCCCGACGCCTCGCGCATCTTCCTGAGCAGCAGCAAGACCGACTCGTAGGCGCGCGCGTCCGCACCGCAATTCCCGCAGAACTGCACACCCACAAACGTCTCCGCGCCGCACTCCGGGCACGCCTCAGAACCGTCCCACCCGCACTCCGCGCAAAATTTGATCGCCAGCGGATTCACCGCGTCACACCACTTGCATCGCCACGTGGTCTTTACGGTCGGGGTCTCGATGTGCGTCTTGGTCTGCACCTCATGCAATGCGTCATTGAATGCGGCCGCCGACTCCCACCGCTGCTCCTTGTCCGTGGCCAGCGCCTTCACCACCACGGCCCGCACTTGCACCGGGACATCCTGCTCCCGGAAATACCGCGGGTTTTGACCGGTAAGGACAAAGTAAAGCAGCGCGCCCAACCCGTACACATCCGCCCGCTCGTCCGACAGGCTGGCGTCCGACTCCTGTTCCGGCGCGCCATATCCGAGCGACAACAGCTTTTCGCCCGGCACCGTGAGTTTGGACTCCTCTTTGCGCATCAGCCGCGCCAACCCGAAGTCCACGATTTTGGGCTCGTTGCTCTTGTCCAACAAGATATTGCTCGGCTTCAGATCGCGGTGGATCACACCGCTGGTATGCGCATACGCCACCGCCCGCCCGATTTTCAGCACGAGTTCGCACGCCTCGTCCAACGAAAACTGCCCGTGCCGCGCCACATACTGGTCGAGCGTCAGGGGCGGGTTCGGCTGCACCAGCCCCCCCGCCGGCGCCTCGCTCTTGACCGCCGGGTCATCGGGACCCGCGATGTACTCCATCACGATGAACGGGCCGTCCTCGTCTTCACCCAGCGCATAGATGTGCACGATGTGCACATGGCTCAGCACCGCGACCGCGCGGGCCTCATGCAGAAACCGCTGCCGCAGCATCGGGATGGCTTGCGCCTGATGGTTCAACCGCTTGATGGCGACAAACCGGCCCAGCCGGCGGTCCCTCGCAAGATACACCACGCCCATGCCGCCGTTTCCGATCTTGCTGTAGATCGTGTATTGATCGAACAGCTTATCGACACGGGGCTCTTCATAGGACGGCTCCTCGCCCTGCACAACGCGGACGGTCTGGGCGTCCGGCTGACTGGGCGGCTCTAAGCGCTCCGTCGGCGGAACATGAATTCTGGCTGTGCTTTCTTGCTGCACGCGACACTCCTTCAAAAAAAAACGGGCGTCTATCGGACAAGTTATCGGCATTATACGTTCTACCGGGCTCAGGCGTCAATTCATGCGCCCATCCCGGTCGAAAACGATGAAACAGGAATCGTGCGGCGCCATGAACAGCGGAACACTCACACGCCCGTCCATTTCCCTCTTCACCTCTTCAACCGCAAGCCCCGCCTCGCCGCTCACAGGATCCCACCGCGCCGGAACACCGGCCCCCGCATCACGGAACACACAGGTCACGGCGCCCGCTTCAGCGCTGTCGTTCACCACAAAATAAATTTCGCGTCCGGGCGTCCTGCGGTGCAGGAACCGCAACCTCAGCCCAGCCGTCTCGGACCGCCATTGGAAATCCGGCACAGGCACGCCCTTCTCCCCCGCGCGCAAGACCCTGCAGCCGGCCCCGGCCCTCTCCAACACCCGCGCAAGGACCGCCTCTTCGCCCTCCCCTCCCGCCGCAACCAACCAGACATGGACTCCGCGCGCCGCCAGCCGGATCACGGCCTGTTCCGCCGACTTATCCCCCAGCACCCCGCCCGATACGGCCAAAGCTGCATACGCGCGTTCCGAATCGAACCGGATTTGCCCGTTTTTCACCACGGCCCCATCCAACACCGGTTGACTCGCATAATCGCACGCATAACCCTCCAGCAACGGCAGCACCCGCTCCGTCCACACGAGGAAATCCGCCACCGGCTCGCCATGCTGCAACAGCAGTTGACACCGGCGCGCATACGTCCATCCGGCCTGCAGCACGCGAAACGCGGCATCCTCACCGGGTATCCCGCCGTCCAGTTCCACCAGCAGGCGCGTCGCGCCCGCGCTCAGCAAACGGTCGGCCTCGTGTTTCCAGGGGAACGGCAACAGCGCCACCGCCGGCGTCGCCCCCACCGAGCCAAGCGGCACCCGCCCGATCACGAACCGCCGGCCCAGCGCGCGCGCCGAGCCGGCCGCGCGGATGTTCGCCGCGAAGCGCGCCTCATCCCGCGCGGGCGTGAGGGTCGGGCGCCGGAAATAGAGCGGCACCTCTTCCGGCCCGACCGGCACGTCGCCGATCCCGATTCCCGCCTCCAGCCCGGCTTCATGCACCAACTCGTTCACATTGCGGGCCATGCGCTCGCGCCACGCGTCCTGTATGCTCTGCGCCACCTGTTTCCGGACATACGCCGCCGTCGGCTCGCCTCCCACGGGAACACCCGCCAAGGTTGGCAGATATCTCATCAGCGTCAGACCGCTCCGCTTCAGGAACAACTCGGGCAAATCCCGCGGCCACACCAGCTCCATGCGGTCAACACCCGCAAACTGGTACCATAACAAGGTGTTCCCGTACACGTTCGGAAAACGGTTCTGGCAGCTGGTGAGCACCCGGTTCACGTGCCGGAAAAACGCCTTGCCTTCGAAACCGTCCGCCGAGGGCGGATCAACATCCGCAAGCCCGAACCGGTACACGCGCCACGTCCCTCCCGTCGGCGCCGCGCCGCGGGTCAGATCCACAATCGACTGCGGGTGTACAACACCGTTGGTTTCCGGAGGTGCCGCCAGCCGCGCCAGCTCGACGGACGCCACGGAAAAACAGAACGCCTCCGGCACCGCGTTCGTTGAAGGACTTGCCTTATCGGTCAGGGCACTGGCCGACCAAATCAGTTTCTGAGCCCGCCCCCCCCCTTTTTCCTCCTCAAGCGCGAAATCGCAGAGCCCCAGCTCCAACCCCAAGCGACGGCATTTCTCAGCCGCCCTCCCGAGCGCTGCCCACAAGGCTTCATCCGCGCGCGGCACATTCAGCAGGACACCGCCCGCACCCAGGTCGCGTGCCCGTTCGAGCTGCCGGGAGAAGGCTTCTTCCCCTGTCCCCGAAGGGTCGAACGCTACTGCCAGGCTGGGGCGCGACGCATCCAGAGGGGGATCACGGAAGCGCGCCTCGAGCGAGGCCTCCTCGCCCCCCATGACCCCGCCGCAAAGCACAGCGGCAAACAGGCACGCGCACACACGTTTCAACTCCGGCAACATGAGAGTAAATATACCACATTCGTCCACATCCCAAAAACGCAATTCTGCCCGCCAGCCAAAATATCCCGCCCGCTCTTAAACCGCACACCGCCCGTCAAATCGGGGTCTTGCGCGGCGAACCGGGGATATCCATCACGAAGCGCGGCAGCGCCAGACCGCCCACGCGCACGGCCAGCTCACGCTCGAGCCGGCGGGCCCGCCGCAGCGGCACGCGGAAATGCGCGATTCCCGCCACGGGATCGCAAAGAAAAATATAATAGGGCCGCACCCGGATGCGCTGCAATCCCGTACAGAGGTCGAACAGCGCCCCGACCGAGTCGTTCACCCCTTTGAGTAACACGCTCTGGCTCGAAACCGGGATGCCCGCCTCCACCAGACGCGCGCACGCGGCAGCCGCCTCGGGCGTGATCTCCCTCGCGTGATTGAACTGCGTGTTGACCCACACCTTCTTAAAGACGCCCAGCGCGCGCGCCAGCACCGGCGTGACCCGCATCGGCAAAGTCACCGGCACGCGCGTCCCGATGCGCACCGCATCGATCTGCGGCAGGCGTGCGAAAGCGCGCACGAAGGCCAGAATCCGGCGGTCCGGCAGCAAGAGCGGATCGCCGCCGGAAAGCAACACCTCGCGCACACCGGGATGTCCCTTCACCCACGCCACCGCGGCGGCAAGCTGCCCGGGGGTCCTCACCACCTCGGCGTCCTGAAGCAGCCCCTTTCTCGTACAGTGGCGGCAGGTCATCGCGCACCGGTCATGCGCCATCACCAGCACGCGGTCGGGGAAACGCTGCTTGAGCCCGTAGCAGCACGCCGCACGGGTTTTCTCGGCAAAGGGGTCGGCGCCCACGCCGGGCTCGGGAACCAATTCCCGCACGGACGGCACCGCCATCCGGTTGAGAGGATCGCCGGCGTCTTCCCGGCTGAGCTGAGCCAGATTGTACGGCGCGAGCCTGACCGGATAGCAGCGGTGGACGCGCTCCGCTTCAGGCGCAGACACACCGAATTCGAGCAGCACCGGCGAGGTTCCCGTCACGGTGTGCCGCACCTGCCACCGCCAATCCCCCCACTTCCTTGAGCGCTGGACAGTGGGCGTTGGACGTTGAGCGTTCACTTCGTTAGAACGCGATATGCGCCTTGGGCAATGCGGCCCGGATCCGGGCTTTTTCCGTATCCGGTATCGGGCAGCGCACAAGCGACAGCACCTGAAGCTTTTTCCAGCCGTCCAGTTTGTCCGGCAGTTTGGCCACCGGACACCCGTCAAGGTCCACCTGTCTCAACTTCGGAAGATCCGTCATCCAGTCCGGTACGGCGGCAAGCGGATTCCCGCTCAGGCTGATGTCCTCCAGAAGAGGCAATCCCTTCAGGCACTCCGGCACAGCTTTGAGCTGATTCTGGCGCAGGTAAACGCGCTGCAAGTTCGTCAGCTTGGCCAAGTCAAGCGGGAGCGCCGTCAGTTTGTTCCCGTTCAGGCGCAGCCAGCGCAAGCCGGTCACGCGGCCCATTTCAGGGGGCAACTCCGTCAACAGGTTGCGCTCCAGATTGAGATACGTCAGCGCGGCCATGTCGCCGATGGCGGGCGGCAGTTTCGCAATCCCGTTGTCGGCGAGGTAGAGATGCTCCAGCCCCGCCAGAGCGAACACTTCGGGCGGAACGGCCGACACCTTCGTGGCGGATAAGTCGAGCCGCTTCAACGCCTTCAGGCCGGACAGGCCCGCCAGCGAAGTCAGCCCCTGCGCCTCACGCAGCCACAGCCTGCTGAGCTTCGGCATGGAAGCCAATTCCCGCGGCAAAGCCGCGACCGCCTGCCCCGCAAGGTTCACGCACTCGACCGTCGCCCGCTTTTCGACCGCCTCCGCCAACGTGTTCGCGGTCACCGGCCGGTCCGGCGCCTCACGATGCTTGAAACAGCCCGCGCCGACCAAAGCGGCAAGAAACGGAATCATCAGACAGATCTTCTTCATAGGAACCCTTACTCCCGTGTTCACGCGCAAAGAATACACGAAACGCACAGTCTCTGTAGAGCCGATTTTTAGGCCCGCCACGGACGCTTACGCTCAATCTTCGCGTCTATAACCGTGTTGAACAAATTGACGTTCTCGACAACCTGGAAGTCATACATGCCCACGCAGATGAAGTCCGCCCCGGCCTTGAAGGCGTATGGGAAAGCCTCTTTCGGGTGGATCGCACCCGCCGCAAGCGTTTTGAAAGCGATCCACGGCTGCTCCAGTTTCTCCATATAGTCGGCCACCTCTTCGGCGTTCAAACACCAAACGTTGTCTTTCGAATAATACCCGTCCTCCGTGCGGGCAGACCAGTAGTTCGTGCGGTGCAGGGTCTTCATCCAGAAATCGGGGAAGATCCCGTGCTCCACGCACAACTTGACCGTCTCAAGCCGGTGCGCGCCGATCCCTGCCGGAACACCCAACTTGCGCATCGCGGCCAGCGTCTCCTCAAACTTCTTGTACTCGCCCGCCTTGGCCCAGCCGTCCGACACCCCGCCGTGGGTGTAGACCGCAGACGCCCCGTTTTCCACCGAAAGCTGGGCGCCCCGGATCAACCCCTCTTTGTGGCCGCAGTCGGAAATGAAAAGGATCTTCCCTCCTTCTTTCTTCCAATAGTCGTTGATCACACGCATCAGGGCCGGATTGGTCAAGATCGCGTTCACCCCGCATTCTTCAGCCATCCTAAACGTGCGGAAAACACGCTCGTCGGTGTGGTACGCCTTGACCAGTTTGTCGGCGTAAAGCAAATCGCGCGCGTGCGCCCACCCCCCCATGAGGTTCCCTCCCAGAAACATCCTGCTCAGCTTCAGGTCGCCAATCTTCCCGAACGCGTCCACCCGCTTCGTGAGGTCTTTGATGTCCGAAAAATCGAACGCCTTGACCGTGGCGCTGGTTGTCGCGTCCGCCTTTGCCTTTAAGTTCTCGCGCTCCCACACCGGACCGTGTTTGCGGAAGAAGGCATACCCGAACGCGCCGATCACCGGCAGCGAACTCAGGCTCATCAGCAGGTCGCGGCGCCCGGGCGAGGAAACCCCGCCCCCGCCGTTCTCCGCCTTCAGCTTACGCTTAAACAACCTGCGCGGCAGCGCCGCAAGGTACCAGCCCAACCCATAGGAAGGAACCAGCATCACCGCCAACAGCGCCGCCGCCTCCACCACGTTGCGGTCAATCCACAGAAAATGCCCGTCCGCCGAAGAGACAAGGAAGGGCGGCTGCGCCACATAATAGAACGCCAGCAGCACAATCCCGAAAAAGGACGCCGGCCGCACCATCAGTCCCACAAGGAGTGCGAGCCCGATCAGCGTCAGCCCCCACATGTTCATCAGGTCGACCGCCCTCAGCAGCCCGGGCGTCTCGGCAATGTGGTGAAACAGCGGGGCCGCAAACCACTTGCTCATGCGCAAATATCCCGCCGCCGACCACCCCCCCGGCTGCATCAGCTTGAAAACCCCCTCGTACAGGAAGTGCCAGCCGATCAACATACGGAGAATCGTCATCCCCACATTTCTTTTCATCTTTTATCCTGACCAGAGCCGTTGCCGCCTTCTATTTCAAGAGGTCGCGCCACAAAATCACATGAAGACATGTTTTGGTAACATAATTTTTTTAGGTCGTCGTGTAAAGGTGAAAACGTGACGCGGTTCATGCAAAACCCGGAGAGGAAAGAAACGGGATTTATCCCGTCGGTTGATTTACAGCACGATTCGACTCTGCTATGATTAGAACTGATTTGCTTGATCGAGTGTTGTTGAAGATGGCTCTGCGGCAATAGGAGTCCGGCCCATGTCGAATCTGGATCACACATTGAATCAGTTGAACGGCAAGATCAACCGCTGGCATGCGTTTGAGCACCTGATCTTCGCCTTCGCCGCCCTGCTGTCGGCATGGGTCGCCCTGACCACCCTTGACGTCTGGCTCCGCCCGCGTTTCTACGGGCGCATCGCCCTTTCCGTCACGCTTGTTGTGCTCGTCATCGCCGCCGTGGGGTGGCTGTTCAAAGTCCTCAACCATAAGCGCTCTCCCGCCGCCGTTGCGGCCTTTCTCGAAAAGAAATTCCCGCAACTCGACAACCATTTGATCAACCGCGTGCTCTTTGCGAACGAGTCGTCCCCTTCCTCGTGGCTCAAAACCTATCTCAGCGAAGGGGTGCCCGGCTTTGACGCCTTGCCGCTCCACGAGATCAAGAACAAGAAGCTCCGCAAGCGCGGCGCCTGCGCGGCGGCCGCAGCCCTGCTCGCCTTGATCGTGCCCGCGTTTGTGCTCGGCAACGCTTGGACGGTCGCGATGCAGCGCGTGGCCAACCCGTTCTCGCGCCTGTCGCCGCCCACGTTCGCCAACGTGCTCGCCATCAGCCCCGAAAACAAGACCATCGTCCAAGGCGACGGCATCAACCTGACGGTCAAAGCCACCGGACGCGCAGGCCAATTCGTCGATCTCGACCTCTATCCGGCCGACGACAAGCGTTCCACCATCCGCGTAGGGCAGTTCAAGGTCACGGGCGCCGAAGAGGAGTTCACCTACCGCGTCGCGAAAATCGCCACGTCCGTCGGCTACCGCTTCAAAGTCGGAGACGCCTATCCGACGGACACGTATACGGTCAACACCGTGCCGCCGCTGGCACTCACGTCCCTGCACCTTAAAGTGACCCCGCCCGGCTACACCGCGCTCGCGCCCCGCACCTTGGACGCGCTCACCAACGCGGTCGTCATACCCGTCCACTCCAAGGTCGCCTTTCAGGCCGTCTGCAACCGTGCGGTCGTCGCGTCCGAAATCCTCTTCGATAAATCCAAACTCGCCCTTTCGCCCGGCGCCGACAAAGCGGCCTGGTCCGGTACCGCCGTCATTGATGAAGGCCAGCTTTTCCAAGTCGCCGCCAAGGACAGCCTGGGGCTGGAGTTGCGCATCCCGATCCGTTTCGAACTGCGGGAAGACCGCGCCCCTTCCATCCGCCTCATCGTGCCGTCAGCCAGCAAAGCCGTGCTCCCGCCCAACGCCATCCCGGTCGTTACCTTCGAGGTTTCGGACGAATACGGAATGGGCGTGGTGCGGCTCGAACGCGTCAGCAAAGGCGCAAAACCCACCGCGGAAGGCACCGTTCTCAAAGAGTGGGACATGAAAGGGTACACGTCCTTCAACGTGAAGTGGAACGGCTCGCTGGAAGATGTCGACCTCTCCTCCGCGCTCCGCATCGTCGCGTGCGACAACTGCACCGCCGGTGCCCCCAACCGCACGGTCAGCCCGCTGATCCAGTTTGAAATGACCACGCTTTCCTCTCAGCTCAAGGGCGAGAACCAGCAGCGCGCCGAAGCCCGCAAAACCATCGGCGAGCTCATCGCCCGCCAGCGTGCCGCGCTCAACGCCACCACCCGACTGCAAGCCGGCCTGCCGGGTTTCGATGAGCAGCCGTGGAAAGAGGTCGCGGACAAACAAACCGAAATCCGGTCCTATGCGGCCACGCTGCTGAAAACCCGAAACGCGGCGGTCGGAGCGGCGCGCGTCGCGCTGGACAAGGCGCTTCAAGGCCCGCTGCCCGAAGCCGCGGCGCGCCTCACCCGCATGACAACCGGCGCCGCCGAGAAACGGGGCGAAAACGCCGCGCTCGCCGTCGCCGCGCAGACCACCGTGCTGCGCCTCCTCGCCCAGGCCGACGACAGCATGGGCAAAGGTAAACTTTCGCAGGCCGCCGCCGGCGTGCTTGCCATGCTCGAAGCCCTCCGGAAAGGCCAGACCGCAAACCTCACCGCCACGCACAAGGCCGTCCAGGCCGAAAGCAAGATGCCCGAGGCGATCATCGACCGCCAAGACATCCTCGCGCAGGACATGGAGGCCATGATCGGCTTCTGCCTTTCCGAGGCCAAGCAGGACCGCGACGACGAGGAGTTTGGGAAGCTCATGGCGAAAATTGCCGGTAAAGCCACCGAACTCTCGCTCCACCCCACCATGGTCAACATCGCGGAACTCATGGATTCCGCCAAACCCGCCGACGCCGTGCCGCCCCAAAACACGGTCACCAACGGCATCGCCACACTCATGGAATACCTCAAGGAGTGGCGCGAAACCGACACGAAAGAAAAGACCGAGGATGCGTTGGCGATCATCAAAGACGCCAAACAGTCGGTCAAAAAGCTGGAGGAACTCCAGACGCGCGTGGTGGACGCGTTGCGCGAAACCGGCAGCCAAGGCGACAAGACCGAAAAACTCGACGAGGAGCTTTTGGAGGAAATCGCGGAACTCAAGAAAAACATGGCCGAAGCCATGCTGAAGGTGGCCACCGACCTCCAGGCCCTTCCTGAACTCGATGCGGTCAACGAACTGGTCACCGACACCTTCCAGACGTACGAGGAAATGAAGCAGACGGAAGGGTCAGGCACGAACGCCGTGACCGAACTCGGGCTCCAAAAAGAGGACTGGATCCTCGACACGCTGGCCAAAACCGGACAGAAGGCCGACGAAATGGAAATGTGGCTCATGGCCAAAGCGGACAATGTCAAGCGCAACACGGAACAGATCGACAAGGAGGAGATGAAAGCCCCGATCGGGCAGGTCACCATGCCCGAGGAACTCCAGGATATCATCGGCGATCTGATGGAACAGGAGGAGGAGAAACAGAAAGAGGCGGACGATTCCGTGACCAACCAGGGCGATGCGAATGTCGACCCTGGATGGGGAATCGCGGAAGGCGAATTTGTGGACTATAACGCCACGGGCAAGTCCGGCAACGAGCGCCCCGAGCACAAAGACCAAGACGGCCGCTCGCAGGTCGGGCGTCAGGGCATGGCCGACGGCGAGGTCATGGCCCGCTCCGGCAAGATCAACGAGGGCGACAAGAATCTCGACAAGCGCAGAACCCAAGACTCCAACCAGTCGGGCGACGTCGAGGAAGAGGGGCATTCCGATGCCGTGGCCACGGGCGGCGGCAAAAATTCCGGCTACTCCCAAGACAAAGGCATGGAGGGCGGCGAAGGCGCCACGCGCCGCGACTCAAAGATTGAAGAGGCCAAGGCCGACAATACCCGCGCCCAGCTGACGCGCAACGCCGAGGCCATCTACGCCCAAGCCCAGCTCAACAATCTGCGGACATACGACCTCAAAAAATATATCGCCTTCAGCAAGCAACTCGAGAGCCTCCAGAAGCAGAACGCTTCGCCCGCCATGATCGCCGAACTCCATAAGAAAGCCCTGCAATCCCTCTCCACCACCTATACGTCGCTTGAGAACGGCATCAGCAGCAGCGACATGGGCGCTTCCGGAAACACCGGAACCGGCGATGAGGCGGTCGCCGCGTCACCGGATGAGGCACCGGCCGAATACCGCGAATTGGTCTCCGACTATTTCAAAGCGATCGGGGAGATGAAGTAAAGGCAACATGAATAAACTTTGCGCCGCGATAAGTCTCTGCGTCTTCAGCATCCTCTCCGCCGACGCCCAGGAATCCGCCTGGGCGGTTCCCAACGCTTCCCTCCGGATCGATGTGAGCGTGCAGAGCCTGCCCGACCATAAAGACCTCGGCGTGTTCGTCAAGGTTCCCGACGGCGGCCTCTTGCCGGGAAAGTTTCCCGTTCCGGATGTCCGTGACGACCAGAGGAAACCGGTGGAGCATCTCATCGTGGGACATCACCCGGCAGACGGGTTGGGCGTGCTCTTTGCCCAGCCCGAAACGGGCGACACGGTCCACATTTATTTTAAAGGCTCCGCGACCCCGCCGCCTAAACCGGAAAAAACGCGCCTTATCCCCAGCGTCCTTTTCTATGCGAAGAACGGGAACGCCAGCCTTGAAACCGCCAAGAAAATGGCGAACGACTACCCCCCCGCACCAGGCGCTTTCTTCGGCGTATGGGAGTGTATCGGCTCGATGGTTAACCCCTATGGCCCCGATGACGATTTCTCCTCCTGGTACGTGGGCTGCATCCTGCTCGAAAAAAGGGAGAAAATCTACTTCGCCACCGTTTCCGACGAAGGCTCGGAATTTTGCATCGACGGAAAAATGATCCACAGCTGGCCCGGCCTGCACACGCGCGACGGCGGCTCCACAGGCAACCGGGGCGAGACCGTTGAACTCGCGCCCGGCCTGCACAGGATCGACTATTACCATTTTGAGGCGAGAGGAAAACAGGAAGCGCAGCTGACCTGGCGGCGTAAGGGCGTGACCGAAAAACCTGTCCCCGAACTGGTGCAGAATTTCGCGAAATCCGGGGAGGCCTCCATCGCGCGTATCGTTTTCAAAGACGGCCGCGTTTGCGCGGCGATCCGCGAAGTCAACAAGCCGAACGGATATTTCTGGACCGGCGAAAAGCCGCTCGCGCTTTTCACACTGTCCTTTTCCGGGCTTCAGGCCGGGGAAGGGACCGAGGCCGTATGGGAGTTCGGCAACGGCAAACGGCTGGCCGACCCTGTCATCGAGTGGCTGGTCTCGGGCGACCCCGACCAAGTCTCCTACCCGGTTACGCTCGCGGTCTCCAATGCCGCCGGCGTGGCGCGGACTTCCGCACGCCTCACCTGCCCTTGGACACCGACGGAGTTTTCGCTCGACAACCCGGGCGACCGCCTCAGTTTCCGAAAGGCGCTCTACAACATGATCCGCGCCGTCCCCAAAGGTGCCGACCCTTGCGCCGACTGGACACCCGACCATTGGCAGATTCTCGTCGAGCTGCTTGAACCCTACCGTTCCGGCCCGATCCTTTACGACGTGTTCACACGCAGTTTCAAAACCCTGCAGAAACGGCCCCCGGAGCAGCGCTGGGCACTCGAGGACCGCTTCATTGAGTCCCTGCGCCTGCAGCGCAACGACAAGCTCCTGCTCGACTGGATCAACACATTTGAAACCAACGAGAAAACCAGCGCGAGAAAATTCCGCTGGAAAGACGAGCGCGTCAGCGCCTATCTCTTTGACGTGAACGATCCCGCTGCCGCCAAACGCGAGGTCGCTTTCCTGAAAGAGGCCGCCATCACCCCAGACCAGACCCAGATCGCCGCCCTGCGCCAAGGCGATGTCGAGCGCGCTCTCGGCAACAACGATGCCGCCGTCAAATTCTACAAAGACGCCCAAGAGCGTTACCGCAGCCGCAACAAGCTCGGCATCGCCGGCGGACGCTTGACCTACGTCGGCGCGCGTAAGAAGCGCGTCGATCCGGCAGACACCAATGTCGTGGACAAAGCCGCATCCAAGAAACCCAAAACGCAAAGCCTCCTTTCCAAAGCAAAGGTGGACGACTGGAAGATTTACACGGTTCACGACACGTCCATGTATTCAACGATCACGGCGTTCCTGGCGCAGGACGCGCTCCCCGACGCGCTCCAAAAACTGACCGACTGGGAGAACGAGTCGCCGCAGTCGAAACTCTCCGGCGAATTCCCATTGGCCGAAGCGAAAATTTATATGTTTGTGGAAGACTACCGCCGGGCGGTCAACACGCTCGCCACCTATCGCAAGGGTGTCACCATGAGCGCACAGCTCGCGGATGCCATGCGGTTGGAAATCGACTGTCTCCAGAAGCTCGGCGACAAAAAACGGATCAGGGAGGTCGCGGAGGATTTTCTCAAGCGCTTCCCCGGACACCCGTATGAGGAACAGATGAAAGAGGTGATCGCGCCATGACCTTTTCACGCATAACCCGCATCGCAGGCTCCGTCTTCGCCGCCGGCATCGCGGCATCCGCCGTGTTTGCCGGCATCAAAATCAACCCGGGCAACATGTCGCCCTACAGCAAGACGCACGTCAGCATCAACCTCTACACCAAACCCGACCTGTACGCTCCGGGCGGCATCAAAGGGGTGATCGCCGGCAACCCCTCCGAAGTGCTGGGCGTTGTCTGCATGCCGCAGAAGTTCCCGAACGTCTCCGTGCTGAACGACATCGAAGGCGGCAACGCCGCCAAGAATGCCCGCAACATCAACAAAAACATGACCAATCAGGTTTACCTCGCCGATCTTGGTGCCGATAACGCCTTTTCGTTCAACGGTCTGCCTCCGGGAAAATATGATCTTCTCGTGCTCTGTGAAAACTGTTTCTATGAGGGTCTGCTGCTTTCGCGCGACGAGCACACCCTCTCCGAGAGCGATGTCAAATCCATCAAAGCCAAGCTCCTCGAGTCGAACCCCTTTTTCAACGTCAAAAATCAGCACCGGATCGAGGGCCAAACCGGCACGTTCGGCAAGGCGCGCGTTCTGGAACAAGAGGTCCGCACGTTGCCCGTCACGCTCCAGAGCGCCGAAGTCCTCAAGCACATCCAGATCCGCAGCATCAAGCTCTGCCTGATGGAAAGCGTCGGGACCGCCAAACTCGGCACGCATTGGGAGATGAAAAAGACCCGCGAGATCACCCGGCAAGAGGTGGGGCCGCCCGATACGAAAGGCGCGCTTCCCGGTTACTTCTGCAAAGCGCTGCAAGGCATCCGCGTCTCGTCCTCGGTCAAGAATGCCGGCACCATCACACTCACCGTTGACCCCGCGCCGAACACTACCCCTCCCCCCACCCCGACTAACCCCTAACCCTGGACCGGCAGGCCGTGCGCCTGCCCCCCTATAAAACGTTTTCTTCAACAAAGGACAACACACATGGCGAAATTATTCATCCGGCAACCCGAAGGCGACCAGTTGCTGACCGAACTTGACGTTTCCCAAACCTACCTGATCGGCAGAAGCGAAGACTGTTCCATTTGCATCCCCGCGGACGCCATCTCCGGACACCACGCGCAACTCTCGCCAACCGAACAGGGGTGGCTTCTCGAAGACCTCGGCAGCTCGAACGGGACAAGCGTCAATGCCCAGCCCATCGGCCAAACGGTGCTGGCCGACGGCGCGCAGATTCTCCTGGGCGATCAGATCGCGCTGCTGTTTTCGGATGAGGCGCAGCAGACAGCCACAGAACCGGTGACGGAACCCGTGGCGGATGCCGCCCCCGAAACCGCAAAACCCAGCGACAGGAAGAGCAAGCGGGACCTCAAGGTGCAGGGAGCTTCGGAAGAGGATCTCAAACTGGTCAAGGCCATGTCCCTGCGCTCGGAGAAAATCCGCGACGAGATCGCCAAGGTCATCGTCGGCCAGGTCGACATCATCGACCAGGTGCTGATGGTTCTCATCGCCGGCGGACACGGTCTGCTCGTCGGGATGCCCGGCATGGCCAAGACCTTGCTCTGCTCCACCATCGCCAAGGTGCTGGACATGGATTTCAAGCGCGTGCAGTTCACGCCCGACCTGATGCCCACAGACATCACGGGCACCGAAATCCTCGAACATGACCCGGTGACCGACAAGAAAAGTTTCCGCTTCATCAAGGGGCCGGTCTTCACCAACATGCTGCTCGCGGATGAAATCAACCGCACACCGCCTAAAACACAAGCCTCGTTGCTCGAGGCCATGCAGGAGAAATGCGTCACGGTCGGCAACCAGACCTATAAACTCGAGGCGCCCTTCTTCGTGCTCGCCACCCAGAACCCCATTGAACAGGAAGGCACCTATCCCCTGCCGGAAGCCCAGCAGGACCGCTTCATGTTCAACCTCTGGGTGGACTATCCGAAAGAGGACGAGGAGGAAACGGTGGTCAAGTCTACCACCGTCTCCAAGAGCGAGATGCCCCAGAAGGCCATCACCAGAGAAGAGCTTATCCAGCTTCAGACGGTCGTCAGGAAAATCCCGGTCTCCGATCACGTCATCAAATACGCCGTGCGCCTCGTGCGCGCCACGCGCCCGCACGACGAGAAAACCCCGGACTTCATCAAGAAGTACGTGTCCAACGGCGCCGGCCCGCGCGCGGGACAGTTCCTTGTGCTCGCGGCAAAGGCACGCGCCGTACTCGAAGGCCGTATCCACGTGAGCTGCAGCGACGTGGTGAAAGCCGCCGTGCCGGTGCTGCGCCACCGCATCCTCGCGAACTTCGCGGCCGATTCGGAGGGGATCACCACCACCGCCCTGGTCGAACGCCTGCTCAAAACCATTGAGCAGCCCGACGACAAGGACTATTGATGCGGGCGGCTCCCGCAACCCAATTGAACCGCAGAGTGTCGAAGGTCATCCCTCTACGCGGCCAAGATTCTTTCCTTCATGATTCGGAACTCATCATTCGTCAATCTGCTGTTTGTCTGGTGTTGAAACGACTTGTGAGTGATAGCCTACTCGTGGCTTTGACGAGTCACGATCTCGTCCGCGAGACGGCCAAAGGAAAGAAGGACAGTGCGTCCGTTCTCCTCGGTCCGTGACTCCGTCGGACGCATGGCGTCAAGCCGTGTCGCGAGCATGCTCCTGCGGACGGCCTGGATCGGCGCGGAGTCGAGGCTCGCCGCGCGGTCGTCCCGCGCGAGGTATCCGCGGATTTGGGCGACGAGCGCCTTCGCCGCGGGCGTGAGGAAGTACTTCGCGTTCTCCGCTTGGTGCGAGACGCAGTACCAGCAGCTCGCGTTGTCGATGAGCACCTTGTCGAATTCAGGATTGCGGATGTGCTCGATCCTCTCCATGTGATCGAAGGTCTCCGCGACCGAATAGTCGCTGTGCAGTTGCAGCAGCCGTTCGAGGTGTTCGACGAGACCACGATTCCGCGTCCGCCATTTCGGAACCCCCCATCCGAATAAGCACTTCGCATGCAAGCGCCGCAGCGACGCTCCGATGCGCGATCAGGGCGCATCAGTCTCCGAAGAGTTCGCGGTGGATGCGTACGCGCTTCGTCACACGTTCATCCGCCTCGCGCTTTTCGACTGCGGCAAGCGTCTCGGCGAAGGCCGCGGAATCGGTGCGGGAGAGATCCAGCTTCGCGGCGAGCGCATCAAGCTTTGCCGCCTCAGCGGGAAGCGTGCGCAGAATCGGCTTCCAGAGCGGATCAGCCCGGACGGACTGCCAGCGCCGTAGGAGTGAGATCGCGTGGGGGCGCGCCGCAGCGGCCTTGACTGCCGCCGCCGCAGAGGCGGGCGTCGCCTTCAGAATGATCGTACCGTACGTGTTCGCGTCCTTGAAGTTCCCGTTGCCGACCTGCGCCGACCAGCTGGAAAGCTCCTTCTTCGGCGCGGCGTTGCGGCAGAGGTTGAACGGCATCCGCACGTCAGCTGCGGAGGGATCGACCCCGAGCAGATTGAGCGGGATGCAGAACTCGACCGTCCAGCGGTCGGCGAGCATCCGCGACTTCGCCGCCCATCCGATCATATCGCGCGTGCGCTTCGCCGTCGCGCCGGGAATTTCGTCGTTCGCGTTGTTCCGGGCCGAATAGACGAGATGAATCATTTCCTCCTTGTGCGGAATGGCGAAGAGCTCCACCACGTCGCACTTCCAGTATTCGATCGCATTGTGTTCGTCGGCGATCTTGTCCATCTCCGACTCCACACACTCGGCGGCGACGTAAAGCGCATCCCCAGTGTAGAGCGCTTTGAACCGCGTCGCGCTCTTCGGCGTCTTACCCGTCATACGCTGGGCGAACGGTTCACTCCAGCATGCCTTGGCCCACGCCGCGTCATCCATGATCGAGCCGTCCAGGACCGGCTTCAGGTCGCTGTACAATGCCTCGTAGGCCTTGGGCGCGGCAGACGCGCAGAAGGCGACCGGGAGAACGAGAGCAGCGAAATACGGGATTGAAAACACTTTCATTCGAACATCCTTTCAGGGAATCACTTGAGGAGCTGGAGCGTCCAGTCGATGATCTGCAGGCGAATCCACGTCGGATCGAAGCCAGGCGCGAGCGGATTCAATGCCGCGAGCCACGCCTCAGCCGCCTCAGCCGCCTCCTTCTTGCGTGCGTCGCCGCCCGCCTTCGCCTTCACGATCTCCTCGCGGAGCTTCGTCGCGTAACGCAGGTCATCCACCGCCTCGCGGTAGCCCTCGAAAGCGGGCGTCTCGACGACGCCGTCTGCCGTGCCGATAACAAAGGCTAGATCGGGTTCAAGGGGATTGTCGAAGTCGTTCCACGGATGCGTCGCGGAGACATTCCACGCGTAGGTCGAGAATCCGTCGTAATTCATGAAGTAGACGCCGAAACCGAAGTTGCAGCGGTACGGATACGCCTGCGCCTTGGAACCTGCCTGCGGATTCGCGTAGCTCCAAATGCGGCTGCCCGCGTCGTGAGCGATTTTAGAGAAGCGCTGTTCGGGAACACCGGACGAGACGATGGTGTCGATCCGGCCAGCGATAAGCTTGATATCCTGCCGCATGCAGGTGGTGAAAATGTGGCCGCCCAGTTCGCGGGCGTCCTTCCAGAGTTCGAGCTCGTTCAACAGCCACTGGCCGCCCGCCTCGTCCACGCCGTAGAACTGCAGACCCTCGTCGGTCCCCACAATGTCGCGGACCATCTTTTTAGAGGCCTCGATCGAACGCTTCAGGACCTCGCGGTTCTCTGTGCGGTCGTAACTGCAGCGGAAGCCCCAGTTACCGCCGGAGTGGAAAAGGAGCTGATCGGTCGGGAAGCCCTCCTCCTTCATGATGTCCATGCAGCGCTTGAAATACGCCCGCTGCTCGTCCGTGACGATACGTTCGACACCGCCCTTGGAGGAATCGTGAAAATCGTTCCAATTCCAGCCCGGGAAGACAAACTGCATCACGATTGTCGGATAGAGGATGCCGTGCGAGCGGAGCGAACGGAGCTCCGCGCGGAACTGCCGCTCGTTGCGTCCGCGGGACGTGATCGACCCGACGGCATCGGGCCGGAAGTCGTGTCCGTAGTGGCGATAGTAGACGCCGGGGTAGACCTTGCGCGAGAGATCGTAGTTCGTGCGCGGCACCGGGAGTTCATACGGCAGCACGCGAAGCTTCAACGGAATCTCACCGAACTTCTTGCCGCGGCTCGTCAGCGCCACGTTGCCGCGGTAGAGGCCAGGGGCGGCGTTTTCGGGAATCTTCAGCGTCAGCCAGTACTGCTGGCCGAACTTGCGCTTCAGGTCGAGCGGACAGATCGTCTCTGCGTCGTGGATCGGCCACTTCTCGGGTGAGATCCGGTACTCGAACTGCAGCTTGTCGCCCCACTCGGAGATGCACTGGCAGACGGTTCCGGTCGGGAAGTCGAGCCGGATGTAGTTGTCCATCGTCTCCGCGTCGACTTTGACGAGCGCATCGTCGTGCAGGAGGACTGCAGGCTTCATCACGCGGATGTGGCGGTTCTTCGCGCCGCCGCCGGACTGAACGAGCGTCTTCACGATGCGAACGTCGACGGCGGAGGGCGGAATCACATTCCTTCCGAGGCCGAGGAAGCGCCCGTCGGTCTTCAAAGCGGACACGACCGGCATAAAGTCTGGAAGGTCGTCGAACGAGCGGATGATGAAGCTCGCAGCTTCGTATTCGCCGGGCGTGGCGACGACTTCAAGCGGACGCCCGACGGCCGTTTTGTCGAGTCGCGCGTCGGGCAGGAAGGTTTCGTTCGCCATCGGATCGACCGTCGCCCAGTAGAACGACTTTCCGCCGCTCAGCTCGCGGTCGGTGGCGTCGAGCCGGCACCGATTGCGCAGCGCGACCATGTCGGCGATCGAATCCGTCGCGCCGCCGAAGGCCTTCGCAAGCGTCCGCGCGGCGTCCTTCTCAGCCGCGAAAAGCTCGTCCGCGCCGAGCGCCCGCGTCCAGATGCGCGTGCGGCCGATTTCGCCGTTCATCGGGAAGTAACCGGGAAGCGTGCCGAGCTGGACGGGAGCCTTCTGCGCATCCGTCCGCGCCACGAAGCCGCGGTACGAATCGCGCACCCGGCCATTCACATAGAGCGTGACGTTCGAGCGCGAGTGGGAGTAGACGAGCGCGTAGTGGTTCCAGTCCCCCGTACGGATCTCATCACGGCGGAACGCGGTCTGGAGACGAGAATAGCGGTCCTTGCCGGTCTTCTCGTCCTTGTAGGTGAACTGCGCGGAGAGGGTCGATCCGAAGTCCCACCGGACGCGCCAGCCGCGGCAGAAAAGCGCGAGCGCGCCCTTCGCCTTCTTGTCATCGAGCGTCGGGAAGCGGTCGATCTTCACCCACATGGAAATCGTGAAGTCGTCCGCGGCGTCGAGCGCGGAGGTGATTTCCGGATACGCTTTGCCGGCCCCGACTTCGCCATTGCAGACGAGCGGAGACGCAAAGGGTTCCGGCGAGGTCTCGAGAACGGGAGCGTCCACTGCGGACAGTCCGAACGCCAGCGCAGCCACCACCGCGGAAACAAATAGTCTTTTCATGGCGGGCAGTGTACCAGAATCCCGGCGACACGACCACAGACCCGAACCGGCGCCCGAGGAGTCATGTCACAACATTCCAAATGGCTACCGCAGGTGGGCATGATCCCTATTTTATTGCCGCACCACGGGAATTTCTATCCTATCGGTCGCTTGTGAGTACGGAATGAAATGGAGCGGTGAATAAATAACACCCACTGTTGACGTTCACGCTGCCATCTCAATTCTGCCATCCGTGCTTGTCCGCGAAGTCCATGAACCGTTCCCAATCGTAGAGCAGAAACTCGTGCGGACCCTTGCGGACGTGATAGGAGACGTCGCCTTCCTGGAGAGGCGCCTCTACGGCCGGAAATCCGTTCGCAACGAGTCCCTTCTTACCGTATAGCGCCCAGGCTGGCGAGGCCAGGTAGGTCGACCAGTATTCTCCTTCGGGACACGCTCCCGTGTCTTCGCTTCCCGAAGCCACGCAGAGAAGCCGAGGCGCTATCAGCGAGAGCATCCAGTGCTGATCGAAGGGAACCGTCATGTCCTTGCCGGCCCACTTGTCAAAGTTACGGCAGAACCAGTGGCGGAAACGCGAGATGCGGCAGAGCGACTCAGAGCCGGACGGAAGCCCGAACCGGTTGAGCTTCGCACCGCAGGTTCCTGATCCGCACGAGCACACCATCGCGAAGCGCCGGTCGGTCGCACCCGCCCAGAGCGCGGTCTTTCCGCGGCGGGAGAGACCGGCGACGGCAACGCGCTTCGCGTCGACAAACTTCTCGGTCTCGAGCCAGTCCATCACGCGGCTCGCCCCCCACGCCCAGGCGGAAAGCGTCCCCCAACTCTCGCTGGTGCGGTCCTCCGGATCCTGAAAGCAACCGAAGACGTCACACCGGAACGCACTGTAGTCGTCCTCGGCGACGTCCGTAACGTCAAACGCCACGGTCGCATACCCGCGTAAGAGGATGCGCTCGACTGGCCAGTGCTCATCGCGGTCAACCGGACCGACCTGAGCATCGCGCGGCAACCGCTGGGAACCGATCACGCCGCCATCGCGGTTGAGAAAGACGAAACAGGGCACGGGCTTTTTCTTTGCGGAAAGCGGGAAGAACGCGGTGACGACGATGTGCTGGGAGCCGCGCGGACCCTTCCAAGCGATTTTGACGCGCTTGAGGATCGCGGAGGATAGAAGCGCGTCGTCGTGGCAGATCACGGTCTCGAAGGCGAGGTCCTGGGGACGTTCCACCGGCCTCACGCCGAACACCTGCGTCTCGAAGGTCTTCAGTATCTCCAGCCGTCGCACATTCTCCCAGTCCGCCAAGGTCTTCACCTCGCCTCCGTTGGCGGTCTTCATGAGTTCAGGGACGTTTTTCGGTTCCGCGGCGAAACCGCCCGCGGTTAGGGAGGATAACGCAATCGCAAGCATCTGACGTCTCATTCGCACACCTCGTATCTGACGGTTATCGTCGCTTCGGTGACGGGATTGGCGAGCGCGACGCCGAGACGCGTCGGCTCGACACGCTTCGGATTCTCGAGCTTCTCTTCGCGGAGCGTCCAGTTCCCCCCTTTCACCCCGACCGTGACCTTCAGCCTGCGCGTGGGGTTGTTCTGCACGATGTAGAAGAGCGCCTTGTCGTCCGTCTGCTCCACGCGACACTTGCTGAGAATCGCGGTCTCGAAGGCGCACGGCTCGGTAAAGCCGACCTCGTCGGCGATAACGAGTTCGCGATTTCTGCGATTGTATTTCGCCTTGCGAACGAGCTTCTTGACTCTCTTCTCGGGATAGGCCCCGGAAAGGTCGAGTTCGATTTCGTCTTGGTCGTCCCCAAACTCACACGCGAGGACTTTCGCCGCGAACTTCTCGCCATCTTTCTGAAGCGTACCGGCGACAACCGGAACAGGATGGCCGTAGGAATTAAGGATCTTAGACTCATAGCGACGCTCGGAAAACGTGCGTTTCGTGTACTCTTCGCCGCCCGGATCGCACACCATCTCCACGCCGCCGAGCATGATGACGTAGGTACCGATGTCGTTGTGGTTGTGGGGGTCGCCGTTCCAACCGCCCTTCACGCAGACGGAGAAAGGAACCGCCTTCGAATCGGCCGCCGGACGCCCCAAATAGACCTGTGCGTTCGGGAACCAAGAGCGCTTCGGTAGCACATAGGGCTTCGCCGTCTTCGAATCGTGGAGACGGATTGACTCCGCGTCAAACGCGCGGAAGGCGACACGATCGAGACTCGGCGTGAGGAGCGCCGCTTTCTCGGCGCGGTCGCTCGTCAGGTCCGGCCAAGCGATTCGCCCCAACACGAGGCACATCCCCGCCGGCTCGGTGGCCATACCGTCCGAGAACCGCGGCGTGACAAAAGGCTCGAGCTGGAAATGGTAGCCGTATTCCATCGCCTCGCGGGCGCGCGGCAGCTTTCCGAGGTCAATTTTGCCGCCGGTGACGCGGCGGACATCCAAGAGCTCGGGCAGGAAGCGCCCGAAACCGTAGTTCCAATAGTCGAGGCCCTCTCCGCAGTAGCCGTCGGGCTGGAAGCCGTTGAGAAAGAAGGGCGCGGTGCGTTCCGCCGCCTCGACGAACCGCGCGCGTGTTCGCTTATCGTCAACGAGCGCCAGCGCCGCACGGATGACGCAGCCGTTGCAGACCGGGTTCCAGTTGTTGTTGCTCCAGTTCTCGCCGTCCCCGAGGTACGGGTCGAACGCACGCTCCTTCATCGCCGCGATCGCCTTTTCGCGCGTCGACGCGGGAACGCGGTCTTTGAGCCAGTCCAGCGCGTAGGCGAGAAGCGAACAGCGTTCGGCGACGCCGAGGTCGACGTAGTATCTCGAGCCATCGAAATTACTCTTGGCCCGGTCGTGCGCGGGCTCCGTCCAGGCGCACTCGGTCGGAATGAGCTCCAAATACTGGATGATGCGCTTCAGGAACCTGCCCTTATCTTCGAGGCACTCCGCGAGAAGCAGCGTCTGAAGATTCGAAGAACGCTTCCAAAAAGGCTCGCGCCAGCGGCGAGAGTCGCCCTCCTTGATGTAGTCGGTCGTGAACCACTCGAGATACCAAGTCGGCGGCATGTCGGGGACCGGTTGCGCGACCACCTTCTCCGCGAGCGCGACAATCTTCTTCGCCTCCGAATCGTCGCGATAACGGCCCCATGCGACGCGGTCTGTGATGCGCACACCGGCGGCGGACGGTTCGTCGGGGAGCCATTGGGCGATTTCGCCGATACGCGCTTCGTCGGGTGCAAGCCCCTTTCCGGCATACACGGTAAAGGCTGCGGCGCCCGCCGCCACGACCGAGCACATCGTCATTCCAATTCGACTCTTCACCATTCCGATTCCCTTCGTCACAACTTGAGATACACCTTATGTCTATTAAGAAACCAGCAAGTGAGCCAGCAGAGGAGGAACACCCCGACCGACTCAACAAAGAGCGGATCGGAAAAACACGAGGCGACGCCGCCGAAGAGGAAGCGTGATATCCCTCGGTAGTCGACGATGCGCTTCATCATGTAAATCGTGATCGAATTAAGTCCGACCACCTTCAGGAAGAAGCACCACGTGTCGTGCCCCCTGACGTCGATGATCCAGTAGAAGAGCGCCAAGATAAGGAACGAGTAGCC
>JAQVSS010000169.1 GCA_028700415.1 Kiritimatiellia bacterium
GCCTTCACATGCGGCGCGGGATCGTCCGAAAGGAACAGCGGGGTCTTCTCCTTCACCTCGGCGGCCATGCGCATGATCTCGGGCCACCGCTTTTCGAACGGATCGCGCCAAGACATTTTTTTCACGGCGAGATGCGCCCAGAAGATGATCCCGTTCGCCCCTTCGGCGAGACACTGGTGCGTCATGTTCCGCATTTCCTCGTAGGTCGGCGCGCGGGTCTCCTTGACGCGTTTCTCGTCGTATCCGCCCCA
Organism: Kiritimatiellia bacterium; assembly: GCA_028700415.1. Taxonomy (GTDB): domain Bacteria; phylum Verrucomicrobiota; class Kiritimatiellia; order RFP12; family UBA1067; genus JALHET01. The sequence goes on from JAQVSS010000169.1 coordinate 252, forward strand.
GTCGAATATCTGCGGGATCTGCCAGAGCGGCTTGCCGCCGAAAACGGCCAGCCGCGAACGGCGCGTCCAGTCCGCCGCCATCGAAATCGGCGGATCCCCGCGCTTCGCGACCGGATAGGGATCGGTGCCGAGGACGTCGAACGTCCCGAGGTAGTCCCTGAGGATGTTCACCTGATAGAGCGCCGCGTACGTGGGATGATCGGGATCGAGTTTTTCGAGCAGGTCCCGGCGCGCGGCGAGACGGTCGTAAAGCTCCGTGCCGAGTTCATCGTAGACGTACCAACCGAGAAGGCCCGGATGGTCCTTGAGCGGATTGACGCGGTCTGCGATCCACCGCGCCTCGTCTTCGATGCGTTTCACGTCCGCCGGGCATCCCGAGACGCCGAAATGGCACTGGACCGTTCCGATCGCGCGGAGCCCCGCTTCCCAGCACGCATCGAGTTGGGCCCGCGTGATCGGCCCATAAGGCAGCACACAGTTCAGCGGCGTCCCCTTAAGGTCCCCGATCGTGGCGGCGTCCGCCCGGCTCACGTAAACGCCGAGCGGGAAGAACGGCTTGCCGTCCACGAGCGCGCGGTTTTTCCCGTCGAAACGGACGCGCCACTTCGGCGCTTCGGCCGTGCGGCGGAAGCGGATGGTCTTCTGCGCGATGTTTTTCCCGGACCGGTCTGAAAGCCGCGCCGTCACGCGGCATTCGCCTTCGGGCAATTCCTTCACAGCGGTTTTCACGCGGATCGCGCCGTCCTCCACCGCCGCCGGAACCGTGCGGGGCGGCCCCGAAACAGACGGCAGGTCGAACCAGCCCGTGACGCCGCGCGCGGCGACCTCCGCGGGCGGCACATCCACCACCGCCGAAAACGACACGTCGCCGTCCGCGGCGGTTTCGCGGTAGACGTCGCTCACCACGGGGCCGATCGGCGGACGGTACGCGGGTTCCACGCAGGCGTCATCGAACCACGCGCGTCCCGTGCACTTGTCGTTTACGAAAACGGAGATGTTTGCGTCGACCGTACCATCGGGCGCGTCGCCGACCACGTCGAGCATCGTCCAGTCGCCGACCGTGCCCTTCACGCCGGTCGAATAGACGCCGCCGAGGTACTTGTGTTTTTCGGCGTAGAACTCCACCCCCACCCGTGCGCCGAGTCCTTCGCCCTGAAGGTTTTCCGTCCGCGTCCAGACCTCGGCGCGATAGCGCTTCCTAGGCTCCACCTTGAACTTCTGCGACGGAAATTGATACGGGGACCCCGGCTTCAGGTCGAAGAACAGCGCCCGGGTGCCGTTTCGGCCCGTCCCGGACTGGTACGTGAAGGCGCCGCCCGGAGGCGTCCAGCCGGCAGCTCCTTCCCCGTCGCCGCATTTTTCAAAGCCGGGGTTTTCGAGCAGATTCGCCCCGGTACAGACAAGAGCCGCCGACACGGAGCCGGCCGCAAGAAGGTTCCTGAAAAACATGCGTTTCCCCATACGGCTTTTATCAGTACAGGATCACCGCGGGCATGCACACGCGGCAGCCGATCTGCGTGGGACGGTCGGTGTAATTGGCGGCAAGGCTCCAGTCGCTGATGGCGGCCGATCGCGCGTTGCCCACTGCCTGGAGGAAGCCGCCGCCCCTGACTGAGCGGAACAGATCCATCATGTAGGAGTGATCCTTCGGCGCCGCGCCAGGCCCGTTCTCGTGATCGTAATTCCAGGGATAATTGCTGACCCAGTCCAGCACCCATTCGCTGGCGTTGCCGTGCATGTCGTAGAACCCCCAGAGATTGGCGACGCGCTCGCCTACCTCGTGGACAGCCCCAGAGGCGTTGTCGCTGAACCACCCCGTGGGCAGGCCGTCGGCAGCAGCCTGGCCGCCGTTGCTGTAGGCGGCGGTACAGCCGGCGCGGCACGCGAATTCCCATTGCGAGGCTGTGGGAAGATCGAACTCCTGGCCGGTGATGCCGCGCAGCTTGCCCATGATGGACGCGGCCGTCACGGCATGTCCCTTCGTCGGCCAGTTGTTGTCGCCGGACGAATCGCCGCGGCAGTTGTTCCAGGAGATAGTGACAATCGGCTTCTTGAGGCCGCTTCCTGACGGAACGACGCCCGTGATCCGATCATACTGATGCACGGTGAGTTCGAAGACGCCGATATAATAATCCGAGGAAAGGACGCACATGAAGGGGTCTTCGACATGCTGGTCATTGCTGGAACGGCGATTCGCTTCCGTGAAAGGCGACCCGCGGCGCCAGGGAAGTCCCGTGGCGTGAACGCGGCGCATCACGAGGCAGTCGGTCTTGTAGAGGCCGTTTGTGAGGTCGTACGGAAGCGCCTTCGCGCTCGTGTAAAACATCACGTTGCTCGTGACCGTCAGGTCGAAAACGGCGTAATCCGGCGGGTTGTTCGTCGCCCACGCCTTCACGACGGCGCGGGTAATGCCGCCTTTCAAATCCTGGCCGGGCCAAAACTTATCCGGTCTCCACCCGATCGAACACGTTTCGCCCACCTTCGTGACGAGCTTGTTGACATCGCCCGTGAATCCCTTCAGGTTTTCGTCCCCAACGGAAATCCACACATTGTCCCCGGCGTTCGTCTGGATGTCCACCGTGACGATGCCGGGTTCGCCCCTGAGCGTGTAGGTGATGCTCGCCGTGCGAGTTGACGGATCCTGTGCCATCGTCACCGAGTCCTGATCGACGCGCGGCGCCGCGAAACACGCTGCCGCCGCCAAAAGGAATCCCGTTGCGATTTTTGTCTTCATGTTGATGTCCTTCCTATACATTCTTTTCTGAAACGCCGCATCACTTGAACGGCAGCGGCAGACAGAGCCGCGCCCCGTAGATGCCCACAACCTTATCCGGGGTGTCCCATCCGCGGCGGGCACTGCGCGCCTTTACAGTCTGTTCGCCGTAGGAACCGCCGCGCACCACGCGGCAACCGGTCACGTACTGGACGTCAGGCGGCGTGACTTCGGGGCCGCCGGGTTCGAGCGTGTAGGACGTGATGTCGTAACTCATCCAGTCGAGACACCACTCCGCCACATTGCCGTGAACGTCATAAAGTCCCCAAGCGTTCGGCGGACAAAGCCCGACCTCGTGCGTTGTGGCAGAATTCTCCTTGTACCAGCTCAGGGCCAATACGGCATCGGACGAGTATTCCGTCGAGCCGTCCGAAAACGCCGTCCCCGTGCCCGCGCGGGCGGCGTATTCCCACTGCGCTTCGGTTGGCAGGTCGAAGTTTTGGCCCGACAGGGTCCGCAACAGACCCAGAACCGAGCCCGACATGTCGACGGCATGACCCTGCGAAGGCCAGCTGTAGGTGCCGGCGTTGCCGCGCAACACCTGCCAGGTCACGCTGTTTGCGGGGAACTTGTCGACATCGTAAGCTTGTCCGTTCTGCTTCGTGATCAGAAAAATCTGCCGTCGCGTGAGCTCGTAAACGCCCATGTAGAAGTCGTTCGTAAGCGTCACGCCGTGCGTCTGTTCCATGTTGCCCGTAGTGGACCGCCCCGGCTCATCGGCCGGGGAGCCCATGCGCCACCTGACGTTTTTCGCGGGAATGCGGCGCATCACGAGGCAGTCGGTCTTGTAGAGGCCGTTTGTGAGGTCGTGCGGAAGCGCCTTCGCGCTCGTGTAGAACATCACATTGTTCGTGATCGTCAGATCGAAGACGGCATAGTCCGGAGGATCGTCGAGCGTCCACGCCTTCACGACGGCGCGCGCCGCGTTCGCGGCAAAGGCGTGGTACGGCCACGAGAAGTCCGGCCGCCAATGGATCGTGTACGTGGAACCGCCGGAGCGGACGATCTTGTTCACGTCGCCCCAGGCGTGCTTCAACGCGCCGTCCTCAACGGCGATCCAATCAGCCGGAACCTCCGTGGCGGTGCCGGTGCGGTTCGTTTCCATACCGAACGTGATGATCGCGGGCGCGTTTTCGAGGGCGTATCCGACAGTTACCAGACGTGACTCGGCATCCTGCTCGACGGACGAGACGGTGACGGTCGGCGCGGCGGCGCTCGCAAGCGCCGTGAACGCGAATACGGGAATCAGGCATTTCTTCATTTCAGCGGTTCCTTCCTTCCGCGGTTCACCTGAAAATGATCACGCATCCGGCCAACGGGTCGGAACGGAACCGCTCGACCGTGTTTGACTCGCGTTCCGTCCAGCTCACGCTGTCGAAGTCGTCGTCCTCGGCGGGGACGTTGGCGAGCACGCTGCCGCCGAAGGAATCGAAGCCGGCGGCAAACGCCCCGTTCGTCGCGGCGGGCGTGGCGTTGGTGTAACCCCACGTGCACCAGAATTCGTTGGAAAGCGTGTTGTCGAGCGCCTGCAGCCCAAGCGCACTGGCGGCAAACGCCGCCATCAAGACACATCGTTTCATCCGATTCACCTCCTCACAAATTTTCTAAATAAGATAGCGAATCCGTCCGGCGGAAGCAAGCCACGTGAAAACAAGCAGAAAACCGATTCTGCCGCACCGATGAACTCCCGACGCGCCGTCCTCATTCCGCACCATCTCCGAACAAGATGAAGCGGGACTCGCGAGGCGGGAGTTCCACCGTAAACGAGCCGGTTTCGAGCGAACACTCGCCGTGTCCGAAAATATCAGCACCCTTGGCGGAGCGGAGCCCCAGCGCCTTCGGATCGGCGGAAATCGTTTTCGTTACGTCCGCATCCGTGTCGTTGAGCAAGATGAGCATTGCGCGCCCGTTCCCGGCATAGACCGCATACAGGAAGAGCCGGTCGGGATGGTCGACGCTCACCGGACAATCCGTCAGATAGTAAGCGGAGAACCGACGGTCTTTCCCGCACGGATGGGCGCAGGATTCGGCCTTCCACCACTGCTTGCCGATGATCGGCTCGTCGGGCCTCACCGTGATCAGCAGATTGTGGATTTTGAAATAAGCCGCAGCGTGCCGGATCGCGCGATCCGAAACCGGCCCGTACGGATCGTATGACGGTAGCAGGTGCGGGCAATACACCTGATACGTGCGGTAGATCTGGCAGCTTATGCCCATCACCATGTCATTCGCGCGCGAGGCGTAATGGATCTGCATCGCCTCGGGCTGCAGCAGATCGTAATAGTTGTGCTGAAGCGCCACGTTGCGTTCATAGGCTTCGCCGCACCACGACTCGTCGAAAAAGTTGTCCGCCGGCGTGCGGACGAACCGCACATGACCGATCATGGCCCCTTCGGGATTTTTGCGTTTAAGCTGGCGGTAGACGCGCTTGTGAAACTCGCGCATGCCGCGGAAGAAGAAATCGTTGTTCTCCACGCCGAATTCGTCCGTCCATTTGCAGCCGTGACCGGCGTTCCTGCAGGGCTTCGGGAAGGAAATGTCGAAGTAAAGATCCCGCACACCGTATTCGGGCGCATTCAGGAACCAGCTCGCCGACCACACCTTAAAATCGAAGAAGTTTTTATTCCGCAGGCATCCCCAAATCCACCCGTTCTGATCGCGTTTGTCCCGTTCGCGGGGGCTCACCTCGAGATAAACCGTGGACGGATCGCCTGTGAAATTCCACTCGTCGCAGTACCAGGCCCAAAGAGGCGAATACGCGCCCACCAGCGCGCTTCCTCCGTACCAGAAAACCCGTTCTCCGTTGCGCTGACGCTTCTGATAACGTTCGATTCTGTCCTCAAGCATATGCCCCGGCCGCTTCATGTCACAAAAGTCCGCGACATTGCCGGTCCATCGACACATTTTCGCCGCATCGAACTGCTCGAGGGCGACGTTCTTGGGCCGAACGGGCGTGGGATCGAGGTAAAAACCGGTATTTTTGGGCTTTTCTGAACGATCAGGCGTATCAACAAAACGGATCGTCACGTTGGCCGTCTCGTCATCGACATCGACCCGGTATCCCGATTTTTTGTCTTTGAGCTTCCACCCGTGCTGATCTTCGGTTCCGCCCATCAAGCCGGTGGCACCGTCGCCGATCCAGAAAAACGGGTACTCGCGCGGATCGACAGTCCATGTCCCGCGCACCCCTCTCCCGAGCGGAAGCTTTTCGATCACCGAATGTCCGTCATCGAAGCCGGTGACGAAATCGCGCTTCATCGGCAGCTCGACGGCGAGCGACTGCACCGGACCTGCGCCTCTTTCGATGTCAAACCAGATGAATCCGTCAAATTCCGCGCGCATCTTAACCCGAATCGGCACGGCACCGTCGTCCGCGGCCAACGCGTAATCGGCGTAAGAAACGTGCTTGTCGACGCTTTTCACGCTGAACGACACCGGCTTCCCATCCACCAACAGCCGCACCGGCCCGGCAAGCAGTTCGCGCCCTTGGGAAACGACCGACGTGATCAAACCGCCCGGACCGAGTCCAACAGTCCGTCCCCAACACGCGAATCCGTCTTCCCGGAAAACGGGAGCAGTCCAAGGGAGCGGCACTTCGTCTTCCGATCCGGCCATGCATCCGGTCCATGGCACCTTGACGTCCGGCTTCCAAAACCACGCGTAATCGTCTGTGAAAGCCTTGCCCGCGCCGTCAATGAACCGGTACTGCATCTTATATTCACCCGGCGGCAAATCCGCGATCGAAACACGCTGCTCGGCGATGCCGTTCACCTGCGCCGCCGGAATCTTTGCCCGCCACACCGTTTTCGACTCGTCCGCGCTGTCACGGGCGCAGAATTCGATCTCGGTTGACTTGTTTTTCCCCAATGCGTTTTCGGTCGTCAGCACCAGCTCCATCCTCTTCGGATCGGCCTTCAGCCACCGGTAGGCGACGGGAATCGGCTTTTTGAAAGGGGCCGTGCCCTTGAACACCTGAGTGCCCGCGCCGTCAATCAGTTTCAAAATGAATTCGCCGGACTGCGGAAAAGCCCCCTTCGCCTTGAACGTCAACTTCTCGCCCGCATGGGCCGGCGTTCGGTCGTACTGGGAAAAAGACGGCGGCAGCGGACCTTGCGCCCAGAAATCGGTCTTGAACGTCCCCTCCTCCGCCGCCGTCACCTCCACGTTCATGTCGATCGAACCGTCCGTGAGCGGGCCGGTTTCGCCAATCGAAAAACGGGCGCCTTTTTCCCTGAACGTGAACGCCGCAAAGCTGTCGCGCACGCCGTAATTCCGATGCGCCATCGACGAACTGTACGTCCGGCACGTGTCGTCGATCCATTTCAACTCTCCGCCCGAAGACGCGCAATCTCCGACGTACGTGCGGCAGACGTTGACGAAAAACGTATTGCCTTCTTTAACATCGATGTCGAAATTGCGCCACGGAAGCGCGGCTTCGAACATCCAGGCGCCGTCCTTCACGGCATTACGGCAAACAACGCCGTGTGACGTCCAGCCGGTGTCGACGCCGCGGCCGTCCCAAAGGGTGCCGATTGAATTGAAGATAAACTGATGCATGGGGTTCGGCGGAGCCGAATTCACGTAGATCTCGATGGAATCGTCTTCCCAAAGCTTTCCGTCACGCTCCGTCGCGCGCGCTACCAGACCGTTACCAGCGGATTTCATGCCGACATACAGATTATCCGCGTCCCAGGCAAAGTAAACACGCGCCTGCCGGTCGGCGAAGACGTTTTTCTCGTTCACCCCCGGATCTATTCTAAACATCCACGAAAAGGCGGACGGATATTCCGTGTCCCCGATGATCCCGTCGACCGCCGGGCTTGCTTTCGCGCACGAAAACTCAAGGCACCGAGAGGGTGTCGCATGAGCGACATTCGGCAAAGCCATCACGGCAAAACAAAAAAGAGTTGTTACAATAAAGAATCTCATAATTTTTAAAGGTATCAGAACATGCCGCACACCTCAACTATCCAGATATTTTTTGTCGCGTAGTTTTCAAAACAGGGAGAACACATGCCGGATCATCGGCCCGGCGCATCGGTGCTGAACTGTTTTTTTTCATGCCCAGATTATAGCACCTTCGCTCCCGGCCCCCGCAAAAAAACCGCGCTGGCCTCACGGGCGTTTGACAAGAAACCTCGGCGTTGGTATGTTCAAACACGACTGGATTCCGCCGGACCGCCGTATTCCTCGGCCGTCCCGGATCCGTCAAGGAGCCCTTTATGAACGTGACCGCAGCCGCCCTTTGCGTCAGCGCCTTCGCCACCGCCCTCTGCGCCCAGAACGCGCAACAACTCACCACGCCCGAAGTCTTCTCAACCCCGGCCGGCGAAACCCTCCTTTACCGCCTTTACCTGCCTAAAAACACGCCGCCCGGCACGAAGCTGCCGCTCGTGCTTTTCCTCCACGGCGCGGGCGAACGCGGCACCAACAATGTCAGCCAACTCGTCCACGGGATCACCCCCATGCTCCGTTTCATGCTCGCCACCAACGAGCCGGCCATCCTGCTCGTCCCGCAGTGCCCCACCGGCATGCAGTGGGTCAACGTCCCCTGGGGCGCGCCCAGACACACCATGCCCGAGCAGCCCTCCCTGCCCATGAAGCTCGCGCTGGCGCTGGTGCGCGAGAAAATGAAGAGCCTGCCCGTTGACCCCGCGCGCGTCTATGTGACCGGCGTCTCCATGGGCGGCTACGGCACGTGGGACGCCATCCAGCGCGAGCCCGGCCTCTTCGCGGCCGCCCTGCCCGTCTGCGGCGGCGGCGACACCGCCTGCGCGCCCGCCATCAAAAA
>JAQVSS010000170.1 GCA_028700415.1 Kiritimatiellia bacterium
CTGGTCGTGATTGTCAGTTCGGGCTTTTTCATTTCGCGCGGCACCATGCCGGTGACCGACATCCTCATCTACATGATGTACATCGGCATGTTCCTGGACCCGATCAACCGGATCGTGCATTTCACCGAGCAGTTCCAGCGCGGCTACACGGGCTTTCAGCGCATGCTGGAGATCATCGACACCCAACCGGATATCAGCGACCGGCCCGGCGCCGTCGATGCGGGCGAGCTGAAAGGCTGCATCAGCTTTGACCAGGTTAGCTTCGCCTACGAAAAAGAGCATCCGGTGCTCAAGGAGATCAGCCTGGAGATCCCGGCCGGACAGACGATGGCCCTGATCGGCCCGTCAGGCGCCGGCAAGACCACCTTCTGCTCGCTGATCCCCCGGTTCTACGATGTCAGCGCTGGTGCGGTCAGGATCGACGGCGTCGACGTGCGCGACTTCACGCTCGAATCGCTGCGCCGCAATGTCGGTGTCGTCCAGCAGGATGTTTACATTTTCAACAGCACCATCCGCGACAACATCGCCTACGGCCGCCCGGGGACCCGCGACGAGGAGATCATCGAGGCTGCGCGCCGGGCCAATATCCACGACTTCATCATGAGCCTTGACGACGGTTATGACACGCTGGTCGGCGAGCGGGGCATCCGCTTCTCCGGCGGGCAGAAGCAGCGCTTGTCGATCGCGCGCGTCTTCCTCAAGAATCCGCCGATCCTGATCCTGGACGAGGCGACATCCTCGCTGGACAACGAGAGCGAGCGACTGGTCCAGCAAGCTCTGGCCGAATTGTCACGCAACAGGACGACGCTGGTAATCGCACACCGCCTGAGCACGGTCAAGCACGCCGATGAAATCGTCGTCCTGACCGAAAACGGCCTGGCGGAACGGGGCGACCACGCCTCGCTGCTTCGCCAGGCCGGCTTGTATGCCCATCTCTACCAGTTGCAGTTCGAGGACGCCTGAGCCATATCAAGAAGCCAACGCAGATGCCGTGAGCGGAAGCGGTTGTTTTTCAGGGCTGCTGTTCAATTGACTTTTTTACGGCCTTCCGTCAGGATGATAGGTGAGAGCTTGTGCACCAGGGAACCGGACATGAAGGACCAGATGGCTCCGACATAGGAGGAATTGCCCCATGCAGTATCATCCCTTTGGCCAGACCGGCATCCAGATATCGGCACTCGGATTCGGCGCCATGCGGCTGCCGACCGCCACGATCAACGGCCAGCGCGTCTATGATACCCAGGAGAGCATCCGCATCATCCGCCGGGCGTTCGAGCTCGGTGTGAATTACGTCGACACGGCCCCGTATTATTGCGACGGTGACAGCGAAATCATCGTCGGCCAGGCCCTGAAGGGCTGGCGGGACCGCGTCTACCTGTCGACGAAAAACCCGGTTGAGAATAGCTCGGGAGCCGACTGGCGGCGCCGCCTGGAAAAATCGCTGACCAAGCTGAGCACCGACTGGATTGACTTCTACCACATGTGGGGCATTGGCTGGAAGGACTACGAAGAAGACATCAACGTCGCAGACGGGCCGCTCGCGGCCGCGTTCAAGGCAAAAGAAGAGGGCCTGATCAAGCACATCTCCTTTTCTTTCCACGACAAGCCGGAAAACCTGATCAAGCTGGTCGACACCGGCCATTTCGAGTCGGTGCTTTGCCAGTACAACCTGCTCGATCGGGCCAACGAGGCGGCGATCGCCCACGCCCATGCCAAGGGCCTTGGTGTCGTGATCATGGGCCCGGTCGGCGGAGGCCGCCTGGGCGCCCCGTCGGCGGCGATCGAGCAGCTCTTGCCGGGCAAACGGCTGAGCAGCGCCGAACTCGCCCTGCGCTTTGTCCTGACCAATCCCAACGTCTCCTGTGCCCTGTCCGGCATGGGCTCGCTGCAGATGGTCGAAGAGAACGCCGCGGTCGCCTCGGACGATTCGCCGCTCAGCCCGGACGAAGTCGAGCGGATCAACGTCTCCATGGAAGAGAACAAGAAAATGGCCGACCTCTACTGCACCGGCTGCAACTATTGCATGCCCTGCCCCTTCGAGGTCAACATCCCGCTCAACTTCCAGATCATGAACTACCACCGTGTCTACGGCCTAACCCAGTACGCGCGCGAGCAGTACAAGGCGATCGGCACCAACGACTGGATGAAAGGCAAGAACGCAGCGGCCTGCACCGAATGCGGCTTGTGCGAAACCAAGTGCCCGCAGAAGATCCAGATCCGCAAACAGCTCAAGGAAACGGCCCAAGCGCTTGGCTGAGCCGCGGAAAAGAGGGGAGACATTATGCTGACCAATCTGGCCCACGTGGCATTTCACGTCACCGACATGGAGCGGTCGATTGCGTTCTATTGCGGTGTCCTGGGGCTGACAAAGGCGTTCGAGCTGCATAACGACGCCGGTGAGCCCTGGATCGTATACCTGAAGGTGTGTGACAAGCAGTTTATCGAGCTGTTTTATCATGGCACCGGAAAGGCCAATCCGAAGACCCACCAGGCAGGTTACCATCATTTCTGTTTTGGTGTCGACGACATCCAGGCCTTCACGGACAGCCTGCACGCCAAGGGCCTGTTTTTGGACAAGCATCCGACCCGGGGAAAAGACACCAATGACCAGATCTGGATCCAGGATCCGGACGGCGTCGATATCGAAGTGATGCAGCTAAATCCCCATTCCCCCCAGTCGCTGGCATAACAGCCGCCTGTCCTGCCGCAGCTGGCAACCAATGTGAATATCGCTTTGTGCCATGGCGGGTCAAACGCGAAGACCCTTTGTTTTAGGTGTAAATAAACGACCTTTTTCTATGACAAGATATAAATTGCCTGATTGACGCAGTCATGGACGCAATGTACTGTATGGCCTATGGCATGCATAACTGGCTGGCAAAGAAGGATCTGGTATGGACAATCAGGCGTTGACACAATACATGAACCGGGCGATCCGGCAATTGGTCCAGGATGTCTTCAAAAATACGCTCAACAATCCGCTGGAAACCGCCTTCCTGCTGCTTTTCTGGCATCCAGTTTGTCCTGCTGGCTGGCGGCGGGCCGCTGATTCGCCAGGATGTACTGGCGGAGGCCGCACAGTTCGGATCGATCCTGTTTCCGGTTTTCAGCAACGGTACCCTGATCGATCAGGCGTTTTGCGGCTTTTTGGACAAACACCGCAACCTGGTGCCCGTTCTCAGCATGGAGGGCGGGCGGGACTAGACGGAACAGCGGCGCGGACCGGGCACGTACGACATGCTGCTTGGGAAAGTGACCAGCTCGTCTCTTGTCGCGCAGCTGAACCAGCTTGGCTGCCGCCTGTTTTTTTATCGAGTATGTGCCCGCCGACCCGGAGCGAAAGGTTTGGCTGACCGGCAGATTGTGCTGAAAAAGCGCTATCCAACCATCTTTTCCCTGTCGTTTCCCGGCGACGAAGCCGAAATGGGTGGATGTTTGGCCGCCGGGTGGGGCTTTTTCCATATCAGTCCGTCAGGCGAAGCGCAGGCCTGCCCATTTTCGCCGCATTCAGACAGGATCCTGCGCCAGCTGTCCATGCTCGATGTCTTGCAGTCGGACTTTTTCAAAAATCTGCAGCAGGAAAACCTGGTCGGCGGCGAGCATACCGGCGGCTGCACCCTCGATGAAAGACGGGATGCGGTCGCGGCTATTCTGCAAAGAAGCAGCGGCAGCCAGGACGATGCGGCGATGCCCCAAGGCACCCGCTTACTGGGCCGTAGCGACAAGGACAGATAGTAAGGCCGGTTCGAGAACGGGACGCAGAACCTCGATGGCCGCGGCATAATCGTTGTCGGAGATTTTTACGCCGTCACCGCCGTCGGTAACCACGGCGGTTCGGCCGGTTTTAAGGATCCGAAAGCCTAATTTAAAATACAGCCGGACGGCGACATGGCTCCAGGTCTGCGTGTGCAGCCAGACATCTTCGCCCGGGTCCAACGCCGGGAAGAGGGACAGGGTTTGCTGCACGACCGCTTTGCCAAGTCCGAGACCCTGGTACGCGGGCATCACGGCAACCCAATGCAGCGACGCCTGGTAGCCGAGTTCGCTCCTGGCGTACCAAGCCGTCGCCGTCGCCACCGGAAGGTTTTCCTGGTTGAGAACAAAGACGCAGCGCCGCTTGAGGTCGTTTGAGAAGGGCAGGTAATCGCGTGAAAAATAGGATCTTGCGGCCGCCTCATCCGGAAATTCGAGTACGGAGGTTTCGATGCGTGCCCATTGTGCCGCATCGCCATCCTGGTAGAAGCGAAAGGAAAATCCAGCCGGTAAAGCAGGCGCCGCTTGGGACGAGACCTTGTTTGACGGCATGCGCATGATGATGTTCTTGTAGGGGATGCTTTTGTCCAGCATGGTTCCACCTCATGTTATTTTCTGAATCTGTCAGAGCTATCGTATCAAATCGCTGAGTTGAAGTACATCGATGCATTGGATGCTTATCTCGAGGCCGTTCGGGCGGTTATAGGAATCATCTGAACGTGCTGGTTTAAAGTCTCGTTCTCCAAACGCGGCCATTGGCCTTCTGACAGTTCTTGATGTGGTCGTGCCAAAGGGAAGAAGCCGGTAGATATTGCTATCTTCTCCCTTTTGGCAACCCGATATCTTCGCCAATGGCAGTAACAGCAGACAAAAAAATATATCTAAAATACCGACGCAATCGAGTAAGGTATTTGAAGTAGCTCCCAGCACGACGCTGCTTCTTAACACATCTACCAGCGGCTGCCTCTTTTGACTTGGATGATCCGTTCCGTCTGTCCGGCGATCGGTGTCGATGAACCCCAAATGGCGTATAATCGGTCGTGTCTGGTTATTGCCGCACAGGATCATTTGATTCGAGCGCATCGATGTCGGGAGGATGATAATGGAAAAAAACAAGGTATACGCCATGCAGTTTGCCCGCGTCTATCCGTATTACGTCGCAAAAGCGGAGAAAAAAGGACGTACGAAAGCCGAAGTCGACGAAATCATCCGCTGGCTGACCGGGTATAGCCAGGAAGATCTGGAAAAGCAGCTGGAAAACCTGGTTGATTTTGAGACGTTTTTTGCTAAGGCGCCAAAACCCAATCCTGCCCGTAAGCTGATCAAGGGCGTGATCTGCGGCGTTCGCGTCGAAGATATCGCCGAACCGACCATGCAGGAAATCCGCTATCTGGATAAGCTGATCGACGAATTGGCTCGGGGTAAAGCCATGGCGAAAATATTGCGTGCTAAGGCCGAATAGGGCAACGCGGCAAGCGCGTTGTGATTCCTGGCTGCCGATAGGATCATGAAGATGCTTGAGCGAGCCCGTCCGGAAAGCGCAGGCGTTGCGCATGAACGAATCTTGACGTTCATGCATCGCCTCGAGGAGGAAAAGTTGTGCATGCATGGCTTCCTCATGGTTCGCAGCGGCAGAACCATTGCAGAAGGCCATTGGAAGCCCTTTTACGTAAAAATCCAGCACCGGCTTGACTCATCGACAAAATCCTTTGTGTCCATTGCAATCGGCATCCTGATTGGTGAAAACAAGCTCCGTCTCGAGGACAAGGTCATGTCCTTTTTCCCCGATGTTGAAAAGGGAACGGCATACATCCGTATGTGAAGGATACGACCACGATCGGGTTCAAGGACGACCAGTTTGCTGTATCCTTGGATAAAAACGTCCAGTTCTTTCTGGACGAGTACCAGGGTTATGCTGGCGGGTACAAGCTATAAGGATCTGCCGCAAGGGGTGTGAATCATTTTTAGGGTTGCGCTATGATTCATAGCCGGACATCCTGGAAGCAACCATCTCAGGTCGAAAACTGCTTTCTTGGCATGCGTTGTCCCAGCAATTTGCTTTCGATACATCGACTGACGCAAATCGTTATCCTTAATCAACGAGATGAATTTTCAATGGTGGTCATACATGGTCATGTCGTCCCGCGTCCCACCAAAGCGATAGACCGCCATATGATCGTTTCTTCGGGAAGAACACGCGTCCATCCTATTTTATGCCATGAGCAAAACAGACGAGATATATGCATGCTAATTATATCGATTATATACGAAAGATAAAGATATAGTATATAATTTAACGATTATAAATTACAAAAATACAAATTAATCATTGAGAATAAGTTATAAACTCGATATAATAGGATTATCATCAGGGAAGGAATGTGACCTTTTATGATTAAACGAGAACAATATATGAGTCGTATCCGTCCCTTCATCGGAAACGAGCTGATAAAAGTATTGACCGGGCTTCGCCGCAGCGGGAAGTCCGTTATGCTGGAATTAGTGAAAGATGAGCTTACCAAGCAGGGTATATCTTCCGATCAGTTTATCTCATACAACTTTGAAGATATGAAGAATGCTCAGCTCTGTACCGCCGAGGCTCTGCACGAGGAAATCAGCCGGCGCGTTAAGGGAATGAAGAGCACGGCCTATCTCTTCTTTGATGAGATTCAGGAAGTGGAGCGCTGGGAAAAATGCATCAACTCATTCCGTGTTGAATTCGACTGCGACATCTATATCACCGGCTCCAATGCCAAGCTGCTCTCTGGTGATCTTGCGACATATCTTGCCGGAAGATATGTGGAATTTGTTGTTTTTCCATTTTCCTATGCTGAATTTTCCGAAATGTATGAGGAAGTCTTCCGGAACACACCCAAAAGCGAGCTATTCTCCAAGTTCATGCTGCTGGGCGGGATGCCGTACCTATGGAACCTCAGGTACTCGCAAGAGCCATCCCGTCAGTATTTGGAGGATTTATACAACTCTGTCGTACTGAAAGATATCGTGAAGCGGAACAAGGTCAGGGATGTTGATCTGCTGGAACGCATTATCGCCTACGTCTTCTCAAATACCGGAACGACATTCTCCGCGACGGCGGTAGCAAAATACTTCAAGAGTGAGAACCGCGTCGTCGCGCCGGATACCGTTCTTAACTACCTGAAATACTGTCAGGACGCATTTCTTATCTATCGCGTTCCAAGGGAGGATTTGCAGGGTAAGAAGCTGCTGACGGTCAACGAGAAGTACTATATCGCCGATCATGGCATCCGCGAGGCTGTTTATGGCAGCAACATGAAGGACATCAATCTGGTGCTTGAAAACATTGTTTTCATGGAGCTGCTACGCCGGGGATACAAGGTGACGGTGGGCAAGGCCGGGACCAAGGAGATCGATTTTATCTGCCAGAAGCAAAGTGAGAAGCTTTATATTCAAGTCTCCTATTTGCTGGCTTCGCCTGAAACCATTGAACATGAATTCGGAGCATATGACGGAATCCGGGATCATTTCCCTAAATATGTTGTCTCGCTGGATGAATTTGACATGAGCCGGAACGGAATCCGTCACAAGAACGTGTGGGATTTCCTGCTCATGCCAGAATGGTACTGAATACGCGAACCATGAACGGACACATCAATTTCAGGATGGACAAATCCTGACCATCGTCCCAATTCTGTTGCATCGCACGAAACAGACGTTCCTGCTTGCAATCATTCAAGGGGGCATGATCAAATATCTGGCAAGGGACTATTCATCAATAAGCAGCTCTATAGGTTCTCCGAGAAATTGAGAAGACTCGTCAATCTTTCGAAGAAAAGAGCTGCTAATTTCTTTACAGCCCCATAATCAACTTTTTCGGGCGCACCGCCAAGCCGCTGACGGCTTATGTTTCTGCGGGGGCATCATGTCACTTCTTAATGTTTCCCCCATTTTTACCCAAATCCGATCATGCTAAAATAGTGTCACACAACATCGTTTGGAGGACGTTCGTATGAGCCAATATCCAGTTTTTGACATGATCCTCGCACGCAGGAGCATCCGGAAATTCCAAAAAAGACCGGTTGAGCGCAATGTGATCGATCAGCTGCTTAAGGCGGCCATGGCTGCGCCGTCGGCGTGCAATCTACAGCCATGGGCCTTTGTCGTTGTGGATGAACCAGACGTGCTGACCCGCGTGAAAGAGACTGCCGGGCAAGGAAAGTATCATGCACCGCTTGCCATCGTGGTTTGTGGGATCAAAAAACATATTCCATGGGCTGGCGATGGCTGGATGCAAGATTGCGGCGCAGCCGTGCAGAACATGCTGCTTGCAGGAACAGAACTGGGCTTGGGTTCTGTCTGGATTGGCGGTTTTGACAGCCAGGCGCTGCGCCGTGTTCTGGATATCCCGGATGATGTTCATCCCATGTGCATCGTCGAATTTGGCTATCCCGCGGTTAAACGGGAGCCACGTACCTGGTATACAGAAGAGGCGGTGCATTGGCAAAAATACGATAGCCAAAAACCGCGAACCATGCGTACCATGCAGATGCTCCAGGATGACATTGACTCAGGAATAATATAAGGCCGAAAATCGCGTGTCGTTGAAAGATTACCATGAATAGGTTGATCCAAATCTCTATAATAGAATCCCTCAAATGACTTAAGCGTGATACAGCACGTCGTGCTCACCGACCTATTGGTTTGCGGGTCTATTCAACGATGCACCATAAGGAGGTGCGCTATTTCGTGCCGGAAGGATCAGGCATTTTGAACAATGTCCACGCTTGCAGAAGGTGGCTGATCGTTGCAAAATCATTGCTAAAATTCATGAAAATGATCGATTCCTGTCTGTCTTTTAAGCACAGAAATGAAGCTAATTGTTCTCCATGACAGCCAACAAACATGCCTCATGCAAACCGTTGCCAGAAAATCCTATAATCA
>JAQVSS010000171.1 GCA_028700415.1 Kiritimatiellia bacterium
CCGTGCCCAGGGCCGTCAATGCGGTCACAGCCGCCACGAGGCCGACCTTCCACAGCCGCATCTTGAACCACGCCGCCAGCATCACGCCGAGACCCGCCGCGAACACCGCCGTGAGCGTCCATTTCGCACCGTAGACCGCCGCCCAGACCCCGTCCCGATTCTGCGGCTTGCCGAAATTCGCGAACACCAGAATCAGCACCATCGAGGCGAAGTAGAGCGACGTCTGCCAGAGCGGCCGCCCGCCCTCTTCCTCCGGCATCTGGACCGACGCCGCGAGTTTCGCCTCCTCCTCGCGCCGGAACAGCAGGTGCATCGCGTAGCCGACCACCACGCTGAACACCACCGCGCCCACCGCGCGCGCCACGCCCAGTTCCGGCCCCAGAATCCGCGCCGTCATGACCATTGCCAGCACGTTGATCGCCGGCCCCGAGTAGAGGAACGCGCACGCCGGCCCCAGTCCGGCGCCCATGCGGTAAATCCCAGTGAACAGCGGCAGGATCGTGCAGGAGCAGACCGCCAGAATGCTCCCCGATACCGCAGCCACGCCGTACGCCAGCACCTTCTTCGCGCTGGGCCCGAGGTACTTCATCACCGCCGCCTGGCTCACGAAAACGCCGATCGCTCCCGCAATGAAAAACGCCGGAACCAGACACAGCAGCACGTGTTCCCGCGCGTACCACTTCACCAGGTGCGCCGCCTCCAGCAGCGCATGATCAAACCGCGCAACACCCGCAGGAAGATAGAAGCAGGCCAGAAACCCCGCCACGACCCACGCCAGCTTCTTCCATTCGTTTTTCCAGTCCATGATTATAGCCTTTTAGCGGTTTAGCGGTTTAGCCTGTTGGAGCTGACGGCCGCACCATCCATTTGTACCTGCTTCTATCTAACAGTCTAACACCCTTCAGCCTAAACACCTTCTCACGCCCCCTTTCGTTTGGACGTTTGGCATAATAACCAAACGAATGCCATGCGTCAATCCCCCTCCGCCTGGCGTAACATGCCGGGTATCACTTGATACGGCACCGGAAATGTGAAAAGCTTATTGCGAAATCACGTTCAAACCAACGGCGTCAAGCCACGTTCTTTTGACTTCGCGCAAAACGGAGTATCCCCCGCATGACTCACACCCCGTCCTTTCTGTTACGGTCTTTCCGCCCGCAATGGCGTTTGCCGCTGGCCGTTCTTCTCTGTATCCCGTTGTCCGTGTTCGGGAGCCGGACAGACGCGAAAACCGGGCAGCAACAAAAAGCTGACGTTTCCCCTGCCGCCGACACGGCGGATACGGTGATCCCGAACCTTCGCGCCAGACTTACCGGGGCGCAAGCGAAATTCAGCCGCTTTCAGGTCGAATTCGGAAGCTCCACCAATTTTCCGCCCGGCGCCACACAGGCAGAGACCATAGAATACCGTTCGCTGCTGCAGAGGTGCATACAAACTTACAAAGCCCACCTGGATGCGTTGTCCGAAATTGAGACGATCCGGCAAAGGCAACAGGACTTTAGCCGTGCCGCGCAGACATGGACAGGGTTCGCCGAACAGCCGCCCTATTCGGTTCTGCTCGTGGATGAAATCAGGGACACGATCCAATCGCTTGAGAAAAAAATCAAGATGGAAGAGACCGCGCAAGCGTTTATTGAGCGTTTTAGCGCCGAAACAGGCGCATCCATGAAGTCCTCTGAAGGTGCGATACGCCGACTCAATGAGCAATTGGAAAGCCTGACCGATCCAACCCTTACCGGACGGTTAAGTTGGTTGCGGGAATTGGAGCAATTGCGCGGTCAGGCTGCGGCGGCAAGCCTGTCAGCCCTCGATGCCCGACGCAGAAAGCTGGCCGAAGAGCTGACGGAAAACCGCCAACGGCTGACGTTCGCCAACCGCCAACTGGCGGCAACCAACCAAAAGGTATGTTTCACCCAAAAAGACCTCGACAAGGCGCTCGAACATCTCAACGGCGAGAGACTCAGGCTAAAGGCGGAAGAACTGTCCGCTTATGCCCGGCTCGAAGAGAGCCAGCAGTCCCTCGCGAACGCGCGCGCAAATCTTCAGCAAGCCCTGCAAAATACCGCCCAAAACGCTTCCACCCCGGACGTCATCCGCCACCTTCAAGAAATCGTCGACACGCGGAACATCCAATCCCAGGCCAACACCGAAATCGTCACCTGTATCCGCCAACTCTTGCGGGGGATCGACACGGAACAACAAATGTGGCAGACGCGTTTTGTAATTTTCGCCAAACATGATGCCGCCGAGCTGCAGAACGCCTACAAACAATTGAGCCGTCTCCACGGGCTCATCCTTGCCTCAAAACCCTACTTCAACCAGCAGATCGAGCTGGCCACCAGCCAAGTCATCGAGCAGCAGAGCATCCTTTTAAACAACGCCGGTTCACAGGGCGATCCCGTGTTGACACAGGAACGGCTCGAAGCTTTCCAGCGGCAGGCGGCCGCGTATCGCCGCGTTCAGGACGGGCTCGAAAAGCACGAGGGCCTGATCCTGCGCTGGAAACTGGCACTCGACGGGGACAGGAAAACACGCCCGCTCGCCGAACGGGTCAGGAATTTCTTCACGGGAGTGACCGCCCTTGCGGCCAACGCATGGAATTTCGAACTGCTCGTTGTCAAAGACACCATTACCGTGGAAGGCCAGGAAATCACGGGGCACCGCGGCATCACGGTCGGCAAGATCATGCTGGTTATTCTTATCCTGATCATCGGATACGGGATTTCCAAGCGGATCGCGCGGTGGCTGGAAAGGTTGTCGATCCGACAGCTGAAGATCGAGCCCAACCAGGCCAACCTGATACGCCGGTGGTCACACGTCATCCTCGTGGTCTGCCTCGTCCTTTTCAGCCTGGTGTCCGTAAAAATCCCTTTGACCATCTTCGCCTTTGCCGGCGGCGCGCTGGCCATCGGCGTCGGCTTTGGCACGCAGAACCTGCTCAAAAATTTCATCAGCGGGATCATCATCCTTTTTGAGCGTCCTTTCCGCGTGGGGGACGTGCTGGATGTTGCCGGACAGCGCGGGAAGATCACCTGCATCGGCATCCGGTCAAGTGTCCTTCAGCTTTGGGACGGGACTGAGACGCTCATTCCCAACAGCGCGCTGCTGGAGAACAATCTGACCAACTGGACCTATTCAAACCGGACGGTACGGTTCACCGTCACGGTCGGAGTGGCCTACGGCTCGGACACCCGGCGCGTCGCGCAACTGCTGGGCGAAGTGGCGGACCGCCACGGCCTGGTGCAGAAAGACCCCAAGCCGCAAATCATTTTCACCCAGTTTGGCGACAGCGCTTTGTCCTTCGACCTTCTCTATTGGGTGGATGTGTTGAAGCACAACTCCGCGCACGTGGCGAGTGACCTTCGGCACATGATCGCGAGCACGTTCGCCGAGCACGGCGTCGTCATGGCGTTTCCCCAGCGTGACGTGCACCTGGACTCCTCAAAGCCCTTGAAGGTGCAGGTGGTGACGCAGCCGGACACGCCCTCCGACGTTTAACACCGCGCCCTTTCCGCCCTCAACCCCGCTGACGAGCGGTCGCCGCCGCAACCGCGGCGGCGATTTCTTCGTCCGGCGAAACAACGCGCTTCGGAGTCTTTGTGTCAGCGCTTTCCGGTTGATGTTCCCTGACTCTCGAATGCCCGTCCGGCAGGATGTGGTTGAAGCTGGGAATAATCTTCGCGCTTACCGTCAGCACCGCCACCAGCAGGCAGAGAAAAAGGAAAACCATGCTTACACCTGCGCCCATAAGAACTAAACCCTGAAGTAACATAACGCTCTCCTCAATCACAGATAGGGAATCAAGACGCGGACCGCCAGCCAGGCGACGGCCCCAGCCGACACGAGCAACAGGGAATACTTCCGCCAATCGGCCATCGTGGCGGGCGTGCCGCCTTCGCCGGTCTCGCCATTGACGTAGCGGATGTCGACGTAGCGGACGGCGACGAGAGACGCCAACGCCAACAGATACCCGGCATCCTGAAGACAGGGGAATTTTGGACGGTTCAGGATGAGCCAGACCAGCAGCATGGCCAAAAGGGCATTCCCCAGAAACATCCAGTAGAGACGCGTGAGGCAACCGGCCCCACTGCTATATTCCGCGTTCGGTTGGTCTTGCATGACGCACCACCCATTTCGTTTGCGCCAAAAGCGCAGTCAAATGGATGGCGGCCCGACCATCTCGTTGCCTGCAAGGGCTCTCTGCCCCCGCACCCGGAATCCAAGAAAGCAACAAAACGTTGCACTGTGGCGCACTTTAGCAGATTGACCGCGTCACCCGCAAGAGAGCTTTTAAAATTTACCAAACCCTATTTTGTGCGAATTTGTGATTGACTCTTTTAACGCTGCCACAACATAATCAATACCATTTATGGGTATCCGGCGCGTCACCGGAAAGCCCCATGGCTACTTGAGTGGTCGTAATTATATGTCGGTTAATTTTCTGGTTTGGTTATAGCATCCTCGTATTCCGGTTTTAGGGCGTCTGCATCAAAGATGCCCCGAAAGGAGCTGCATGATACGTTTGGGCGTGCCTTCCGTTTTCGCAAACCGCGTTCTCCAGAAAACGTTTCTCTTAATCCGCTTCGCGGCGCCTGCGGCCTGTGTTTTTATGGCGGCCGGAGCCGCTGCCGACGAGGCGACATGGACGAACGTCACGGACTCCTCCGCCGGCTGGTACGTGGCCGCCAACTGGACCAACGCCGAGGGCAACGCCCTTTCCGTCGCCCCGACGAACGGCGAAGACGTCACGTTCGCGGCGAGCACGAACCCGCTCTTTTCCCAGCGCATTTCAACCGGAAAGACCTCGTACTCGAACTACTACACAGGCACGGAATGGGTCACTGTGCCCTATCTCACGCCGACTACGGCTGTCGATGTCACGGTCGGGAAACTGACCGGGCCGGCCGACCGCACGATCCGCATGGCCGAAGAGACCACCGCCAATCAGCCGATCCGTCTCTTTTCCGTGGCCGATCCGAACGGTTTTCTGGGGTTCTGGGAGCCCGGCGACGGCAAGGTGAAGCTTGAGCTCAGGGCCACCGGGACCTTCGCGCCCGTGATGGCGAACGTCTCCGCCATCAAACGCCCGTTTGTCGCCGTCCCCAACAGCGGCACAACGGCGGAAATCGCCCGCGTATACCAGACCGGCGTGCTCCAGAAAAAGGGGGCCGGCTCGCTGGTCGTGCGCGAAACGGCCTGCGAGGAGACGCGCGTCTACGTGGACGAAGGCGAAGTCACGTTCGCGACGGAGGTTTCCCCCGTCAATCTGACGGCGCTGCTCGCCGAGGCCGTCTTGGATCTTGACGCCAGCGCCGCGGGCACGCTCACCTCCTATGTCGATCCGACCGACGGCCGCACCTGCATCACCAACTGGGCGGATGCGGCGGGACGCAGTCTTTACGCGTGCTGCCCGGTCGAGCGAAAGTTCACCGCTTCGCATGAAATCTCCTATGCGCGACCGCCGTTCCTGTGCGCGGAAACATCACCCACGGGGGCTTCCGCTTGTCGACTTCGGGTCGCTCAGGAACATCGACGGCACATCCCTCGGGCCCACGAATTGCGTCATGATCCTGTCGCGGGAACAGAACGTGCGGGAAGCGTTCTACGTGATCGACGTCCCGCCAGGGCTTTACTACCGCACGGTTCTATGCGGCTCAAGCGACTATTCTTTCATGGCGGAAGGCGATTACATCTTCTGCGACTATTCGGGAACCGGCGGCAAGGTGTTCAACGGCGACATCCGCGTCAACGGCGAGAAGATGCATTACAAGGACCGCCTGGCCAAGGAACTGCTCGGGATGTTCACGGTGAGCGTGGGAACGACCGCCAACGCGCCGGTCCTGCAGATCGGCACGCGGCAATACTATGCAAATCACACGGGCGGTATGCGTATCGGTGAAATTATCCTCTTCGACCGCGTGCTCACCCTGGCCGAGCGAGCGGCCGTCAACGCGCACCTGCGGAAAAAATGGCTATCGGGCGAAGATTCCGCCGATTCAACCGACGTGTTCCTCGCTTCCGGCACGCGGCTCGGCGTTGCGGAAGGCAAGAAAGCCCTTATCCGGCGCGTCAAGGCCGACGCCGCGCTGGTCAAGACAGGTGCGGGCGAACTCGAAACCGCAGCCATCCGGCCCGCATCCGCGCCCGTCGAACTCCGCGGCGGCTCGCTGACGCTCACGCGCCGCGCGTTCCCGGAGGAGACGAACTCCCCTGCCCCCGGCGCGTACGTGTGGCTCGACGCGACCCGCGACGACACGTTCACGACCAATAACGGTGTCGGCGACGGCAAAACGTACATCGAAGAGTGGAAGGACTGCCGCGCGGGCACGGACGTGAAGGCGACGTGCCTCCACAAAACGCCCGGCATGCCGTTCAAGGCGTACTACCCCGGCGTCGGCAGACAGGTGGTTGATTTCGGGCTCCGCTCAACGTTCAGCACGTGCGGCACACAGTCCAGCATGGGGTTGCCGAAGTGGAACACGACCTCGCGCGACACGTTCGCCGGTTTCTGCGTGTTCCGCCAGACGGCTCCCATCACCAAAGGAGCGGGATTCATTTTCGGGTGTTCCACCATGGAGATGTACAAAGAAGGGTCGAAGCTGGCTGCGGCGAACTATGTCAACGGGATCTGCTCCGCCGCCGCGTGGACCATTGACGGGGAAACCGTGGACCCCTGGATCAACCAGAGCAGGCTGGAACAGACGAACGACTTCGTCGTGGTCACGTTCTCCTCGCAGCGGCCGCTCATCGTGGACGGGCTCGCGCAGGACCGCGGGAACAACAACGTCTACACAAACTATTGCGGCAACATGCAGGTCGGCGAGTACATTCTCTACCACCGTCCGCTTTCCGACGCCGAGCGCGTGCGGACTGAAGCGTACCTGATGAACAAGTGGCTCGGCAAGGCGCACCCCGAATCCGTACCCACCGCGAAACTGGAGCAGGTCTCCCTCCTCGCGGACGGCACAAGCCTCGGCGCCGATATGTCCCTTGAGGTGAGCCGGCTCTCGGGGACGGTTCCCGGCAACGGCGCTTTCACAAAAACAGGTTCGGGCACATTGAGCATCCAGGTTTTCGACGTCGAAAACCTCCGCTCGCTCACGGTGGAAGGCGGCACGCTTTCCTTCACGCCCTTCGATTTCAAGAGCCGGGCAGCGTTCCATTTCGACGCATCGGACGCCGCCTCGTTCTCGACGTCCCTCACGGACAGCGGCGCAACCACGAACGTGCTCAACTGGGCCGACACGCGCGGGAACGGGCTGACCACCTACTGCCCGATCTCGGCGTACGCTCCCGGCGCGAAGAACGGGGAGTTGGTTTTCACGAACCCCGTGCTCCGCGTGCTTGAGATGCGCCCGGGCGTTTTCCGCCCGGCCGTCGATTTCGGCAGTTTTAGCGGATACTACACCAACACCCAGACCGCCGGCTCGTCGGGGTTGAGTTTCAGTTACGACGGCGTCACCGCCAACGCACGGTTCACCAACATCGTCGAAGCGTTCTCGGTTTTCTCGGATCGCGGCTCTGCGCACAACTGGGTTTTCTGTGATTCGACCTCCTATCACTATCACCGCGCCGGTGCCCAAATCCTCACGGACAACGAAGCTCCGCACGGCACGCGGGCGGGCACGAAGGATGGCTATCACGCCGTCGACGGCGTGGAAGTGGCATGGAACTACAACTTGCCGAGCGGGTTCCACATGATCAATTTCGCCCCGACCAGCAACACGGCGATCTGCCGGTTCGCCTTCGACCGGACCAGCAACGGCGGCGGTTCCTACATCGCCGAGTCGATCGGGTTCTCCAACGTTCTTTCCGTCGCGCGCCGGAAATTCTTGGAGTCGTATCTGATGTACAAGTGGCTCGGCGCGCCTGAGCCGGTGTGGACCAACGAACTGGACGAGGTGGCGGTTGCCGGCGGCGCTTCCCTAGAGGTGGGCGGAACCGATACGCTGGCCGTTTCGCGGATTTCCGGATCGGGATCAATCACGGTTGCCAAAGTGACGGGCGTGTCGGAGCTCTCGTTCACGGCCGACGCGTCAGGCCAAATCGACGCGCTTTCCGTAAACGGCGAACTCTCCTTTGCGCCGGCGGTTTCCGTAGAGGTGGTTTTTGCGGATCCGGACGCCGCGGTTCCCGGCGATTACCCGCTGGTCGCCGCAACGGCTCTGGGCGAAACGAATGTCCGCGCCTGGACGCTCACGACCAATCTCTCGACCGCCTATTCGGCATTGCTGGTTCGCCAGAACAACACGGTTTTACTCAGGGTTATCCCGAAAGGGATCATCGTTATCCTCCGCTGACTATTGTCCCATGCCGAGGTGCTCTGAAAAAGCCGGAGGGACGGCCCGGAGGCCGTCCCTCCGGTGTAAACATCCACGTTTTCGCGAAATCATGGAGGGCCGGGCTCTGTCCCGGCCACATAGGACGGGACTTTTTCAGAGTACCCCAATGTCGAATCATGCCCCCCCCGTCCCGCCCGGAATCAGGCGGTAAGGGATTCAGGCTGTTAGACGGTTAGGCGGCGTCAATAAATAAACTGGACAATACGGCGTTTGTGTGGCACGCTTCCTCACCATGCAAACCGAAACTCTATTGACGTCGAAACTTGCGGCGTTACTGCCGCACTTGGATGAGCGAGCG
>JAQVSS010000172.1 GCA_028700415.1 Kiritimatiellia bacterium
GCTGGAGGTGCTGAAACTTCAGGCGGAGCTGGGCGTCGTTGGTGAAGCGGTGAGCGACGGCATGCTGATGCGCGGCCGGCTTCTGACCCGGCAGGGAAAGCATGCCGAGGCGACGATGGTGTTCAACCAGCTGGCGATGAGCGAGCGTGCGACCGAGCTGGCGCGCGTTCAGGCGCTGGTGGAGATGAGCGTGTACGCGATGAGCGCCGGGAAAACCAACGAGGCGGTGGCGTATGCGCGGTCCGCTTATGAGCGCGCGCGCCTTCCGGAGGCGCGGCGTCTGGCGGGGTTCCGTCTGGGCGACTTGCTGTCGGCTGGGGCGGCGACCATCGACGAGGGGGAGGCGGTGGTGAAAGGGCTGGTGCGCGAATTCCCGGAGCATCCGGCGTCGATGCGCGCGCATTTGAAACTGGCCGACTCGCTCTTGCAGGCCCAGCGTCCCGAACGGGCCGCTGAGGAGTACCGCATCTTTCTCGAGACCTATCCTTCCTCGTCGCTGGACGCGGCGGTGTTGCAGGGGCGCGGCTGGGCGCTGATGAAACTGGGGCGGTACGCGGAGGCGGGCGGGGTGTTCCAGCGGGCGTCGGAGACGGCGACGAACGATGCGGAAAAGGCCGAGTGCCTGTTCAAGCAAGGCGACGCGCTGTTGGCGGACGGCCGCTTTGCGGAGGCCTCCCGTGTGTACGCGAGGCTGGCCAATGGTTATCCGCAGACAGAGTATGCCAGCCGGGCGCTGTACCAGAGTGCGGAGTGTTTGGAACGTGCGGGCCAGCGGGCGGAAGCGGGGGAGCGGTACCGCCTGGTGTCGGAGAAATACCCCGGGCGCGAGGTGGCGCCCAAGGCGATGCTGCGTCGTGCCGCGCTGCAGGCCGAGGCGGGCGATTTCGACGGGGCGGCGCGCACCTACACGGCCGTGCTGACCGCCTTCAGCCAGAAGGAAGTGCGCGCCGACGCGCTCATGGGGCGCGGCAAGGCGTATTACCGGACGTACCGCTTCGACGCGGCCATGCAGGATTTCGCGTCGGTTGCCGAAAACGAGCCCGCGCGGCGGGATGAGGCGCGTTTCCTGTTGACGCTCAGCCTGTACGGGTTGGGGCGTGACAAGGAGTCACGGGCCGCGGGCGCTTCCTTCCTGCTGGATTTCCCGGCGTCTCCGCGTTTGCCGGACATGATGCTGTGGCTGGGAAAATTCGATTTCAACGCCGGAAAATACGAGGACGCGCGGCGGTTCTTTCTGGAGTATGTGACGCGCTGGCCGGCGGGCCGCTGGGCGGATGCCGCGCTGCTGTGGGCGGCGCGCTCGGCGTCCGGGGGCACGGATTTCACGGGCGCGGTCGAGCTGGTGACGCGGCTGGTGCGGGCTTATCCGCAAAGCCCGCGCGTGCCCGAGGCCCTCCTCGTGCAAGGCGACGCGCTGATTGAGTTGGCCCGCTTTGAAGAGGCGGTCCTGTTGTTCGACCAGATGATCGCGCGTTCGCCGGAAGGCGAGTGGAACCGGCAGGCGCTGTTGCGTAAAGCGGACTGCCTGTTTGCGCTGGGCGCGGGGAACGGGGTGCGGTATCAGGAGGCCTTGGAGGCTTACCGGGCTTTGTTGGGTCAGGGAAGCCTGACCCCGGCCTTGACCCTGCAACTCCAGTTCAAAGTCGGCCGGTGCCTTGAGAAAATGAAACGCACGGGCGAGGCGATCGACCAGTATTACTCCGAAGTGATGATCCGGTATCAGGATGGCCGCGCGCGCGGGGTCTGGTATGACGAGACGTGCGCGAGCCTGTTTGTCCGTGCGGCCTTCAGCGTGGCGGAGTTGTACGAACAGGAGGGGCAGCCCGAGCAGGCGGTGCTGGTCTTGCAGCGGGTTCTTCAGTCGGACGTGCCCGGCGGGGAAGAGGCGCGTCAGCGGATAGAACGGCTGCGCAAAAAAAAGGCGGGTAAATCATGACAGTCCTGATGCAGGGCGGGCCGGTGTTCTGGCTGATCGTGTTGCTGGGTGTGGCTGCTGCGGCGGTTTTCTTCGAGCGTCTGCTGCATTTGCGTCGCGCGCAGATCGATTACGGCGATTTCCTGAAAGGGGTCTGCAACGTGCTCGAGAACGGGAACCGCGAAGAGGCCATGATGATCTGTGAAGAAACGCCGGGGCCGGTTGCGGCGGTGGTGCTGACGGCGATCCGGCACCGGCTGGGGACGCGCGAGGCGATGCGCGAGGCCGTGGACAATACGGGTCGCGCGGAGATTTCGCGGCTGGAGCGGCGGCTGGCTTCGCTGGCGGTCACCTGCCAGATCGCGCCGCTGTTGGGGTTGTTGGGCACGCTGCTGGGCGTGATCCGGATGTTGCTGGTGATGAACGAGCAGGCGCCTGTGATTCAGAGCACAGACCTGACCCAGGGGCTGATGCAGGCGCTGGTGACGACCGTGGCGGGCTTGCTGGTGGCGGTGCCGTGCCATGTCATGTACGCGCTGCTGATGGTGCGCATCGAGCGGATCGTGTTGGACATGGAGGCTTCGGCCTCGGAGATTGTGGCGTATCTCACCCGGCAGGACGTGTCGGTGTTGTGAGGGGCGGGGCATGATTACCGAAGAGAAAGAGTCATGGGGCAAACAGATCCGGCGGCACCGGACGGTCTACCGGTTCGGCGGCGCTTGGGCACGGTCGCTGTTGGCGTCCATTCCGTGGCTGAACGCGGTGATTCTCGTGGGGATGCTGGTGGCGGCACACGGTCGCCTGACCATTTCGCCTGGCTTGGCTTTCGATTTGCCGCGCGCGCCTTTGCGCGAGGGCACGCGGGTGGGGTTGACGGCGCTGATGATTCAGGTGTCGCGGGATGTCCCGGGCGGTGAAGAGACACTGATCTTTTTCGATGACGACCGCTATTCGGCGCAAGACGGGGAGCAGATGGCCCTGCTGTCCGAACGGGTGCGGAACCAGATGGCGTTGAGTGCCGGGCGCGAGTTGCTGTTGCTGGCCGACAAGCGGGTGCCCCATGGCGAGGTGGTGCGGTTCGTCCATCTGGCGCGCGAGGCCGGCGTGCAGCGGGTGCACGTGGCCGAGAAACCGGAATGAAGCGTAAGGGCGGGGGCGGCGGACATGTTTGACGGCGGTCAGAATGCGGGGCGGTATCGGGCCAAGGCGGCGCGGCGGCCGGTCTTGTTCTGGTGGCAGGCGTTCCTTTTGCTGGGCGTGGTTGTTCTGCTCTGGTGCCAGTTGCCGATGACCGCGGTGTTCTATGAGCCCCGCGTCTTTTCTCCCCTGCCGGCCGCGCATGCGGCGTACGTCGAGCTCGATCCCGCATACGCCGCACAGACCGTCCGGAGAACCGTGATGGCGTGGACGCTGGGCGGCGTGTCCGGGAAGCGCGCGGCCGGATCGGATTTCGGTTTGGACGAGCTGAGTGACGCGTTGCAGCCGCCCGTGTTCCTCGAGCAGGGCGTCCGGTATCCGGGCGTGTGGCGGCCGGCTGCGGTTCAGCCGTTGGCGCAGCGGCTGGGCGGGGTGGACGCGCCGTCCGCGGTTGGGGCGACCCGGGCTGCGCCGCTGCCCGCGCCTCCGCAGGGTGTGCGGGTGGTTCCGGATGCCGCGCTGGCGGCAATGGGCTTTACGGCTGGGCTGCAGAAGGCGGCGCTGTCCGAGGCGGAGGGGCACGGGCGGTTTTATGTCGAGACCGGCGCCGACGGCGCGGTGGAGCATGTGCTGCTCTTCTCGCCGAGAACGGAAACAATGGCGGCGTTGGAGCGGGCGTTGTTGCGGGGGCGCGCAACGGGCGCGGCGCGCGGGTTCGTGGACGTGTATTGGAAGTTTCAGAAATGACGGCACAGCGCTTGACACATGTGGGTTTGACGGTTGCGTTCGGCGCTGCCTGTGCGGTGGCACTGGCGGTGGCACTGGCGGGCTTTCGCGAGGGGCGGGCGACGACGGGGCAGACGGCGGCGGCGCGGGCAATGCCCCTGACAACGTGGCGGGTGGCGTGGCGGGCGCGGATGGAGGCGCGTCCGAATGCTCCGGCCGCCCTGTTTCCCGAAGGCTGGGTTGTGACGGACGAGGCGGGCGGTGTGACGTCTCTGTCCGGCAAGGGCGGCCGGGTGTGGCGTACGGTGTTGTCCAATCGGGTTTTTGAGGCCTCGGCGTCCGTGTCGAAAGAGCTGGTCGTTGTGGCTTCGCTGGAAGGGCGTGTGACAGCCTTGCGGACCGGCACGGGCGAGGTGGTGTGGTCCGTGGCAACCGGGGCGCGGTTCCAGCACCAGCCGCTGATCGGGTCCTCCCTGGAAGGGGAAGAGGTGGTGCGGCTGGTGTCGCAGGCCGATGGCCGGCTCTTCTGCCTCCGCTTGGCGGATGGTAAGACCGTGTGGCAGGGCGAGGCGACCAACCGGTGCGATGGCGAGCCGGCCGTGTGGGAGGAGCACATCGCGTACGGGAACTGCGACGGTGCGGTCTATGTGTTCGATGCGGCGAACGGTGCTCTGAAGGGGTCTGTGAAGGTGGGCGAGGACGACCAGATGGCCGGGGGGATGCTCGCTGCAGGGGCGGGCCTGCTGGTGGCCGGCACGCGGCAGGGAAACCTCGTGGTGGTGAATGCCGCGACCCAAACAAGTGCGGCGCGGGTTAAGGTGTCGTCCGATGAGGCCTTCCTGAAGCCGGCGCTGGCGTTTGGCGGGCTGATCGCGATGGGGACGCGGGAAGGTGACGTCACGTTTTGGCAGTTTGACGGCAAGGGGCTGCAGCCGAAAGGGCGCGTGCCTCCCGGTGCGTCCGTGGAGCAGGTGTGCGCGTGCGGCGACAGGCTTTTTGTGCTGTCGGGCGGGGCGCTGCGCGTCATGGACGCGGTGGACGGCGAGCCGGTCAAGGTGCCGCTCGGGGACGAGGTCTACGGGCTGACGGCCCGGTGCCGGTGCTCGGTGGCCTGCGTGGCGGACGGCGCGGTCGTGTGCGTGAAAGGGGAAGCCCATGAGTGACGGGGCGGACGTGAGGGTGGAGGGCGTGACCCGGACTTTCAGGGTGCCGGGCGGCGTTCCGGTGGAGGTGCTGCGCGGCGTCGATTTGCGCGTGGCGGCGGGCGAGAGCGTGGCGGTGACCGGCCCGTCCGGTTCGGGCAAGACGACGCTGCTCCAGCTGATCGGCGCGCTGGACGCGCCGGATGCGGGCGAGGTCCGCGTGAACGGGCGTGCGCTGGACGCGCTGGATGAGGCGGAGCGGCTGCGTTTCCGCAACCGGGAGGTCGGCTTTGTCTTCCAGGCGCATCACCTCTTGCCGCAGTTGAACGCGCTTGAGAATGTGCTGGTGCCGGTGTGGGCTTCCGGGGTGGACGACCGCCTGCGCGAACGGGCCGCACACCTGCTGGGGCGGGTGGGGCTGGGAGACCGGATGACCCGTTTTCCGGGACAGCTCTCTGGCGGCGAGCGGCAGCGGGTGGCGGTGGCGCGGGCGCTGGTGATGGAGCCGGGGCTGGTGCTGGCGGATGAGCCGACGGGCGCGCTGGACCAGGCGGCGGCGCAGGCGCTTGTCGATTTGCTGTTGGATTTAAACCGTGAGGAACGCGCGACGCTGATTGTGGTGACGCACTCCGAGCTGTGCGCGCAACGCATGGGGCGCCGGGTGGAACTCAAAGGCGGAACAGTCAAGCCCGCCGCCTGCGGAGTGGAAATAATTGATTGAGAGTTGAACATTGAAAGTTGAGAGTTCAAACGCTCAACGCTGAACGCCCAACGCTCAACTCTCAAGTTAAAGGAAAGGACAGAGGAAAGGCATGAACGAGACAGATATTCTGAAAGTTTTGGAAGAGACCGGCGCGCTGTTGAGCGGCCATTTCGAGCTGCGGTCAGGGCTGCACAGCAACCGCTTTTTCCAGTGCGCGAACGTGCTGCGCTACCCGCGCATAGCGGGGCGGTTGTGCGACGAGCTTGTGCAGCGGATGAACGCCGCGATGGATGTCGGCGCGGTCGACGGCGTGATTTCGCCCGCGCTGGGCGGCATTTTGGTCGGGCACGAGGTGGCCCGCGCGATGGACGTGAAATGCGTCTTCGCCGAGAAGCAGGAGGGCAAGCTGGTCATGCGGCGGTTCACCATGAAGCCCGGCGAGCGGTACGTGGTGGCAGAGGACGTGATCACGCGCGGCGGCCGGGTGCAGGAGACGATCGACCTGGTCAAGGCTGCGGGCGCGGAGGTGGCGGCCGTGCTGGTGCTGGTCGACCGCAGCGCGGGGGTGGCGAAGTTTGCCTATCCGACCTTCTCGCTGGTGCGGATGGCCCCCGAGGTGTGGGAGCCGTCGGCCTGCCCGCTCTGCGCCGATAAACAGCCGTTCGTGCATCCGGGGTCGTGAGGCGTCCGGTTGCAGGCTTGCATATGGGGCGGGCAGAGGCGATAATACTGCCTTATTTTTTTTTGAACCAAAGGAGAAAGCAGATGCGCAAGAAAATCGTTGCCGGAAACTGGAAGATGAACAAGACGGCCTCGGAGGCTGCCGCCCTGATCCAAGGGATTAAAAAGGAAGTCGCGGGGATCGCCAAGGTCGACGTCGTGGTTTGCCCGCCGTTCACGGATTTGAAAGATGCGGCCGCCGCCTGCGCGGGGTCGAATGTCGCGCTGGGCGCCCAGAACGTGCACTGGGAAGCCTCCGGCGCCTTCACGGGAGAGATTTCCGCCGCGATGCTGAAGGATCTGGGCGTGACGTATGTGATCGTCGGCCACAGCGAGCGGCGTCAGTATTTCGGCGAGACCGATGAGACGGTCAACAAGCGCACCAAGGCCGCCTTGGCCGCTGGGCTGACCCCGATCGTCTGCGTGGGCGAGACGCTGGCCGAGCGCGACGGCGGCATGATGGAAGAGGTCGTGGTCCGGCAGACCAAGGAGGGGCTGTCCGGCCTTGGCGACGACTTGGCGAAAGTGGTGATCGCGTACGAGCCTGTCTGGGCGATCGGCACCGGCCGCACGGCCTCGCCGGCGCAGGCGCAGGAAGTCCATGCGCTGATCCGCCGGACGCTGGCGGAACTCTCCAACGGCGACGTTGCCAACAGCATCCGCATCCAGTACGGCGGCAGCATGAAACCCGAGAACGCCGGGGAGCTGATGGGCCAGCCGGACATCGACGGCGGCCTGATCGGCGGCGCGGCGCTCAAGGCCGAGTCCTTCGCGGCGATCATCAAGGCCGGCGTGTGAAGCGCGGGCAGCGGTCAGGCGTTAAGGCTTGATCGGCTTGCAGCTGAAGAGAAGAAGGCGGCACCTGTGAGAGGTGCCGCCTTGTTTCTTTTAGTGTCTCCAGAAGGCCTTTCTTACCCGCAGAATCTGTCCTGTTTCAGGGGGGAGTTCCGCCGCCGCCCACTTATCGGGGTCTCCCACTTCGCAACCCAGCCCGAAATAGAAGTCGTCATTCAGCAATGCAAATGACCTCGCGAAGGACTTGGACCGGAAGTGCAGCTTATCCCCCCATTGAGCCCCGTCGGTCGTGGCTGTTACGCGGACGGTTGTACCCTCGCTGTCAGGGCAGTCTGACAACACATAAAGCGTGTCGCCATCGCACAGGAGATCCCACGGGCGTGAACCTGGAGCAAGCGGCACACGACGAATAGCGACGCTGCCTTCAGCCAGCGATTCAGCGATGAAGGCCGCGAATGGCAGGAACTGATGATCGTTGTGGCAATAGGCGCCCACGTAGGCGGCGCTGTCCTTGAACGATATGGATCGGGCGATTCGCTGAACGAGGTTCGTGTTGAGGGTGACATTTGGAAACAGCCGTGTCGTCCCCAGGTCCTTCCTCGCCCGAAAGCCCGCCGTTCCATCGTACTGGTAGATGTCCGTGGCGGTCTCGCAGCCATGTTCGAGAAGTTTCCGCATCGAGGTCGGGGCTTCGCGGAAGTTCACCGTTGCCGCATAGAGGTGTTGTTTAACCGTAAGGAATGCGTGTACGCGAAAGTTGGGTATCGGCGCATTCGTCCATGTCCTGCCTGAGTCCCTCGATATGGACACGGCAGCGCCTGTCTGCGTTCCCAAGCCCGCGAACAGGGCCCCGCCGCAGGAGGCCATGTCATAGTTGTGGATGCCGAAAGGGATGTTCCTGTGTTTGCGCCATACGCCGCTTTCTTCACGGCGATAAAAATTTCCTTGTTCCCAACTCTCCTTGGGATCGTGTCCCGGGACATACACCTTGCCATCGAGCACGCGGAATATGTCGATTTGCTCATCGTCCACTGTGAACACAGTTCGGAATTGGCCATCGGAAGGGCTGTACGCGATCAGTGGCACAGGGCCGGCATTTGGCGACGGGTCTTTATTGCTGCTGTTGCCGGCACCAATGAGCAGCTCGCCGTCACAGACGCATAGGTCCCAGATGTTCCGCGCGTAGATGCGCGGTCCGCTGGGATACTTCGAATGATACGGACTGCCGAGCATCTCGACATGCGCGGTCACATCAACGGAAGCGTCGCCGGTGCCTGCGCTGACAGCCAACCGGAACAGACTGACAAAGGTCAGTGAAACACACGCGACCATCCTTGCGCCTTGCGTTTTCATAAATCATTTCTTTGGCACAGCGTCCACGCTCTCCCTCACCTTGACCGTCCGCGGCAAGGTGTAGGTGAGTAGCGTGTTGTTGGGCCATCTTGCCTCATTGCTGTGCCCGGAGTCCATCCCGCAGTTTCTCCGCAATCCGATCCCGTA
>JAQVSS010000173.1 GCA_028700415.1 Kiritimatiellia bacterium
AAGGTCGCGACGCGCAATTACCTGCTGAAGAAATGGTTCGGCAAGACGGACGCGGAACTGGCGCCGCTTCCGGAAATCGCGGAAGCGGACGACCCGCGCGTGGGTTCGCTTCTGGTGGACGAAACGACCGAACTCGATCTGGACGGCGGCTTCGCCGTCCAGCGCCTCTACGGCGAGGGGACGCTCGTGAAGCGCGGTGGGGGGACGATGGAAGTCATAGACGCGCTCGCGTATTCGGGCACGGTGCATGTGGTGGAGGGTGCATTCCTCCTGAAAGGACACGCCCCCGATCACACGCCGGAACTCGCGACACGCGGTCTCGCGTTCCACCTCGACGCGGGGCAGGGCGTCACCGTGACGACGAACGGTTCCGGGCGCGTCGAAGTTCCCGTGTGGAACAGTGTGCTGAACGACGGCTGGAAGGCCGTTTCGGCGACGGGCACGTACAGTTCGGTGACGGTCAACTCTACGGCGCAGTACGTTCCGGAAACTGATTTGGACGGCCGCTCCGCGGTGCGCATGGCGGCATCCGGCACCGGCAAGTACGAGTGCTACCGCTTCATCGACCCGAACGGCGGATGGAACGCGATCACGAACATCCGCTCGGCGCTCTGGGTGATCGGTTCGCAGGAGGGCGGCGGCTTCCTGTTCGGCGGCGGCGACCACACCGGCGCGTCCGGGACGAGCGGCAACGTGAAGTACTACGCATGGCACCGCGGCAGCGCCACGTCCGAATCCGCCGGCAGGCACAAGGAGGATCCGCTCACCAGCACGTCGGGTTTTTCCGAAATCCACACCTACTCGTCCTGGAGCGTGAACGGAACGGCGCACGGCGCCCGGGACGCGAATCCGCTTTCGGGCGGGTGGGACGTCGTCAGTTGCCGTTTTGCGGAAGGACACTCCGGCCCCGCAGACGGCCTCGGGTACGACGGCCGCATCTTTGCGGGCGAGAACTACCTCATCCGCTGCGGCAACCAGCGTCTCGCGGAACTCCTCGTGTACACCAACCGCCTTTCGGATACGGAGCTCCTGCAGACCGAGGCGTACCTGAACGCCAAGTGGAGTCTGAACGGCTGCATCGACGGGTTTGAGAACGAGATGAAGGTGGTCGTGGACGACGGGGCGGCGTTCGACTTGGGCGGCCACCGCCAGTACGTCGTCTCGCTCGGCGGCGAGGGCATTGTGTCGAACGGCACGGTCGTCGCTGGCGCGGTGGTCGCGGACGCGGACGCCGCGCCGCTCACGGTGCAGGGGACGTTCGAGGTCGCCTCCGGCATGAAGGTCGAGCTGAGGAACCTCGCGTCGCTCGGGACTATTAAGGGCAAGACGATTCCAATCCTTTCCGCGACGTCCTACGCCGGTCTCGAAAACCTGAGCACCGTCGTCTTCACGGGCGAGACGTTCTCGGACGGACTCGCGGCAAAGCTGAGCGTCGTCGACGGCGTCCTCTCCGTGACGTTTACCGGCAAGGGTTCAGTCATTTTCTTCAAGTAAAAACTGCGGACGGCAATCGGCGTTAAAACAAGAGGGAAACGGCATGGGGGAGAAAAACGAACGCATTTGGGGGGTTCTGCTGCACCTCGGGACGAACATGTGGAGCGACGTGCGCGTGGAGAACCGCGTCACGGAAGGGTTCTACAAATGGGGCGGCGAAGACGGATGGGGGCTCTATTCGGACGCGATCCGGTTCGACGAGGCACTTTGGCGCGAGGCGACGGGGCGCATGGCGGCGAAAGGTCTCAACACGGTAATGATCGACCTCGGCGAAGCGCTCGCCTATCCGAGTCATCCCGAACTCGCGGTCAAGGGCACGTGGAGCGTCGCGAAGATGAAGGAGGAGCTGAAGCGTTTGCGCGGCATGGGACTGACGCCCGTGCCGAAGCTCAATTTCTCCACCGGGCATGATCCTTGGCTCAAAGAATACGAACGGATGGTCTCCACTCCGGATTACTACCGCGTGTGCGCGGATCTGATCCGCGACGTCGTCGAGATCTTCGACGGCCCGGAACTGTTCCATCTGGGCTACGACGAGGAGGATTATTGGCATCAGCACACCTACGGCTACGTGGTCGTGCGCCAAGCCGAACTATGGTGGCACGACTTCGAGTTCTTCCGTACGACCGTGGAGAAAAACGGATCGCGTCCGTGGATCTGGAGCGACTATGTCTGGCGCCACCGTGACGAATTCCTGAAACGGATGTCCAAGAGCGTGTTGCACTCGAACTGGTACTACGCTTCCACCGACGAGTCCACTTTCCCGAAGGAAAAGTCGGAACACGACTTTCGTCGCACGATGATGCGCGCGAACGAGGTATTGGAGCAGGGCGGTTTCGATCAGGTTCCTGCCGGCATGGTGAACGACCACTTCGCCGGTTTTTTTGAATACAGCCGCAAGGTCATCCCGCCGGAACGCTTCAAAGGTATGATGAATACCGTCTGGTGCTTCACGCAGCCGCATCGCCGCGAGACGATTTTTAAAGCGATCGACCAGATCGCCGAGGCGAAGGCGAAATTCGGCGCGTAAGGAAATGAAGAAAATGAACGGTAAAACGACGATTTTTGGAATGGCGGTTCTTTCCGCCCTGTGCGGCATCGCCGCGAACGCGGCGGGGTACGTGGCAGTTGACGAGGTGGAGTGGACGAGGCGGGAGAACGTCACGTTCGACACGGGCAAGCCGTTCGGATCGGGATGTGTGCGCCAAGGAGATGAGATCGTGCTTGTGAATGCGGACGCGACGCAGAAGCGCGGCATGGGGTGGGGGTTCAAACTCGCGCAAAAGGCGCCCACGCCCGTGCGCTTCTCTGCGGAAGGGCTCGCCGTGAAGGTGCCCGGCGGCAACGGGTTCGAGCTTTTTGCGGACGTCGACTACGCGGACGGCTCGCACGAGTGG
Source organism: Kiritimatiellia bacterium (assembly GCA_028700415.1). Lineage (GTDB taxonomy): Bacteria > Verrucomicrobiota > Kiritimatiellia > RFP12 > UBA1067 > JALHET01. The sequence continues at coordinate 2,892 of JAQVSS010000173.1, forward strand.
GGGAAGACTGCGAAGTTCTCCCCGAATCCTCAGGCGGGCTGGCAACGCCGGACGCTCGTTTTTGATTCCGGGAAGGTGATCGACCACCTGACGGTGTATGCTATGCTCCGCAACACCGCAGGAGAAGTGCGGTTCCGCGCACCGGTTTTCGAAACGTTGCCGGTCGGCACGGGCTTGACGCGTCTGGATGGTGTCTCGGTGAAAACAGCGCCCCCGCCGGCGAAGGCGTCGTTCTTCCTGCGGGATGCGGCGGCGGGGACGGGGTTCGAACCCGCCGACGGAGCCGCACTCGGCGTGAGGGTGGAGACGACCAGCGAAGAACACAACGGCGCTCGGTACCTGAAGGCGCGCCTTTCCGGCGAAGCGCCGCATGATCGCGCGCTCACGGTCCTTTTCGCCGTGCCGCTTGCCGAGGGCGAAATTGCGTGGCACGAGGACCCTCGCACATCGCGGACCGTGACGGCGGCTGACGGCGAGCAGCGCGTGACAACGCACCTCCCGTATGGCATGGGAGGCCTGTCGAAGTGGCCTCTGGGCGCGTGTTCGGTCGCGGATCTCGGCACGGCGATCGCGGTTGACCCCAAGGCGCCGGCCGTGTACCGTGTGGCGCTCAATCCGGCGTTGCGGATTCTCTACATCGCGTTCGACGTCGGCCTCGCTCCGGAGAAGAACGACGCGCAAATCGGTTTCGCGTTATTCCCGTTCGCGGCGGCGGACCGGTTCCGCGGCGCGCTGGAGGCGTGGGCGAAAGTCTATCCGTTCCCCACGGCGAACCGGATGAAGAAGTTCGGCCTCTGGACCGTCACGGTGCCGCCGTACAAAATCGAAAAGCACGAGGACTTCGGCTTCATGTACATGGAGGGCGACGAAGGGCAGTGGAAGTGGTATGACCAACATGGAATCTACTGCTTCCACTACACTGAGCCGTCTTCGTGGTGGATGCACCTCAAAGGCAAGGACGGCGGACTTCCGACGTACGACGAATGCGTCGCGCATGCCGAGGCGCTCGCGGCGAGAGGCGAGAAGCGGGCGCTCGCGTGGAAGACGAGCGCGGCGATGGACGAGTTCGGCCGCAAGGTGGGCCACATCCAGTCGCAGCCGTGGACGCCGGCCGGCACGATGTGGAGCCTCAACTCCGCGCCGGGAATCAAAGGCGAGGTCACGGACTACAACGTGAAGCTTTCGGAAGAGTCCTTCAGGGCGCGTTACGGCGGCAAGACGTTCCCCGACGGTGCCGACGGCGAATACATCGACTCCTCCGAAATGGGATTCTCGATCGGCGCCGACTACGACCGCACGCATTTCTCCGCGATGGAGACGCCGCTCTGCTGGGGCGGGGAGAAGAAGCAACCGTGCATTTCCGGCGCGATGGTGAGCTATGAGTATGCGCGTTCAATCCACCACCGGCTGAACGCCTACGGGCGCTACACGCTGGCGAACTCCACGCCGTACCGCACGTCGCTGATTGTCCCGTGGTTGGATGTGCCCGGCACGGAAACCGACTGGAACCGCGGCAACACATGGAACCCAACGTCCCACAAAGACCTTATCTTCAAGCGCGCCATCGCGGGCAAAAAGCCGTACTGTTTCCTGCAAAACACGAACTACGAGAATTTCTCGCACGACCACGTGGAAAAATATATGCAGCGCGCGCTCGCCTACGGTATGTTCCCAGGGTTCTTCAGCGACAACGGCTTCACGGATTGTTACTTTTCATTTCCGAAATACTACAACCGCGACCGCGACCTTTTCAAGAAATACGTGCCGCTCGCATGCGAACTCGCGGCCGCGGGGTGGAAACCGGTGACGACGCTCGCGTTCTCGTCCGATCCTGAAATTTTAGTTGAGCAGTTTGGCGACAGGTACGTCACGGTCTTCAACTCCTCGACGAAGGAGACGAAGAACGTGAAAATCGCCTCGCCGCGTCCGCGCGCGCGCGAACGCGTCGCCGGCGGCGAGTCGAAGGCCGAGAACGGGTTCTTTGTGGCGACGATTCCGCCGGAAACGGTCCGCATGCTAGACTTTGCGCCAACCCCCTGAAAATACTCGCGTGATCACTAACTGGTGTCCGTTTTCGGTGACGCGCCAGCTCCCGCGATTGCGGGCCGTTTCCGTGAAATAGCGGATACGTTTGTGACGACGGCGAAAAAGGAAAAGACGAAATGCTTTGCGCAGTGATGTTTGCGGCGATTAAATTGGCCGCGCCGTTTACGGACGGGGCGGTGCTGCAGCGGGACATGAAGGTTCCGGTCTGGGGGTCGGCCGGTGTCGGCGAGAAAGTGGAGGTTGAATTCGCCGGACAGGTGAAGGAAACGACGGCCGCCGCCGACGGCAGGTGGCGCATCGACCTTGACCCCATGAAGGCGTCTTCTGAGGGCCGTGATTTGGTCGTCACTTCAACTTCTCAAACCTCTCAAACCGTGCACGACGTCCTTGTCGGCGAGGTATGGCTCTGCTCCGGGCAGAGCAACATGGGGATTCCATTCTGGAGCGATTCCCCGCGCGCCCGCGACCGGTATGGCCATCAGGTCGGACAGATCACCGCGCGTCCGACGCTCCGTTTTGCGCACCTCGGCAACAGCTGGAGCAACGTGCCGCGTACGGACGAGGACGTGACCTGGCACACGGCGACGCCCGAATACCTGGTCCACGGCGGCTTTTCGGCCGTCGCCGTCTGGTACGGGCTCTATCTGCAGGGTGCGCTCGGCGTGCCGGTCGGACTCTTCGGCGCCTACGTCGGGGCGACGGACATCGAGACGTGGACGCCGGATTGTCCGACGCCTTGTCCCGAAAGCCGCAAGGATCAGGACGGTCAGAAGCCCTCGCAGTACCACAATGGCAAGGTCGCCCCGATCTGCCCCTACGCGATGCGCGGCGCGATCTGGTACCAAGGCGAAAGCAACACCTCCGAGACCGAGATCCCGAAATACGTTGGCAAGATGCGCGATCTGCTGAACGGCTGGAAACGCGTCTTCGAGAATCCCCGTTACAAGCTCTATTTCGCGCAGCTTTGCCCGTGGGGCAATCCGCTTGTCCCGCTCATGCAGGAGGAGCAGGACACGTTCGCACGTTCCGAGCCGGACGCGGGCATGGCGGTTCTCTGCGACGTCGGCAACCTCCACGACATCCATCCGAACGACAAGGAAACGGTGGGACTGCGCCTCGCGCTCCTCGCGCTCAAGCGCGACTACGGTTGCGACAAGGTGGTTGCCGATTCGCCGACACTCGAAACCTGGAAGGTCGAGGACGGCAAGTTCGTGATGAAGTTCCGCAACGTGAAGAAATGGGGCATCTATGATCCCGACTGGCGCATCCACAGGGATCCCGCCAAGAGCGCGGAATACGGCTTCGAGGTTGCGGGCGCGGACGGCAAGTGGGTAAAGGCGGAAATCGGCAACATCCAGCGGCTCCCGAACGTGGAGCACGTCGAGTACCGCGGGCAGATCACCAACGGGGAGCTCGTCGTCTTTTCGCCACAGTTGAAAGAGCCCAAGTCGCTCCGCTACCTCCATTCCGCCCCTTGGCGCGGTTATCTTCTCAACGAGGCTGGACTTCCCGTCGGCGCGTTCCATATCGGCGGTCTGGACGCCGGGAAAGCTGCGAAGCAGAAAGCCGCTGCGGCGTGTGAACCCCTTCCGTAGGCCATTCCGAACCCACTCGTGCTTCAACTCCCGCAGTTCGGTCTCTACGGGACGATATTGGTGATTCGGTATCGTGACAGCGCAAAGGTGTCGCCGGAATGAAAAAACGCTCTCAGTGCCATGTGAACGACATCAACACCTATATCGACGGGAAGGAACGGCGGTCGCTCGATCTTCGGCCGTGCGGGGTGGATTGTATTCCGCTCCTTGGATTGAGCAATTTTCAAATGGCGCGGGCCGGGACAGAAGAGCATGTTCACACGGGGTGTATCGAGATTTCGTTGTGCCTTCGCGGAAATCTCGCGTTTGAGGCCGACGGCAGTGTGTATCCGTTTCTGCCAGGCTCGGTATTTGTGTCGCAACCGCATGAACCGCATCGCATGTGTCACAATCCCAAGGGACTCATGCTTCAACGCATTCTTTTCCAAATTCCGAAAAAGGAGAAAAGGGTGCTTGATCTGCCGCATCGCGAAAACACATGGCTTGTCCAAAAACTGCGGCGATTCCCCATGCGGTTGTTCCCGGCTACGGAACGGGTGAAGATCGCTTTTGAGAGAATCTTTGACCTTTATGATGCCGAAAATCACGGGGCTGTATCGTGTCGTCTTAAAATGAAGGCGGCGGCGCTCGAACTCTTGTTGTCCCTCATTGAAGCCCCGCATAAGCATGTTTTCGTTTGCCGTACTTGCGGCATCATCCATCGCTTGCGCGGCGGAGCCGACGGTCGCCGAAATTGAAAGTGCCCTTGACGTTTCTGCGGCGGAAACCGCGGCGTTGCAGGCAAGGCTTTCCGATCGCGTCTCGCTTGCCGATTACGCGACGGGGGTCATGGCGGTCCACGGCACGAACGTATGGACGGCTGCTCTCCAACAGGCGCTCGACGAACATGAGGTTGTCGTGATTCCCGCGCGGGAGGCGAAGTACTATATCGGCGGAACGATAAGGATGCCCTCCAACCGCCGTATCGAGGCCAACGGGGCCACGGTTGCGCTGTTGCCGGGCACGGACGTGGTCATGCTCCGCAATGAGAGGGCCTCGGATGGCACACTCGCGCCGACGCATCACACTGTCCGCGACGATAACGTCGCGATTGTCGGCGGACGGTGGGAGGACTGGCGGCGCGCGCGCGCCGGTTACGGCAAGAGCGGACGCTGGGACATGTCCGAACGCAAGATCGGCAACTATTACGGTGTCTCGACGCTGATGCTCTTCAACACTTGCAATCACATCAGTTTCAAGGGCGTGACCTTCGCGTATACGAGTGCCTTCGCCTATCAGGGCGGCAACGGCAGCGACATTCACTTTACGGACACGGTGTTCGACCGCTGCATGGCCGACGGCTATCACCTGAACGGCAACCTTTCGCGGGTGCACATCCGGAACGCGCGCGGAGAAGTGGGGGACGATCTCGTCGCCTTAAACGCCTACGACTGGCTCGATTCGTCGGTGACGTTCGGCCCGCAGAATACGATCCTCTGCGAAGACTTGGAATTGCTCGGCGACGACGGATATCCGGCAATCCGCATCCAGCCGGCGACCTACCGCTACAAGGATGGGACCGAAGTTGACTGCTCGATCCGCGACGTCGTCTTCCGCCGCGTGAAAGGGATCAAGTGCTTCAAGATGTACTTGCAAACCCCGAACTACGCGATCGGCACCGAGCCCGAATGGTCGAAGACCGGTTCTGGAGGCAACCTGCACTTCGAGGACATCGAGATCGATCTCGATCGTCCGATCGACATGTTCAATGACTACACCGGTTCCGACCCGGTGCGCGGGCATTTCGGCGCGTTCGAATTCGGCGCGAATCTCACCAGCATCTTCTTCAAGAACCTTAAGGTGAGGTTCCACGCCGACCGGTATCCGTTTTCGCATCTCGCGGTTGTCGGGCCGAAGTCGGTGCGCGTGACAGGAAAGAAAGGGGAGCCGCGCGAGGTGTTCGATCCGTATGTCAGTTGCCGCGTCGGCAAAGTCGTCGTGGAGAACCTCGAATCAACGGGCGTCGTTCCTGCGGAGCTCGTGCACGCCACTGTTTTTGAAGACGTGAACGGCGACGGACGCTCCACTGGACGCGGCGAAATCA
>JAQVSS010000174.1 GCA_028700415.1 Kiritimatiellia bacterium
TACAAGGGGAATTAGAACTAGTCCTCAAACGGCCTTACAAGACCATTATGAATCAGGGCGTTTGCGATATCAACCAGCCCAGTAATGACAGTATTTACTGGACTACAAAACTATTATACGAGGAGAAACCGCATGAAAAAGTCATTTTGTCTTGTTCTTGTTCTGGCCCTGCTCGTGGCCCTGACGGCCTGCACCCAGACACCGACAACAACATCGGGCACCGGTTCAACGACAACCCAAGCCACGACACAAGGCTCCGGCAGCACGACTGCCACGACAACCCAGGCTGCTTCGCAGTATCCGGATTACCTGAACCTGGATGGGTATCATCCCATCGTCAAGGAAGGTCAGGAAGCTGGCTTTAGCATCACCATCTTTGTGGATTCCGGTTATTCCAATGACCCATACTCCCGCTATTATTGGAAGGCCATGGAAGAAATCTACAACATCAAGTGTGACGTCACACAAGTGCTTAACACCGGTGCCGACGAGTACATTGCCCTGGCTTTTGCCTCGGACAACCTGACCGACGTCACCCTCGGCAAATCCCTGACGCCGACCCAGATGGTTCTTTACGGAAGCACAGAAGGCCAATTGCTGGACTTGTCCCAATACATGGACGAGACACTGACCCCTGCGATCTGGAAGCTGCTGGAGGACCATCCGGATATGCGTACGGGCACCACGCTGCCGGACGGCGCTATTTATTCCTACCCCTTCATCACCGATCCTGCAAACCCGTCTGCCTACAGCAAGCGTAACATCCGCGAGAGCTGGCTGACAGAACTTGGCCTTGAAATGCCCAAGACGCTGGACGAATTCGTCGACGTCATGTACAAGTTCAAGGAAAAAGGCGAGGATGTTATCCCGTTTGGCGGCGCTTATGCCTCAAGCAATCCGAGTGCGATCATCTTCCAGGCACTGGGTGTGATTACACAAGATGCGACGGGTACAGCCCCCGGCGTCCGCAACAAAAAAATCATCATCCCCGGCGGCGACAAGGAAGTGTTCGGTGAATACCTGAAGCTGATGAACAAGTTCTACCAGGACAAGATCATCGACCCGGATTTCTTCACACTGGATACCGTCGGCGTGTCCGCCAAGGCGACCGAAGGCAAGCTAGGCGTGATCGCCACCGATCCGTTCGCGGTCTGCCCTGACTACGACATGTTCTCCCAGTACACGGCACTCGGCGCCATGACCAGCGCGCTTAATGACAAAGCGTTTGCGGTTAAAAAACCGACATGGACCTGCGGCGGCTGCTTCGTGTCCGTCAATGCCGAAAACAAGGAACTGATCGCCCGCTGGGCCGACTGGATGTGCACCAATGAAGGGACGCACGCTGCCTGGGTCGGCGCCTGCCGCAATGAAGAGCACCTGATGCTGGAAGGCTACGGCGGCTGGTATTGCGACGAGAAATGGAGCCGCGTCGACTATGACCGTGTCGATGTCGAAGGCGGAACCACCAAGTGGGAAAATGCTGTTGTTTACCTGAAGTCGTTGGTTGCCGGTTTCAACATGGGTTCGATCGGCACGACCATCGGGGAAAACCGTTATCGTCATTCGCTGAGCAATCTGCCGGTACTGGAATACTACGACTGGTACAAGGCTTCCCCGGAGAACGGAGACTACTACTGGCGTATCAGCGCGATGGAAGCGTTTGACAACATCCAGGTCAGCTCCCTGACAACTCTGGTCTATTTTGACGAAGACACCTCCGACCGGATCACCGAACTGGCTTCAGTCATCAATGCGCACATCGAAGCGGAATCTGCCAAGTTCATCACCGGCGCCCGTTCGCTGAATGAACTCGACAACTACTTTACCGAGCTGGACAACCTGGGCTTCCAGGAATACCTCGGCTATTACGCTGAAGCGTATGCAGCCGCGCTCGAGAACTATTGATCAAAAGATTCGTCATCAGAACGATGACAGAACGAACGGGCAGCCGCAAGGCTGCCCGTTTTCTGTGCCGCCAGGTATATGCACAATGCAAGTCGTGTTACACCTTGAGACCCTGATCCGCCATTTCCTTTATGTGTTGGCAGCTGATTTGCCGAAAACATAAGCTGTGAACCAATGAGTAGTTAAGAAATGAGTTGTTCTTTTCTCCGAAAGATGAACAAATCTTGTTTTTCACTCAGTTGATCTATGGAACAGCTATTTCGCGAACAGAACCAATCTGCATAATACATGCGTGCGGCGGAGAAGTCTCCGCTGATATTATTTGCTTAAAATCGAAATCTAATTGAGAGACCTGTTGATTATATCACGGAAAAGTGATATCATGCATTTGAATGAGAACTGGGTGTGCCGTTCGATGTTTGCAGATGAGTGAAGTAAGGGAACGCATCCGGTAAAGAGGCAGCGCACGGATTCGGATCTGAAATTGTAAGTTTGGGTATCGTGTAGCCTGTTGTATCTAAAAAATAGGATCTGCGTTTTCCTTCACACGAATAACCCGAGACAATGAAAGGGATGCCGAGCAATCTACACGACAGGCTTTGTTATATGCCGGTATTATCAAAATTTTGCGGGATTATCATTCGTATGTACTTTCAGCAGGCAGAGCATAACCCGCCGCATATTCATGCTCTATATGAGGGAGAAATGGCTGCGATTGATGTCCGGACAGGCGGGTTATTAGAGGGTCATTTGCCATCCAAGGCATTATCTATGGTAAAGGTGTGGGTAGGCATTCATAAAAATGATCTGCTGCATATGTGGGAGACGCAGGATTTCAAGCCGCTTTCTCCCCTGGAATGAGGTGATTTTATGTTTCATAAGGTGAAAGCAGTCAAAGCCTTGCCGGACTATCGTTTGAGCGTTCAGTTTGCAGAGGGTGTTACGAAATTGTACGACGTCAAACCGCTCTTTGTTAAATGGGCGTCGTTTAGAATTTTTGAAAATGATCCTGAGCTGTTTGCCAGCGTAAAGGTGGATGTGGGAGGTTACGGAATCATCTGGAACGACACGCTTGATCTGTCTTGCGACGAGCTTTTTGAGAATGGTCAGACTGTTAAAACGCCATTTGACGGGCTGATGGCATTTACTGACGCAACCCGGATTTGGGGATTGAATGAAAGCACATTACGCAAGGCAATCTCCTATGGCAAGCTGGTTAATGGCGTCGATGTCTGCAAGTATGGGAAACAATGGGTCATTTCCATGGAAGCAATGAGGCGGGAATACGGTCAGCCGAAATCAGATCGTTTGCCATAGATGAATGAGAACTATTGTGCAGAGGTTACCGTCTGCATCAGGCAGCTGAAATTGGCGATATATTTGTTAAGCAAAGTTAGGAAACTGCTGCGTGATGACACATCGACCAGTTGGTACATTTTTTTCAAACGCCGGCTCAGGGCGCTTCGCGACAAGTAAAGCCGGAATCCGATCGCCTCGTAGCTATGACCTGCGAGCAGCTCGCAGATGATCTTGTAGTCGAGCTCGTCGCAGAGCCGCAGGCACTGCTCCAGGCTCCTGATCTCGCGATTGATGCGCCCGAGAGAAGCGCTGCTGTCCAATCTTTGGTTGGGGTACTGGCCCGCAGGCAGGCCGGATGTACCGATGGTTTCGGCCAATTCGGGGTGACCGGTGCTGCCGCGGCAGATGATCTGGTGCTGCACGGTCAGCACGATGGCGCTGACCTTGGGATTTGCCTGCAGCGTCTCCCAGATGGTCAAGGCTTGAACGCCCATTTCGCGGTAGTCCATGGTTGCCGTCGTCAAGGTCGGCTTCGAGCAGCGCCCCAGCAGATGGTTGCCGAATCCGGCGACGACCAGGTCATCCGGAATCCGAATTTTGCGACGCGCAGATTCGGCCAGCAAGGCGACCGCGACATAATCGTTTGCGCAGATCGCACCGGTGTAACGCGAGGGGGCGGCCAAAAATGCGTCGATGGCGTCGTCGAGATCGTGCCGGACAGGAAAGATGTCACCGGATGCGGCCTCGAGACCCAGCTGGGCCATCGCCGATATGAAAGCAAACTGTTTCTCCTGGTCGTTGCTCGAGACAGGATTCAAACCGACCAGGGCAATACGGTCGCGCCCCATCCGGGAAAAGTAATGAACCAGTTGTTCCACGCTGGCCCGGCGGTTATAGATCGTGCCGCTGACATCATAGCCGAAGGATTGTGGTACGGCACCGACCAGGATCGGCCGGATCCCGCTTCTTTTGAGCGTCGCGATCGCGTTCTGCGTCCAGCCATCGCTTGTGCTGATGACGATTGCCGCGCTAGCCGAATGAGCCTTTACGATTTCGTCGGCAGCATAGCAATCCTGAACCAGGTAATGCCGCTTGGCCGCGCCGGCCCGCAGGCTGTTGATGCTGTCGACATACCAGACAGGCTTGATATATGAAGGTTCCAGCAGGATGTGGACTGTATGTGTCATGTGACCGATCCTTGGCCGCAGAGCGGCTCTTATTCGTTAATCAACCATTATAGCCTGTCCCGCATAATCGGGTCAACTCCAATTTATCTGACCACTCGGCAACGGTGTTGGAGTCGAATCGGGATATTATTGACCATATAATGAAAAGCAGCACATGACAAGGAGCAGCAACATGCATGGCCTGGTGACTGAAATACAGCGTTTTTCACTTCATGACGGACCCGGCATCCGAACGACCGTGTTCCTTAAAGGCTGCAACATGCAGTGCGGTTGGTGCCACAATCCGGAAACCATCTCGGCCCGGCCATCCCTGTGTTATTACCCGGATCGTTGCATTGGCTGTGGTCGCTGCGTTCTGGCTTGCCCGCACCAGGCGCACCAGATGAAGGGAACGCTTCATGTCATTGACCGGTCGTTGTGCCGCGCCTGCGGCCGTTGCGCGGCGGTTTGTCCGACGGAGGCCCTGCTTATGGCCGGAACCGTCATGACGGTCGACGAGGTCATGCGGGAAGTCCGCCAGGACCGTGTTTATTATGACGAATCAGGCGGTGGTGTCACCCTGTCCGGCGGCGAAGTGCTGTGCCAACCCGCATTCGCCCGGGCCCTGATCGAGGCTTGCTGCGCGGAAGGCTTTGCCGTTGCGCTGGAAACGAACCTCAATGCGCCGCCTGCCGTGGTAGCTGATTTGGCCCAGAAGGCAGACCTGGTTATGTTTGACATCAAGCTCATCGACCATGGTGCGCATCACAAGGAGACAGGCGCAGAACTGACGACTGTCCTGGAAAACGCCCGCATGCTGGCGGACATGGGAATCAGCCTGATCGTGCGAACGCCGTTGATTCCGGGCGTCACAGACCAAGCGGAAAATGTGGCCGGCATCGCGGCATTTGCCGCGAAACTTGCATCTGTCCGGTATTATGAATTGCTGAACTTCAATCCGCTAGGCGCGTCGAAATATGCCAGCCTCGATTTGCCGTACGCGTTCAAGGACAGCCGTCCGCTGTCACCGGAAAAGCTCAGCCATCTGAAAGCAGTTGCCGAGGCAGCCGGTATAACGGTCAAGGTCAACTGAGAGGAACGATCATGAGTGCGATTACCTTTATTAACCAGTACGATGCTCAGGAATCTTTCGACTACGATCGGCGGCTCCGGTTGCTGCGGGCCAGGAAAGTCGCCCAAACAGAGGAGAAAGCGCGTGCGGGCGGCGCCAACGAAGATGATTATGGCCTGATTGTTCAGGATGCCTTCATCTATCAGCTGGCACCTAATCATCCCAACGGCTCAATCTATGGCTACCAAGCCTGGGTGGAGAATTACTGCTCTGTCCTGGCACAGCACCCGCTCTATTGCGACCCTCTGGACGCGTTTGTCGGCAAAGGGTTCCTGTTTCTGGAGCGGTTGCGGCCGAAAGCGCACAAATGGAACCCTGACTATCCGTTCGACGATCTTCAGGTTCTGTTTGACCGTTACAATATTATTCACGGCATCGACAATTGCCACCATTTCACCCCGGATTTGCAGATCGGCTTCGATCTTGGCTGGGGTGGTATCCTGGACAAGTTGAAGCGCTGCCGGTCGAGCAAAGGATCCGCACACCACGAATTCTATGACAGCGAGATCACGGTGGTCGAAGCGGTCATCGGCTTTTTACATCGCATGGCGTCTGAGATCGATCGCCTGGCTGAGGAGGAACAGAATCCTCATCTAAAAGCCAATCTCAAGGAGATGGCCGCAGTCAACCGGCACGTGGCATCCGAACCGCCGCGAACCTTTCGCGAGGCGATCCAATGGATGTGCTGGTTCTCAATACTTTCACGAACCTACAACCGGGGTTCGGCCGGCGGACAGCTCGACGAGCTGCTGCGGCCCTACTATGAGCAGGACAAGGCGCATGGCGTGTTGACAGACGAGGAGGCCGTTTTCTACCTTGCCTGCCTTTTTTTGCAGGACAGTCGCTATTTTCAGTTGGGCGGCCCGGACGCCGACGGACGCGACATGACCTCCGCACTGTCTTACCTGGCGCTGGAGGCTGCCGACAAGATCAACATCGCCTGCAACCTGACAATCCGTGTCCATGACCAGCTGGACCCGGCATTTTTCAGAAAATCTGTTGTCTGCCTGTTTCGCAACAGGCAGGGCTGGCCTCGCTACAGTTCGGATACGGCTTTGGTCGAGGGTTTCATGAATTGCGGTTATACGCGTGATCAGGCCCGCAAACGAGTTGCGGCCGGTTGCCACTGGATGTGCATGCCGGGGTTGGAATACACGATGAACGATACGGTTAAAATCAACCTGGCACGTGTATTCGAGGTTGCTTTTCATGAAACCGCCGTCCGCGAGGACGCTCGCATTGAAGACCTCTGGCAGTGCTTCAACCGGCATCTCGAGCAGGCTGTCAATGCCACCGGCGCAGGCATCATGCACCATCTCAAGTACCAGACCCGAAGCCAGCCAGAGTTGATCCTGAATTTGTTCCAGCAGAACCTGATCGAAAAAGGGGTCAACATAACGGACGGTGGGGCTAATTTCTACAACATGTGTATCGACGGCAGCGGCCTGGCGGTCGTTATCGACAGCTTCGCAGCCTGCGAACAGCATGTCGATCAGAAAAAGGATATCACCTACCCGGCCCTGAAAGCACTGCTTGACGCCGATTTCGCGGGAGCCGAAGGCCAGGTTATGCAGCATCTCCTGATGCGCTCACCACGTTTTGGCGGCGGCGACAACCCGGCTTTGACATGGGCTGTCCGCATCAAGGACGCGTTCACCGGCGCTGTTCGGGCCCTCTGCCGGCGTTATCCTGGCATTCAGTTTATACCGGGCTTTTTCTCCTGGTCCAATACCATCGCCTTTGGCAAGGCGGTCGGCGCTACGCCCGATGGACGCAAAAGCGGGGACCCCATCAATCACGGGGCCAACCCCAACAGCGGCTTTCGCAGAGACGGCGCTGTATCTGCGATGTGCAACGCGATCGCGGCCATCCAGCCCAATTTCGGCAACACCGCCCCGGTACAACTTGAACTTGATCCTGGTATTGCGGATGACGAAGAAGGTATCGACAAGATGTGTGCCATGATCCGCGCCATTCTCAAGAGCGGCAACACGCTTTTGAATGTCAACATCATCGACGGGGCAAAGATCCTCGCGGCTCACCGCGATCCGTTCCGATTCCCTGACCTGGTGGTTCGTGTCACCGGGTTCACCGCGTTTTTCGCGATGCTGTCGCCGGAGTTCCGCCAATTGGTGGTCGACCGGGTGAAAGCGGTCAATCCGACGCTGGAACAGCCGGCTTTGCCGGACGAATGCACTCTTTCATGCCCTATGCCGATAGAATAAAAAAAGAGACGAGGAGTAACAACATGAACATCACATTTACGGCCATGGACGCAAACAAACAAGCAACCTGTTCAGCCCCGCTCAATCCGGGCGACATCCCCGGTGCCGTTCCTTACCAGCACAACATCCAGTCCGGCGACACCCTGACTTTGGCCGGTAACAGTGGTGTTTACCATATCCTGACCTTGATCGGCGGGCAAGCCCGATTTCTGAGCGGCGGGCGTGACGATCTGATCGCCGAGCGGGCGACCTATGTTCCGGCGCCGGATCAGGATGTGACCATCCAGGCCGAAACCGCGGTATCCCTGTTTGAAATCCAATGGCAGATTGCGCCTGGCGACACAGCCGAGTTGGCCGCGTTCCAGACGAGATTCCCGGTCATCCAGCCTTACCGGCTGGCCAAACAATACCGCGATCGCAACAAGAGTGACAAGACGATCAGTCGTGTTATCATAGAGCAGAGGACGATTCCGCGTTTTGCCATGGGCAGCGTGGAGACGTTTGGCCCGGACTGTGTCAAGGCGCATGACCACCCGATGCTGGACCAGTACTTTTTCAGCTTCCCGGAAAACGACGCCTTTATCACCATCGAAGGCGAACCGTACCGGATGCTGGGGAACCAGCTGCTCTACATTCCGCTGGGGTCGCTCCATGGTGTCGATGTCGTGCAGAAAAAGCATTGCCACTACATGTGGATCGACTTCATGGTTGACGAGACCGCCATGCACCGGCTGGACACCGCCCATATTGCGACCGGGACCATGCGAACGCTCGAAGAGGAGACCTAACCGATGACGCAACCTCTCAAACTGCTGCCCGAACGGGTCTGGCGCACCTACACCGGCGGGCGCCTGATCGACCAGATGCG
>JAQVSS010000013.1 GCA_028700415.1 Kiritimatiellia bacterium
CCGTGCGCGAGCGCGGGTCCACAAAGCGCTCGCAGAACCGGACCGTACCGTCAAAGACGATGCGCGCTTTCTGGAACGAAAGCAGGTTCTCGTAGCCGCCGTGCGGAGGTATGAAGTGCTCAGACATAATCGTTAAGAGAAAAGGCCGAATAGCCAAACGCGACGGCCTTCCGTCCCTTCCGTCGTTTGCGTCCCTTGCAGCGCCCGCTCACGCGGTCACCTCCGCGAGCATTTTCATGATCTCGCCTTCGAGGCGCTTGATGTCGGTCTCGATGACCTCCAGCGGGCGCGGCGGCTCGTAGCGGTAGAAGTGGCGGTTGAGCGGGATCTCGTAACCGATCTTGGTTTTGGTGGTGTCGATCCAGGCGTCGGGCACATGGGGCAGTACCTCGCGCTTGAAATAGGCCTCGATGTTCTCCTTAAGCGGCACGGTCTCGGTGTCGCGCAGGTCGGCGTCCGGCTCGGGGTTGCCTTTAGCGTCGCGGCAGATTTCGGCGGTCTCGTCGCGCTCGCCGAGGGCGGCAAGCACGGCCTTGAGTTCGGGGCCGGAAAGGCGCAGGTCGCTCTTCTTGGCGGCGGCCTTGAGGCTTGAGAGAAACGCGGCGCGGTCGCGATACAGCTTGGGAGCCATGGGCGGGACGCCCATGCCACTTTGCAGGAAGACCTTGATCTGCCGCTGCCGCTGGCGTCCGGCCTCGATCTCCTCCTCGCGGGCGGCGGAGGCCTTGCGGGCGCTCGTCGCGAGGTTTTTGAAGGCGCTCTCATCGTCGAGGCGGGCGATGCGTTCGGCGCTGGTCTGGAAGTTCAGGCGCAGGGGGCGCTCGACGGTGATCTTGCTGTAGCCGAAGTCCTCGTTGTCAAAGACCTTGCTGACGATGCGCTTGCGCTGAACAGGCCGGTGGGTGACGGGGTCCTCCTCGGTGAAGGTGCGCGTCTCGCCGTCTTTGAAGTTTCCGAAGATGCGGGTGAGGTCACCGATGTGGTCGGGGTCCTTCTCCTTGTCGGAAGGGTCGCCGATGCGGCGGCGCTTGTTGCCGAGGCTCTTTTCCATCTGCACCCAGAAGGCGCGGGCGTCGATGAGCTGCACCTTGCCTTTGCGGGGCTTCTCCTTGCGGTTGGTGAGCACCCAGAGGTAGGTGGAGATGCCTGTGTTGTAGAAGAGCTGCTCGGGCAGGGCGACCACGGCCTCCAGCCAGTCGTGCTCGATGATCCAGCGGCGGATCTCGCTCTCGCCGCCGCCCGCGTCGCCGGTGAAGAGGGGCGAGCCGTTGAAGACGATGGCGACGCGGCTGCCGCCGTCCTTCGCGGAGCGCATCTTGGAGAGCATGTGCTGGAGGAAAAGCAGGGCGCCGTCATTGACGCGAGGCGTGCCCGCGCCGAAGCGGCCGTCGAAACCGAGGGTGTCGCGTTCGCGCTCGATGGCCTTCTGCTGCTGCTTCCATTCTACGCCGAAGGGCGGGTTGGCGAGCATGTAGTCGAAGGTCCACTTCTTGCCGTCGGGCGTGCGGGTGAACCCGTCCTGCGTGAAGGTGTCGCCGAGGATGATGTTGTCGGCGTCCTCGCCCTTGATGAGCATGTCGGATTTGCAGACGGCCCAGGCCTCGTCGTTCCAGTCCTGCCCGAAGAGCTTGGGCTGGGCGTGGGCGTTGAGGTCGCGGATGTACTGCTCGGCCACGGAGAGCATGCCGCCCGTACCGCAGGCGGGGTCGTAGATGGTTTTGACGACGTGGCTGCGGGCGAGGTCCTTCTCGGGGGCGAGGAGCAGGTTGACCATCAGCTTGATGACTTCACGGGGAGTGAAGTGCTCGCCGGCTTCCTCGTTGGATTGTTCCGCGCCGATCCGGATGAGTTCCTCGAAGACGTAGCCCATCTGAACGTTGTCCACGCGGTCGGGCGAGAGGTCGATGGCGGCGAACTGCTTGACCACAAGGTAGAGCAGGTTCTTCTGAGACAGGGTGGCGATCTCCTCGCCGAATTTGAACCGCTCGATGATGGCGCGGACGTTGGGAGAGAAGGCGCCTATATAGCGGTTGAGGTTCTGGTCGAGCTGGCCGGGGTCGTCAAGCAAGCCGTTGAGACCACTCTTTTCGGCGGGCTTGCCCATCGTGAACTTCGAGAGGTTGTAGAACGGCACGCCGGTGACCTGGGTCAGGCTGTGGCGCACGATGTTGTCACCCTTCCCCTTGAGGTCGGCGTGCTTCTTGAGAACGGCAGCACGGGTCGGGGCGAGGATGCAGTCAAAGCGGCGCAGGACGGCCAAGGGAAGGATGACCTTGCGGTATTCGTTGCGTTTGTAAGGCCCGCGAAGGAGATTACAGATGTTCCAGATGAACGAAGCGATTTGGGCATGGGTTTCAGCGGTCATAGTCTGGCATCACAGATTCGTTTAAACGATCATAATCAGAAACAACTTATGCAATAAACAAATACACTTAGCTTATTTCTGGTGAGTTTAGCACCGGCATCCTTGAAATGGCGAGGAGAAAATAGTGACCACGGCGACGGCCAGCCTAGTTTGTCTTTTCACCGGGCTTCAGGAGTTCAATCCGCCCGCGAAGGGCGAGGTCGATGGCTTCAGCCAAGATGCGCGCGGATTCCTGCGGCGCATGGAAACCCATCGAGTTCTCGGCCGCCACAAAGTCCAGCCGCCACTGCGCTTGGCGGTGCAGCGCGCGGGCAGCTTGCAGGGCGCTGTCCGTTGCGCCGCTTTTTTGGGCATCGGACAGCTCTCGGATGAGGCCCACGGTGGCCTGTTCGGCGCGGAGCATCAGCGCCGCGGTCCGGCCTTGGATCGCCTCGGCGCGGGCCATGATTTCCTTTTCAGGATAGCGGTGGCAGGTCTGGCATGAACGCGAGGGGCTCAACAGCGGGCTGCGCACATGGTGGTCGCTGATCTTGACCGCGCCTTCGCGCAGATAGGGCATGTGGCAGTCCGCGCAAGAGACGCCGCTGCGCGCGTGGATGCCCTGGCTCCAGGTCTCGAATTCGGGGTGCTGGGCCTTGAGCATCTTGGCGCCGCTGCCCTCGTGGTTCCAGTCGGCGAACCCCTCCGCATCGTAATAGGACTCGATCTCGTCCATCCGGATGCCCTTGTGCCAAGGGTAGGTGAGCCTTTTTTCAGGCCCCTTAAAGTAGTATTCCACATGGCACTGGGCGCAGACGAGGGTGCGCAGCTCCTGGCGCGAGGCGTCGGCGTTCACGTCATAGTCGCGCACCCGGTTGCCGGCCCGCCAGTGCATAACGCTCGGCAGGTGCGGCAGAGGAGTGTCGGCTTTGGCCAGTTCGCGCAAGCCGTTGAGGAGTCCGGGGCGGGTCACGCGCAAACCCATGGAGGCCGGGTCGTGGCAATCGATGCAGGCGACGGGATGCTGGATCAGCTTGTCCCCGTTGCTGCCGGTCAGGTTGCGGGCCTCGGCGTAGGACAGGGCGCAGACGGCCTCGAAGCCCTTCATGATCTGATCCTGCGGGCGAGCGTCGGGCACACCGGCCTTGCGGCCCATCTCGCGGTAGGCGGGAATGATCGAGGCGTGGCAGTGGAGGCAAGCGCCGGGCTGCTTGAACTGTTTGACGCGCTCGGTTTGCTCCTGATCCGAAAGCATGTAGGCGTGGCCCCGCTCCTCGCGGTAGTCGACCGCAAAAGCGTACCCTTGGAAGAGGATACGCCAGAGCGGGTCGGCGTCGAGCTTCTGGAAGGCCTCGCTGCCGCCGTGGCGCGTGCGCTCGGTATCCACGGTGCGGCGGTAACTGTCATACTGACGCGGGTAGTTCTTGCCCCACTCGGCAGGATCGATCGTATCCCCGTTGAGTTCCACGATCTGGAAGACGCGCTGCCGCGCCTCAGCTTTGCGTTCCATGATGTTGCGCCAGAGCGCCATCGCGCCAATGGTGGCGGCAGCCGCGAGGGAAACCGTGACAACGTAGGCCGCCCGGAGACGGGACGGACTGGATGAAGGCATTTTCTGCAGCATGGGGAAACCCCTTCCGGTTAGCGCGTCGGGCCGTGGCCGACGCGGTCATGGCACCGTGCGCATTTGAACGGCTCATCGGAGCCGCGGTTTTGGGCGAGCATCTCGCTCACCAAAGCGCCGTGGCAGCGTATGCAGTTTTTCTGCACGATCCGGGCGCTCTTCGGCTTGATTTGGATCGGCTCGTGGAAATTCTGGAGCGTGAAGGCCTTCGAATGTTCGAACCCGTTCTCGCCTTTGACGAGATATTTGGGGATGAGGCCGTGGGGCACATGGCAATCGTTGCAGGTTGCCGCGGCGTGATGGCTGGCCTTCTGCCACCCGTCGTATTGGTCGCGCATGATGTGGCAGTTGACGCAGGTTTTGGACTCGCTGCCCAAATAGGCGAGCCCCTCCCCTTCCCGAAACGTGTATCCTCCAGCGCCTAAAAGCGCGCCGAGCAAACAACAGAGGACGGTGGCCGGTGATGTGAAGATTGTGGTCCGTTTCATATCACATCCGTTTTGCAGGCGCCTCACTCGAACGTTCCAAGCCCTATTCGACAGCCTTCTCCCGTATCATAACGAGCAGCATTTTGAAGCGCTTGTCCGCGCGCAGCGAGTGCGGCACGCCTGCGGGCATGATCACCATCTCGCCGGTCTTGGCCGACACCGGCTTCCCGCCGATGACTAACGTCGCTTCCCCGTCAACGACCAGCACCGTCGCGTCATACGGCGAGGTGTGTTCGCTCAAGCCCTGCCCCTGATCAAACGAGAAGAGCGTCAGCGTGCCCGCCTTCTTGTCGAGCAGCGTTTTGCTCACAACCGAACCGCCCGCATAATCCACGAACCCGGCCATGTCGATCGCTTTTCCGCGCACATCGTTTATCGTCGCGTCCATTGTTGCCTCCGTTCTTGAATTTACGTTTCAATAAACCATAACGGAAAACAGCACTGTCCGCAAGCTTCTTTCCGGCACCCGGGAACCTTCGGTGGGATTCAAGCTAGTGTCTTCCAGTTTTATTTGACATATCGCTTCGCCAAGCTGACGCGAGCGCGTGCTCCGGCGTCAGCGTCTGATGAAAAACAAACTTCGGCCTTCCCCTTAAGGAACGGCATCTCCTTTGCAAGCGCACCTTTGGCGACAACAAGGCGCTGCCGCGGAACAATCCGCCTGACATCCCAATTCCTGCCGTCGTAGCACCGGAGACAATCATTGTCCGCAAGATCAACCGGAAAGGTCCAGGTTTCGCCATCAATCGTAACCGCGGGATGCGATATCGGCCCAAGAAGCCTGATCTCAAGCCGTGCGGTTTCGCCGGGGCGCACCTTGACCGTATGCGCCGCATTCATGCCTTTCGAAGGCGCATGTATAAGCGGATATTCCGCCTCATACTTGAGATGCTCCGACGCGGTCGCGCCGGGCTTGAAAGCCGGTTCGCCCTGGCCGACCGAAATGAGCGTCACCTCGACGCGGGGATAATCGCCCTTCGCCTGCGCTCGCCATGCGAGCTGATTGGCGCCCTTCTTCAGGCCCGGAGCCGGAGCCGCCTTCGCCTTCGCGATCGGCGAACCGTTGTCGCCGATGAGCGTCCAGACGCCGTCCGCAAATTCCGCGACCTGCGTGGACTTGAGGGTGAACGGCACGGGGATATCCCGTCCGTTGAGCGTGACGACGGCGTCCGTGATTTCCACCGCATGGCGTCCGATCGACCGGACATCCGTAACCTCGACGTGCGCCTTGCCGCCCGCGGGAATGTCATTGAGATAGAGATTCACGCGCTCGACTGTCCGGCCCATGATCTCGGTGCGGTAGACCTCGGTCGCCGTGTTGATGCGGTAGTGTGCGTAGGGCCACTTCTGGTGGAAATAATCGTAAGCGTCGCGTTCGCGGAGCTGCAGCGCGAAGTAGCGCCAACCGTTGAAGTCGAGGCGGATGTAATGCTCGCTATAGCCGTGGTAGCAGAGAATGGACTGCTCGATCTGCACGTTGAGAAGCGCGCCCGACCTGTCGCCCTTCACCCAAAGTCCGACCGCGTTGGTGACGGCGATAAAGGGAATGGGATAATGCTTTCCGACACGCGCCCACGCGCCGTTCGCGAAGGGATTGGCGTTCTCCGCGTCGATTGCGAGCAACGCGCCCTTTTCGGCATCCGCACCTGCGGCGACAGCGGTCTTCACGCCCTTCGCGGACTCGACCTCGAGCGTTTTCACGTCCGACGGCGCGAGAATGGATTCCGAATCCGCCGCGGTGTAGCCGTTGCCGCCATATAACGCCTCCACCCGGATTTCCGCCTTGCGTGTTTCGGGCTCATCGGCCGTCCACTGCGCGCGATTCGCGTCCGCAACCCGGTGACACGTTACCTGCTGCGGCGCGACGCGCCAAAGGCCGGCCGCGTCCTGCGCGAGGCGGAACTCATCGCCGGGCACACGGATCTTCGCGAGTGTCTCGTCCGAAAACGCCTTGGCGAGACGCGCGCGCTCCCACTTGCCGAAGATCGCGAGCTGCTGCTCGGTGTGGAAATGCACGGGTTTCCGATTGACGCTGTTCGACGGATCGGGCAACTGGAAGCCGTCTGCGGCGTCGATTGCCGCGCCCTTGCAGCCGTTGTATTCCATCTCGTCAGAGAAGTGCTGACGCGCCATATGGCAACCCATCATCGGACTCCACCAGCCGAGGTTGACCTTCAGGAGATTCGCCTTCACCGCGTACTCATCCAGACACTTGATGTGCTCGTCGACGAACCGCTTCGCGCCCCATTCGGCGTGATCCCACGGCCCGATGCGGCTGCGGTACCACCAGGAATACGGATAAAGGCACGCCGATTCGCAGACGATCTCGCCGTCCTTCTGCCTGAACTGGCGGAAGGTCGTTTCGCGTCCGACTTCGGTGCCGTTCACGGTCATCATGCCCTCCGCGCCGTCGAAGTAGACCCCGTCGCCCTTGCAAGCGTTGAAGACCCTGCCGATGCGGTCCGAGACCCTCTGCATCAGCTTCGAGCCCGGTTTCGGATAGAACGACCCGTAACGCTGCTGGAAATAATAGACCTTCGTGCCGACAGGATAGCTGCACGCGCTGACCTTGATCGGAATGGCGCCGTGGTACTGCGTCCCAAACGCGCCGCGGGAGATCTTGGAGAAGCAATACGGTTTCTTCCAAGACATGTCATGGTACTGGACGATCTCCTTGCCGATCAAAAGCGCATTGCCGTTCGCGTGGCTCTTCATGATGACGGTGTGTCCATCCCACGGCTCCTCGTTAATATAGAGTTCCGTGTCGCCGGGCGCAAACGGCCGCGCGAGCGTGTAAGTGCGGCGCATGATCACGTCCCCGGGCTCAACCGTAAACTCCGGCATAAAAATCGGGTCGAGGTACTGGATGCAGTGTGAAAGGTGATGAACGTCCACGCGCAGTCCCGCGGCATGAAACTTGTCGGCGACCGCTTTCAGATCCTTGAGGCCGTTCGGGAACATCTCGGGATTGATCGCGTAGGTGCCGTAAAGCACCCACCAGGCATAAGGATGCACAGTCGTGAAGCCGCCAAGTTCGGCCATCTCGATCCAATCGCCGATGGATCCGACGTCCATCAGGGTCGTGAAGAGATAGCTGCCGCGATTCGCCTCGCATTCCTGCGCCCATGCGCCGCCCGCCTTCGAATGCGGCACTCCGGCCACAAGCGTCATCGCCTTGAGCATGGGCTTCAGCGCTTCGCGCGGCCCCGCACAGAGTCCGCACTTCTTGCCAACGAAGCTGTCAGGCGCGTCCGCCCGGATCATGAGACCGGAAACGACTTCCTCCGGCGTCGGGTAGAACGCCTTGTCCGGCGCATCATATAGCGAATGCGGCGAAGTATTGGGAATGTCGTCGCAGGCCGTCCGGAGCAGCGGATCGTACGCGCGCAGGGCGACCCCGCTACATTCGTCCGAAACGAGACACGCCATGTCGCCGTACCACTTCTTGCAGCCGGGTTTGACGTGCGCGATCGTGAGCGTCTTCGCGTCCGGGACGGTGAAAGAGACCGTCTGCAGCGTCCAGCCGCCGTCGAAAGGGATGAGCGTGAGGACGCATTCACCCTCGAGCGGCGCGAAACGGAAGACGAGAGCCCCATCGGCGTTTCGGGCCGTTGCGGTGGAAGGATAGATTCTGCCGTCTTTGAGCGTGACATCCATAAACGGACATCTCTCACCGACGAGCTCGCGTCCGCCCTTCTCCCTGATCGAGGCCAATGCACCCGCATCATCGAAAGTCAGGTCGGCATACTTGCCGGTGAAAGTGACGTCGGCGGAAAGCGTGCCGAAAAGGGACGCGGCCAAAACAAAAAACAGCGCTCGCATATTATGGTTCCTTGTGTGCTTGGACGGCTTTTACCTCGGTCACCGACATCTTCGCGCCGGACGCTGTGTCAGCGAAGCCCTTTCGTTCTGAACGTTCCCTCCGCAAGAGAGATCGAATGCCGGACCGACCATGCGTAAACGGTCGCCGGCTTCAAACCGGCGAATTCGAATTCGGACTTATCGGTTTTCGCGCTGTGCAGCACCCTGCCCGAGGGAAGCTCCTTCAATTCCACGAAATAGGGCGGCTGACTCTCGCCCTGCCAGGCAAACGTGACCGGCCGGGCAGAATCGACATCCGTTGCGCCTGTCGCCGGCGTAACGATATCAATCGGAATGGTCTCGTCATACGTGACGTAATCGGGGCTCGCACACGGGCGGTTCAAATCGAAGACACCGATATCCTTGATACGGATCGCCTGGCGATATGGGCGCCCGGCGGTCTCGGAAAGGAAGAGCGGCCTTGAACGCGCGGAATAGACAAGCCCTTCGAGTGTGACCGGAAAATCGACCGGCGACCCTCCGGCCCAGTTCCAAGAAACAACCCCACAGGAAAGCTCTTGTATCGAAGAGGACTGCAAAACCGGGAATGAAACAAAGTTCCACCCGGAGTAGCAGATCGTCTGTCGGCACTCGTGGTCGAGCTTGCCCTGCATGTCGATCGAGGACGAGACCGTGCGACGGCCTTGCCGGTCGCGAAGCACAAAATACAGCTCACCCCAACCCGAGTTTCCCTTCACCCACGCACCGATTGAAGCGAACGGCGTCGCGATCTCGACCGGATGCTTGAGCCGCGCAAACATGTATTCGAACACCAGCGGCTTAAGGGCAAGATCGGGTGCGTTGAGTTCGAGCTCTATGGACGCGCCCTTCTCCCCGTCATTTACCGAACGGACGACGCCCTTTCCTGCGACGCGTGCCGGCCACGTCGCCCCCGGATCGTTCTGCACACCGGGCAATTTGCCGGGAATGACTTCCCATTGCGTGGCATCATCCGCATTCGCCTTTACCGAAAAATCTGCTGGAACCGACATCCCCGGATAATCGCGCCGCGTGACCCGTGCGGAAAGCACCGCTGGCTTGTCGCACACAAGATAGACGGCGGATTCGCCCGCGACGACAGCGTAATCATGTCGAACCCACGGAATGCGATTCCAGAGAGATCGCGATTCCGGTGCGGTTACACGTCCGTACAAATCGCACATCCGAAAAGCGCCCTTGATTTTCAAAGCGAAATCGGCCTTTCCACGCGATGTCCAGAACACATAAACTTGCCTTCCGTTCCGGCAGGCAAAGCGGATGGCATAAGCGGTCTTGTCCCCGGTTTCGAGTATTTCCCGATCCGTGACGCCGTCAAGCATCTTAGTCGCCGTCGCAAAGGCGACATAGGCCTTCTTGGGATAACAAAGCGGCATTCGTCGGCACATGTCGGAATCGCCCCACGCCGTGGACGTGTAGTGGTTGCCTGCTGAAATTACTCCGGAGGCGTAGATGTCGGGGAAGCGCCAGATGTGAGACAAAAGTATGTCGCGAACGTACCATTGGGCTTGCCGCTCCTCTCCGAGAACGGTGTCCAGCCTGTAGTTCGATTCGAAGCATTGGTTTGGCAGCCATTTGTATCCGAAATGCCGGGCCACCTCGCGCATGCATTCAGCCGTCTGGAGCGAGGCGCCGTGCTCGTGTTCAGGAAGAGTATTCGATCCAACAGCTTCCAAGCCCGTATAATCGGCGCCACTTTCCGGAAATCCGCCCTTGATCAGCTCCGCAATGAATTTCGAGCACGTCAACGAGTTCCCGATCATGATCTTGAGTTCCGGGAAATTCTCGCGCAAAAACTTTGATGTGCGGCGGGCCTCTTTCTGCCGGTCCTCCATGACGGCCGGTATTTTCTTCGGATCGGGCGTGCCGCCGAAACACTCTGCCGCGTGGGAACCGGGATTTGGATAGCTTTCGTGGAAAATCATTGCCATCTTGGAGTTCGGGTTCTCGCGAAGGCGCTGGGCGATCACTCCTTTCATCTGCTCCTCATCGCGTTTACCGCCCCACCAATCGCTTGGGAATCGCGCCGCCACGACATCGCCGACCTTCCATTTCCGGCGTTCTTCGTAGGGAACCGTACGGCCGACGTCGAATGCGCGGCGGAATCCGGCTTTGTAAAGTAGCTTCAGTCCCTTCTCCCTCTCCGCCGGATCGGTGACGTCGCAACGGTAATGCCCGGAAAACGGCGACCATGTCCCGTATGTCTCGCCCATCTCAGACTTGCGCGTGTCCTTGCCCAACACGGCGAACGCCGAATTGTGCGTCAGCAGCGTCCGTTCCCCCGCGCGCAGCTCCCAGTCGACGGAATACCAACCGGCACCCGCATGGGCGAGCGCAATCGTCTTGATTTCGCTGCCCGTAACCGGCCGCGCCTCCTCTTTCAGAAGTTTGCCGTCCACATCGCGTATCCGCCAAACGATCGAATAGACGCCGGGCACCTTGACCCGGAGCTCGACCCGCGTCTCGGGCTTTTCGTCGTTATGGAAAATGTTCCCTGGCTCGATGGGTTTCATCTCCATCTCCACGGACGGCTTTTCGAGTTCGACCTTGTAAACGGTCACCGCACTCGTGAAATTGCGATCGGGGTTGACGCGCTCCTCCCGGCGGGGCGTGCGCTTCGTATGAACACGGCCCATCAGTTCGAGATCGAGATAGCGGCCCTTTTCCTTCAGGTAGTCGCCGCGCGAGTCCGTGAATATGATGTCCTGGATGTCTCCGGTTTTTAGCGGAACCTCAAGGCGCCACAACGGCATCTTCTTCCCGTTCAGGTCGACCTCGCCCACTTTCGCTTTCTGCGCCGTCGCGACATCAACAAAAGAATCGGCCATTGCCGAATAGGATCGCCCAAGCCATTTTTTCCGCGGCGCGGTTACGTAACGCGTCAGGCGTATGGTGAAAAACGGATCCTTCGACGGATCCGGATCGACCGCGCACGTCACCCAAGCCCGCTGGTACTGTTCGCACGGCACTTGCGAGACACTGACAGCGAGCGACTTACGGTCAATGTTGATCTGGGCATCCGGACGTGCGACGGTGAGCCCGAGATCGTACGGTTTACCGCCGTTGAATTCGACCGGCACTGTGCTTCCGGCACCAAACGCCACCGAGCTAAATATGACGGCGGCAAATGTCGCCGTCAGTTTAAAATCCCCCATTGCATAACCCCTTCTTACCTTACAGAGAATAGCGTCCCATTAAACCCGATCCCGGACTTCAGAAGCGTTACACCATGCAGCAGCCCCTCAGTCAAACCACATAGAAACGCTGACATCAGGACGGCACACACGCGGCAGAAAATCAGTATTCGTACTATACTCTAAATTAAATGAACACGAAAGATGACCATGTTCAAAAAACAATTAAAATCGTTTGATGTACAATCCTCACTTCGATCAACGTTACTGCATGAAATTTGCCCCCAGGGAACCCGTGCAAAAAGATGCGGCGCATGTTATGATATGTGCCTTGTGGAAACCGATGAGTCCCCCACAGAAGGAGTTTGCCATGAACACGAAGATCCTCCCGATCCTGAGCCGCAGAAGCATCCGCACGTATACCCGTCAACCGGTCACGGACGACGAAGTCCGCGCGCTGCTCGAAGCGGCCATGTCCGCACCTTCCGCCATGGCCACCGACCCGTGGCGCTTTCTCGTGCTGCGCGACCGCGCCGCGCTTTCGGCGCTCGCCGACATTCTGCCCCACGGGAAGATGCTGAATGAGGCGCCGCTCGGCATCGTGGTCTGCGGCGAACTCGCTCGCGCCCACCGCCAGGAACTCTCTTACCTGCTGCAAGACTGCAGCGCCGCCGTGGAGAACCTGCTGTTGGCCGCGCACCTGCTGGGGCTGGGCGCGGTCTGGCTGGGCGTACACCCGAACGAAGACCGCGTCAGCGGCATCCGCGCCCGCTTCGGCGTTCCGGAAGACATCCTGCCGCTTGCGGCGATCGCCATCGGGCGGCCCGCAGAGCATCCCGCGCCCCGCACCCGTTACAACGCCGCCTCGGTCCACACCGGGCAGTGGTAAAGGCTGACGCCCCGCAGGCTCAATACCGCCCCATCTCACTGACCGGGGGGAGCGTCCTGAAGAGGGCTCCGACATCCGGAGCGTCCTCCGCATACGGCACCTCAAAAGAGCGGTTCAGGATCAGTTCCGTCCGCCGCGCGAAGCGGCAGTACTCTGCGCCAACGGAATAAAACCGGTTCCGCCAGACAAAGTTCCGGTTTTGCTCCTGCGGGTCGCGGAGCGTCTTCAGCCAAGCGCCGGAGGGCTCCGGGATATGCAGCCTCTGGGTCAGGTAGGCGGCAAGGGGCCTGCCGTCCAACCTCTTTATGAACCGCCCCTCATCCCACGCCGTGAAACTCACGCCGTAGCGGCACTCGGTGAACACGTTGTTGTCGATGATGTTCTGCTGTCCGCCGTGGATCTGCACCGCGCCGAACCCTCCCGCGGAAACACGCTCAAAGACATTGCCGTAGATCAGCGTGCGGCAGATGGCGTCATCCAGCCGGATTCCCCCTTGGATGCCGCAGATATCGCCGCCGCCGAAGTCTCTCCAGTAATTGAACCGGATGACGTTCCCGCTGTAGAAGGGGTTGTCGCACATGTCGAGACCGCCCTGGTCGTCCGACTCTTGCACCACCTTCTCGATCCGGTTGTATTCGATGAGCAGGTCGCTGCCCTCGACGCGCAGGGCGCTGGAGGCGCCGTGGTGAAAATAGTTGTGCGCCGCCCGGGCACCGACGCCGTCCAGCTGCAGGGCCGGATTGTAGGTCCGCGCGCGGAGCTCGAAATGCCCGACCTCGTTGTTTTCAACCGAATTGCCGCATGGTTCGGCCGTGTCGCGGTTTCCCCGGACCACAATGCCGCCGTGCCCAAACGTATGGAGCCTGTTCCCGTAAACCGTAAAATCCTTGGCATTTTCCGCAACCAGTCCCGTGCCGCCGAACCGGCGGATTTCACAGTTCGCGACGCAGACACCGGCACACCCCCCGAACATGAGCCCGTGCTTCCGGCCGTGCTCCAAAGTGAGGCCGTCGATGACAACGTGCCGGACGTTCGTCGCGCTGAGGAAGGGCTGCCCGAAACGGGGAAAGACGAACCGGGGTGCACGCAGCCGCCCCAGCCAGCCCGCTCGCCTCTCCGGCCAAACATAGAGACGCGCGTTCGCGCGATCCAAGAACCACTCTCCGGGCTGGTCAAGTTCTTCCAGAAGATTGAAGATGTAGAAGGGCTGGCCCTCACCCAGCCGGATGCGGGGAGCGTCCGGGAGCCGAAACACGCCGGCGGCAGGATCGGAGACCTCCACCCGCGTCGCGCCTTCGCCCCAAAGGTACGTCCACCACCCGAAGGCCATCAGATCATCCGCCTGTTTCCAGCGGCCTGCCCGTCCGGTCGCAAACGTGAACGTGCGGTTGGTGTTGTCGCACGCCGTGTAGTGCTGATAGCCCGTATTCGGCCAGCGTGCCACCCGGAGGGGTTCCCCGTCCTGATAAAAGTCATACACGGTTTTGGGGGAATCTTTGAAGTAGTACCCGTATGAGGGTTGCGGCGCAAAGGGTCCCGGACAAAGCGGCTTCAGGTCCGCCACACGGACATGCCCGCGCGCCTCTTCCGGCAGCCGGGCAAGCGTGGCGCGGTCACGCACCTTAGAGAAACCCGTGACGGCACACCCGCCATCCAAGACCGGCGTCTCCCCAGGGTAGGCCGCATAAACGACGGGGCCGCCCGCCGCGCCGGAATCCCCCGCCGTAAGCTCGAACGTGTTGGTGACGCTGTACCGGCCGCCGCGCAGCAGGACCCATAGGCTCTTGCCGCCCGCCGCGCCACGCGCCTCCCGGACAGCCTCCCGTGCCCGCTCCAATGTGGCGAAAGGCGTCTTCTCTCCGCCGGCGTGGGCGTCGCTGCCATCCGGGGCAACATAGAAAATCTTATGCGGCGCTTTCTTCCGCCAGTCCGGCGGAGGCTGGCGGCCCGCCGCCGGGTCGCGCGCCGGGAGCCCCTTCATCAACCTTTCGCATTCCCCGGCCAGCGCCTTCGCCTCATCCCGCAGATGCGGCCGCAAGAACTCTTCCCCCGCCACACGAATGTAGGCGTCCCGCGCTTGGGCGTAAAACTTCTCCAGCCGGTAACTGCCCGCAACCGCCATTCTGGAAAAACCCCGTTCGTCCCCCGAGAGTGCCGGATCGTTGCCGCTCGCCCCGAACTGCTGCCGCGCCTCCTCGAACCTCCGCGCCGACAGCAGCGCCGCCGCATACCTCCAGCGCAGCGCCGCCGCGTCGCCCGGGCCGCTTACCGGGACCGCCAGCAGCCGCTTGAAAAGGGCCTCCGCTTTGGCGAGATCCCCTTCGCGCAGGGCACTCTCGGCCAGGCAGGCCTCCAGCCCGTGCCGGGTATCCGCGTTCATCCGCACCTTCGCCAGCACCGACTCGATCTTACGCGCGGACACCTGCCCCGGCGCTTTGCGGCAATGCTCAGCCAGCCGCCCCGCCGCAATCCCCGCCTTGGCCTCAGGAAGAAACAGCGCCGAGACTTCCCCTGAGCCCAGCGCCCGGCCGAACACCGCGAGGTCGCTGACCGCCATATCCAGCGAGCCCACACTTCCCACGCGCAGCCCGTTTGCCGTCGGCACCAGCGGCTGGGCATAGGGCTGTTCGGCAACACACGCGCCGTTCAGATAGACTTTCGCCACAGTGCCGTCGTACGTGGCCGCCAGATGGTTCCAGAATCCGGGAGTGAGCGTCTCCTCCGCCTTGACGGCCACTCCGCGCGCCGCATGGCCGATGGTGAGCACGGGACGGAGATCCCTCCATCCAGGAACCGCAACCCGCACGCCCTGCCTCCAGCCATCCCCGCATTCGCAAAGGAGCCCAAAATCAGACTTGCCGCCCTTGCCCATCCCGAGCGGTTTGACCCAAAAG
Source organism: Kiritimatiellia bacterium (assembly GCA_028700415.1). Classification (GTDB taxonomy): domain Bacteria; phylum Verrucomicrobiota; class Kiritimatiellia; order RFP12; family UBA1067; genus JALHET01. The sequence continues at coordinate 15,232 of JAQVSS010000013.1, forward strand.
GAAAACGTGAACGCTTGAGAGGGCAACTGGAGCGTCTCGGCCGTGAAACTCCCGTCCGCGAAACGCGGAGCGGTGGCGGAGCCGGACAGGCCCGGCTCCGCCTTGACCCCGGAGTTCAGCGGGAAACGCATCGGGCCTGCGGCGCCGGCGCGGTCCGGCTGCACCGGGGAATTTCCGTCGAAGGGATAATAGCGGATCAGCCCCGGAACGCGCATGACCTGTTCCGCATAGCCGTCCGCGAGACCGCAGAAAGCGTTTGTCGGAGCGACAACCAGTCCGCTTAGCCCCAACCAGATAATGGCCCAGCACTTGTCCATTGCCACTCCCTTCCCCGGCGTTTCCCGCCTGAAACCCGACGCCTCCCTTTCAAAAAAGAAAAAGCCTGCAGACGACGAAGTCCGCAGGCCTGTCTTTTTGGAAACCGGTTTTCTTTTAACGGCGGCCGCGCAAACGCCCGTGTTTCAGGAAACCGTCGTAATTACGCATCAGCAGGTGGGACTCCATCTGGCGCAACGTGTCAAGCGCGACGCCGACGATAATCAGCAAGCTCGTGCCGCCGAAGAAAGAGGCCATTTCCCAAGGCAGTTCCATCAAGCCGCGCAGCAGCTGAGGCACAAGCGCGATCACCAGCAAGCCGGTCCCGCCGATCAGCGTCACCCGCGTCATCAGCGCATCCAGATACTCCGCCGTGGCACGTCCCGGCCGGATGCCCGGCACATAGGAGCCTTCGCGCTTCAGGTTGTCGGAGATCTGCATCGCGTTGAACTGGGTGGCCACCCAGAAGAACGCGAAGAACATGATCAGGATCGCGTAGGCCGAGAGATGGATGGGGCTGGTCATATCGGACAACTGAGCCCCCAACCATTTCAGCCACATGAGCCACTCGATTTCAGCCGGGATACGGCTTAGAAGCGCCGAGGGGAATTGGATGAGCGGCCCCGCGAAAATGATCGGCATCACGCCCGTGTAGTTCACGCGCAGCGGCATATAGGTCTGCTGCATCCCATACGTGTTGCCGCCCCCGCCCGCCGCACGGCGCGTGGAGTGGATCGGCACCTTGCGCAGCCCCTGCGTCAGCATCACGGTCCCCATGGTGATGGCGAAACCGAAAAGCAGCAGCAAGAGGAGCTCGATCGGGCTTCTGGTCGCCGAGATGCCGCCCAGGCCGAAATACCGCGTCCACGCCTCAATGATTGCCACCGGCAGACGGGACGTGATATTGATCATGATGATCAGGGACGTGCCGTTGCCGATGCCGCTCTGGGTGATCTGATCCGCCAGCCACATGACGAACAGCGAAGCCGCCGTCATGCAGATCACGGTCATGATGTTGAACCCGAACCCCGGGCGGGTCACGATCTGGACGTTGCCCAACCCGAACGAGGCCGGATTCTGCAGCGCGGTCGCCAAGGCGAACGACTGGAACACGCAGATGCCGATCGTCAGATAACGCGTGTACTGCGCCAGTTTCACCCGGCCCGACTCGCCCTCCTGCTTGAGCTTCTCAAACAGCGGGATGACCGCGGTCAGCAACTGGATGATAATCGACGCGCTGATGTAGGGCCAAATGCTCAGGAACCCGACGGCGCACTGGTTGAGCGCGCCGCCGCTGAACACGTTGAACCAGTCCATGAGGCCGCCACCGGCGCCGGCAGTCTCACGGATACGGGCGAGTTCGACCTGCAACGTCTGCCAATCCACGCCGGGCGTCGGAATCATGGAAATCAGACGGCTGACGAAAACAAGTCCGGCAGTCATCAGAATGCGTTTCCGGAGTTCCGGGATTTTGAAGGTGTTCGCAAAGGTGGCAAGCATGGCCATAGTGACAACCCCTACACAATTTCAACGTTGCCGCCAACGGCCTCAACCTTCGCCTTGGCCGACGCGCTGACACCGTTGACTTTGACGGTCAGTTTCTTGGTCAGCTCGCCGTTGGCGAGGAGCTTGACGCCGTCATACTTGTTGGCGAAAAGCCCATTGGCGCGGAGCAGGTCGAGGGTGACTTCCGTCCCGTTCTCGAAACGCTCCAGGTCGCACACGTTCACCGCGAAATATTCGACCCGCGTGGGATTCTTGAACCCGCGCTTCGGCAAGCGGCGGACCAGCGGCATCTGGCCGCCCTCAAAGCCCAGCTTGCCCTTATGGCCCTTGCGGGCGTTCTGGCCCTTATGGCCGCGGGTGGACGTTTTACCCATGCCCGACCCGCTGCCGCGCCCCACGCGTTTGCGGGGCTTGCGCGCGCCGGGCGTATTCTTCAAAGATGACAAATCCATAGTTAACTCCTGAAGGATTGGAAGCGCGCTTACGCGCGCGCAGAAGCGATCTCTTCTGCCGAACGCAGCTTGTTGAGAGCGTCCACCGTTGCTTTGACCACGTTCAGACGGTTCTTGCTGCCCAGCGATTTACCGATCGCGTCACGGACGCCGGCGGCCTCAAGCACGGGGCGCATCCCGCCACCGACGATCAGGCCCGTGCCGTCCGGAGCGGGCTTGAGCAGCACGCGTCCGCCGTCGCAGATCCCCGTCACCTCGTGCGGAATGGTCTTGCCCACGAGCTTGACACGCATCATTTCCTTCTTCGCCGAGTCGCCGCCCTTGCGGATGGCATCGGCGACCTCGTTGGCCTTGCCGAACCCGAAGCCCACGCGGCCGTCGCGGTCACCCACGACCACCACAGCACTGAAGCTGAACCGGCGGCCGCCTTTCACGACCTTGGCGCAACGGTTGACGAACACCACGCGCTCGTCGAACTCACTCTGCCCCTCATTGCGGGAGAATCTTGCCTCTGCGCTCACTTCGCCTCCTCTGCCTTTTCAGCGGCACGTTCCGAGATCTTCAGCCCTGCGGCCGTGGCCGCTTCCACGATCTGCTTCACGCGCCCGTGGAACTTGAAGCCGCCGCGGTCCACGACCACGATCGAGATACCCTTTTCCTTCGCCACGGAGGCGGCCTGCTCGCCGACCAGCTTGGCGGTTTCCAGATTGCAGGGCTTCGCCTCTTTCAAGGTGGAGGTCGAAGCCAGCGTGTTCATGGCGCTGTCGTCTATAAACTGCACATACATGTGCTTGTTTGAGATACAGATGGCCATGCGCGGACGCTCAGCCGTGCCATTGACGCGCTGACGCAGGCGCATATGACGGCGGGTGCGTTGTTCTTTACGATTAAAACTCATGTTTTATCAGCTCCGTTCGGGCGTTACGCGACAGTCTTGCCCTGCTTGCGGCGGATCTGCTCGCCAACGTACTTGATACCCTTGCCCTTATAGGGCTCGGCCGGATAATAACTGCGGATACGGGCGGCAGCCTGACCAACGAGTTCCTTGCTGATCCCCTCTACCGTCAGGTTCAGGCCAGCCGGATCGACCGTGACCGTGATCCCGTCCGGGATGGGGTAATCCTTGGGCGAAGCGAACCCCAGCGAAAGGCTGAGTTTCTTGCCCTGCAGCACGGCCTTGAAGCCTGTGCCCTCAATGTTCAGCGCCTTCTTGTAGCCCGTCGTCACGCCCTCGATCATGTTCTTGACCAGCGTGCGGCTCAGGCCGTGGCAGCTTTTCTGCATACGGGAATCATCCGCACGGGCAACAAGCACATTGCCGCCCTCGACTTTCACGTCGATCCCGTTCTGGAAAACGCGGCTCAACTCGCCCAGCTTGCCCTTGACCGTCACCGCGTTACCCTTGGCGGTCACCGTGACCCCCGCAGGAATCGCGACCGGTAATTTACCTATTCTCGACATCGTTGAAGCCCTCTCACCAGATTGTGCAGATTACTTCGCCGCCCAGCTTACGCTTGCGGGCTTCCTTGCCGCTCAGGATTCCGCCCGAGGTGCTCAGGACCGCGGTGCCCATACCTCCGAGCACTTTGGGAATGTCCTGCACACCGCAGAACTTGCGGAGGCCCGGCTTGCTCTCGCGGCGGAGGCCGCGGATCGCCGGTTCGGCAGCGTCGTTATACTTCAGTTCAATGCTCAGCACGCGGGGAACCGCGGTGGTCATCGTGAAGTCCGTGATGTAGCCTTCGGCCTTCATCACGCGGGCAATCTCACCCTTGATCCGGGAGCCCGGAATCTCGACCGAGGGCAGCCCGGCTTTAAGCCCATTGCGAATGCGCAACAGCATGTCAGAAATCGGATCCGACGTCATTGTTCTCTCCTACCAGCTTGCCTTGGTCACACCCGGGATCATTCCGGACACAGCCAGCTCGCGGAAACAGATACGGCAGAGCTGGAACTTACGAAGGTACGCACGCGGACGCCCGCAACGGGTGCACCGGTAGTACTTGCGCGTGGAAAACTTCGGCGTGCGCTTGGCTTTCTCCATCAGACAGGTTTTTGCCATTGTGGAAATCCTCCTTATTTGCCGGCGAACGGCATGCCCAAAATCGCGAGCAACTCGCGGGCGCCCTTGTTGTCTTTCGCCGACGTGACGAACGTGATGTCCATGCCGACATCGTTCCCTTGAACGCCCGTATCCACCATCTCCGGGAAGACCGTGTGTTCTTTCAAGCCCAGCGTATAGTTGCCCCGGCCGTCGAACCCGCGGTTGGGAACCCCGCGGAAGTCGCGGATACGCGGCAGCGCGCTGTTCACCAAACGGTCGTAAAACTCGAACATCCGCTCGCCGCGCAGAGTCACCTTCGCGCCGATCACCATGCCTTCGCGCAGCTTGAAGTTCGAGATGCTCTTACGGGCCTTGCACAGCACCGGCTTTTGGCCGGAAAGCTTGATCAGGTCGTCGATAATCCCCTTCTGCACGTCTTTTTCGACAATGCCGAAGCCCATGTTGATCACCACCTTCTGGAGGCGGGGAACCAACATCTTGTTTTTGACGCCGAGCTTCTCCTGAAGCTTCGCCGCCAGTTCCGTCGCGTATTTCTCTTTAAGTCTGGCCATCTCCGCTCCCCTTAGTCCAGGATCTTTCCCGACGCCTTGGATTTGCGCACCATCTTGTCGCCCTCGCGGACTCTGCTGATGCGGACACCCTTCTTCTTGTCAGGGTCGTAGGGCATCAGGTTCGACAGACTGATCGGCGCCTCGCGCTCCACATAACCGCCGTTCGGGGCAGTCTGTGAACGGCGGACAGCCTTCTTCACCATACGAAAACCCTGCACCACCGCCAAGCCCTTGTCGGCCATCACGCGGAGGACTTTGCCTGTCTTCCCGGCGGACTCGCCAGCGATGGCGATCACCGTATCATTCTTCTTGATTCTGGCAACACTCATGTTTTTCCTGCCTCGTAACCGTTTTGACGGGTGCCTGCCGCGCGGCACGCTGCCCGTCATCGGCGTTACGGTCGTTCGCCGGGTTAGACCACTTCCGGAGCCAGCGAAATGATTTTCATGTGGTTCATGTCGCGCAACTCGCGCGCCACAGGACCGAAGATGCGCGAGCCGACCGGGTTCAGCTTGTTGTCCACGATCACGCACGCATTCTGGTCAAAGCGGACATACGAGCCGTCGTCGCGGCGGATGGGCTGCCCCGTACGCACGATCACGGCCGTACAGACCTGCCCCTTCTTGACCGCGCCCGTAGGGGCCGCCTCCTTGATCGCCACGCGGATCTTATCGCCCAAATGGGCGTACCGCTTGCGCTGTCCCAGGACGCGGAAACACATCGCGAGCTTCGCGCCGGTGTTGTCCGCAACCACCAATTCTGTCTGTTCCTGGATCATCTACTTTCCCTCCGGCTTCACGACGATGCGCCACCGTTTGGTCGCGCTCAGCGGGCGGGTCTCCATGATAGTGACCGTGTCGCCGACCTTGGCGGTGTTCGCCTCGTCGTGCGCGTGATACTTTTTGAACCGGCGGATGACCTTGCCGTACTTCGGGTGAAGCTCACGGCGCTCGCCCTGTACAATCACCGACTTCTCGCCGCTCTTGCTGACCACCTTGCCCTTACGGACTTTCCGGCTGCCGCGATTCTCTGCTGTCTCGGCCATTTACTTAGCCTCCCGTTGGGTTTGCACCGTCTTCATACGGGCGATCTCATGACGCAACATACGCATGCGGACCGGTTTCTCAACCCCGGCGCCCGACCGGTGCTTGATCCGCATGTCGTTCAACTCCTGCGACACTTCGCGAATCTTCGCCTCGAGTTCCGCCGCTCCAAGTTCTCTCAAGTCTCTTGCTTTCATCGTTCCGCTAGACTCCCGTTACGTTGCGTGTGACGAGCTGTGTCCGGATGCCGAGCTTCGTGTCCGCCAAGCGCAGACACTCGCGGGCCACGGAATCGGGAACCCCGCCGATCTCGAACAGCAGCTTGCCGGGAAGAATCACGGCGACCCACAGCTCGGGGTTGCCCTTTCCGCCGCCCATGCGCACTTCGATGGGCTTGCGGGTGACAGGCTTGTCCGGGAAGATGCGGATCCACAGTTTTCCTTTGCGCTTCATTTCGCGGTTGATGACCACACGGCAGGCTTCGATCTGCGTGTTGGTCAGCCAGCCGCGCTCCAGCGCCTTCAGGCCGAACTCGCCGTACGCAAGCTGCGCGCCTGACGTGGCGTGCCCCGCACGGTTCCCCTTCGATTGCTTGCGGTGTTTAACCCGCTTAGGCATTAGAGGCATCTTTTCTCCTCCGCTGACCGCCGGTACGGACCGGCTGGAAATCATCCTTCTTACAGATCCAAACCTTGACGCCGATCAACCCCGCGGTGGTGTGCGCCTCGGCAAACCCGTAATCGATATTCGCGCGCAGCGTGTGCAGCGGGACTTTGCCCTGCCTACTCCACTCCACGCGGGAAATCTCCGCGCCGTTGATGCGTCCGCTGCAACGGATTTTGATGCCGTCCACGCCCATGTCCATCGCAACCTTCTCGGCGCGTTTCATGGCGCGCTTCAGAGCCACGCGGCGTTCGACCTGCTGCGCGATGCTCTCCGCCACAAGCTGTGCATTCGCATCGGGATCGCGCACTTCGTGAATCTCGAGGTAGATCTCTTTGCCGGTCGTCTTCGACAAATCCTGACGGATCTTGTCAACGTCCTGACCCTTTCGCCCGATCACGACGCCCGGACGGGCGGTGAACAGGTTGATCCGCACGCGGTTCGCGTAACGCTCGATCAGGATCTTCGTGATCGCTGCGCTCTCGAGGCGTTTCTTCACCAGCTCGCGGATCATCATGTCTTCCGACAACAGTTCGCCGAACTGCTTCTTGTTGGCAAACCAACGGCTACGCCACTGCTTGTCAACCGCGATCCGGAACCCAACTGGATTTACTTTCTGTCCCAACGTCTTGCTCCTTTAAAAAGCCGCCGGCCTCACTGACCGTCGGTCAGGACAACCTTGCAATGACAAAGCCTCTTGGCAATCGGGCTCGCGCTCCCTCGGGCGCGGGGCCAGAACCGGCGCATACGCGTGCCCTCGTCGAACACGCACAAGCTGACCTTGAGCGCGTCCACATCGAGGTTGGCGTTGTTCCGAGCGTTCGCCATCGCCGACTTGAGCGTCTTGCCCAGAATCAGCGCGGCTTTGCGCGGACTGAATTCAACAACCTTCAGGGCGGCGGCCACGGGCAGCCCCTGGCACTTGCGGGCCAACGGGCGGCCTTTCTGGGCCGACATCCTGACGTTACGGGTAATGGCAGTCACTTCCATGATTCTCAAACTCCGTTATTTCGCGACCGCTTTGTCCGTATGGACACCGTGCTGCTTGAACGTGCGCGTCGGCGCAAACTCGCCCAGGCGGTGCCCCACCATGTTCTCGGTGATGAAGATCGGAACATGCTGCTTGCCGTTGTGAATGGCAAACGTGTGACCGACAAAATCCGGCAGGATCATTGAACGGCGCGACCAGGTCTTGATCGGCTGCTTCCGGCCGGACGCATTCATTTTCTCGACTTTCTCGAGCAGGCTCTTCTCTACGTAAGGGCCTTTTTTAATAGACCGTGCCATGCGTTACTTTCTCCGCTTCACAATATACCTGCTGCTCGTCTTACGGCGGTTGCGCGTCTTTCCGCCCTTCGAGAGCTTGCCCCAAGGCGAACGGGGGTGACTGCCGCCAGACGTGCGGCCCTCACCGCCACCCATCGGATGGTCAACCGGATTCATCGCCACACCGCGCACCGTCGGGCGGATGCCCATCCAGCGCTTGCGGCCGGCCTTGCCCAGCTTGATGCTGCTCCAGTCCGCGTTGCCCACCTGACCGACCGTCGCCATGCAGCGGGCGTTGATCAGGCGGATTTCGCCGGACGGGAGGCGCAGCGTCACGAAATCGCCGTCGCGAGCCATCACCTGGCAACTGTTGCCCGCCGAACGGCACAACTTGCCGCCCTGGCCGGGAACCAGCTCGATATTGTGGACGAAGAGCCCCAGCGGGATCTGCGCCAGCGGCAACGCGTTGCCGACACTCGGCTCGGCCTCGGTCCCCGCCATCACCGCGTCATTCACCTTGAGCCCGGCGGGAGCAAGGATATAACGCTTTTCGCCGTCCACGTATTTCAGCAAAGCAAGGTTGGCGGAACGGTTCGGATCGTAGGCGATCGCCTCGACCCGGGCAGGGATGCCGATCTTATCGCGACGGAAGTCCACGATACGGTAACGGCGTTTCACACCACCGCCGCGGTGACGCGTCGTGATGCGGCCCTGATTGTTGCGCCCGGCATTGCTCTTGCGCGCCTCGGTCAGCCTGCGAAGAGGCTTAACCTCGGTAATTTCTTCGAAGGTCGGTGCAACGCGGTGTCGCAGCCCTTCGCTTCTCGGTTTGAATGTCTTAAGCCCCATGGCCTCTTATCCTCTCCGGCGGCGTTAGATGGTCTCGATGCGCTCGCCCGCCTTCACCGTCACGATCGCGCGCTTCCAACTGGAATCGCGGACCACGCGGCGATTGCGCAGCGTCCGCAACGCGCCCTTGTAATTCTGGGTCCTGACCGCCAGCACATGCACGCCAAACTGTTCTTCGACGGCTTTCCTGATCTCGATTTTGTTCGCCTTGGGAGCGACCTCGAGAATGTACTGGTTTTCGCAGGCAAGCTTTGTGCCCTTTTCCGTGATCTGAACCTTACGGACAATTCCGGCGTGCTTCATGCGCCCACCTCCGTCTTCCTCTTCCTCATGCGCGCCGTCAACGCCGCAAAACCCGCCTGCGTGGCGACCAGCGTGCGATACAAAAGAAGAGAATATACATCAACTTCCTCTGCGCTGACAACCTCAACCTTCTGCAGATTGCGGCCCGCCAGCATCACCGCCTCCTCGTACTGATCCAAAACGATCAGCGCCGAGCGGTCTGCGCCCAGCTTTTTCAGCAGCGCCGTCAGCAGCTTGGTCTTGGGCTCGGCAAGGTCGAACTTCTCGATCACCGCCACCTGCCCGCCCGCGATCTTGTCGCTCAGCGCGCGGGTGAACGCGAGCTGCTGCACCTTGCGGTTGATTTTCTGGGAATAATCGCGCGGCTTGGGCCCGAAGGCCACAGCGCCGCCGCGCCAGACCGGGCTCTGACGCAGACCCGCGCGGGCCCGCCCAGTCCCCTTTTGGCGCCAGGGCTTCTTGTTGCTGCCCGCGACTTCCCCCTTGCTCAGGGTCGAGGCCGTGCCGGCGCGGAAGGCGTTTTGAATCGCCACCACCACGTCCTTCACCGCCTGCTCACCCTTGTCAAGCACCAGGAGCTCATCCGCAACGGTCATCTCGCCTGCGGCATCCCCGGCCGGATTAAAAACCTTGATCGTGCTCATCGGTTCTCCAACCCCTATTTCTTCAGGGCTTTCCTGATAATGACTACGCCACCCTTTGGCCCCGGCACCGAGCCGGCCACCAGCAGCAGGTTGTCTTCGCCGCGCACCTGCACCACGGTCAGGTTCCGCCCCTTGCGGTTGACGTTACCCATGTGGCCCGGCATGCGCTTGCCTTTCTCAACCCAGCCCGGAAGATCGCGCGCACCGATCGAGCCGATGCGGCGTTTCGAGTGGCCACCGTGCGTCATCGGGCCACCAGCCATGCCGTAGCGGCGCACAACGCCCGCAAAACCGCGGCCTTTGGTGATCCCCGAAACGTCGACGTATTTCACGCCGTCAAACATGCCGACCGTCACCGCGTCGCCCGCCTTGACCGCTTCGCCCTCGTCCAGCGCGAACTCCTTGGTCACCTTGCAGGGTTTGACCCCGGCCTTTTCGAAGTGCTTCACCTGCGCCTTACTCAGGCGCGAAGGTTTCTGCTCATCGAACCCGAGCTGCGCGGCGCTGTATCCGTCGGTCTCAGGCACCTTCACCTGAACCACCGGACAGGGGCCCGCCTCAATCACGGTCACCGCAATCCGACGCCCCTGGTCATCAAAGACCTGCGTCATCCCAACTTTTCTGCCAATCAAGCCTTCCATGGTGTCACCTTCCTTAGATTCGAATTGTGATATCCACGCCAGCAGGCAGATTCAACTTCTTGAGTTCATCGACGGTTTTCGCCGTCGGCCCCACAATATCCAGCAGCCGTTTGTGCGTGCGCATCTCGAACTGGTCCATGGACTTCTTGTCCACGTGCGGGCTGCGGTTGACCGTGAAACGCTCAATCCTCGTCGGAAGAGGAATGGGTCCCACGACCTGAGCCCCGGTGCCGCGGGCCGTGTCGATGATGTCGCTCACCGCCTGATCCAGCACCCTGTGATCGTACGCTTGCAAACGAATGCGTATACGCTGACTTTGCATTCTAACGTTACCTGTTCAGTAGTTGTTCTCTCACCATCCGCGGCACGACCGCAAATTCGCCAGGTTCCATCGTATAGCTGGCGCGGCCGCGCGAGAGCGACCGGATTGCGGTTGAGTACCCGAAAAGTTCTGCCAACGGCACCTGCGCGCGCACGATCTGCATGTCTCCACGCATCGTCATGTCGCGCACCGAACCGCGGCGGCCGTTAATATCCCCCATGATGTCGCCGACATAGTCGGCAGGCGTCACGATGTCGAGGGACATGATCGGCTCCAGCAATTCCGGCGCGGCGGCCAAGGCCGCCTCGCGGAACCCCATCACGGCCGCGGTCCTGAAAGCCACGTCTGTCGCCGTTTCCTCATCCGTGAACACGGCATCCGTCACCGTCGCCAGCACGTCCGTCATCGGGTATCGCGCCAGCACGCCGGTCAGAATGCCGTCCGTCAATCCTTGCTCCACACAGTCGGCCAGTTTCTCGTCCGGGAGCTTCCGCCGCACCGTGGAGGAAATCTCCACCGCGTGGCCGCTGCCCCGCTTCCGGGGAACCACTTCCACCGTCAGTTGCGCCGTATGACGCTTTCCGCCCAGCTCGCGGTCGAAGAGATACGTGCTCTTCCCCGGCGCTGTGACGGTCTCGTAATACGACACCATCGGACGGCCCGTGTTGGCCTCACATTTGAACTCGCGGCGCAGACGGTCCACCAGAATCTCCAAGTGAAGCTCGCCCATGCCGCTCAAAATCGTCTGCCCCGTCTCCGCATCCACGCGCACCTGGCACGTCGGATCTTCCGCCGAAAGCAGCCCCATGGACTCGGTCAGCTTGTCCTTGTCTGCCCGGGACTTCGGCTCGATCGCCATGAACATCACCGGCTCGGGAACCGTGATGCGCTCCAAATAGACCGGCTGGTGCTCGGCGCACAGCGTGTCGCCCGTGGTCGCTTCCTTCAACCCCACGATCGCGCCGATCTCGCCCGCCCCCAGCTCTTCCACCTCGGTCTGCTCGTCCGCAAAAAGCCGCACGATCTTCATGATGCGCTCGCGCTTGCGCGACCTGGGGTTATACACGTTCTGACCCTTCTTCAGCGTCCCCGCATACACCCGCACGAAAAACAGGCGCCCCACATACGCGTCCGTGGCAATCTTGAAAACCAGCGCCGTCAGCGGCGCCTTCCCGCTCTGCTCGCGCGTCACCTTGGTCTCGCTCTTCACGTCCGTGGCCTCAACCGGCGGACGGTCCAGCGGGGAGGGCAGATACCACACCACCGCGTCCAGCAACTGCTGCACGCCCTTGTTCCGCAGCGACGAGCCGCACAGCACCGGAACGATCTTGTTCGCGATCACCGCGCGGCGGACCGCCTCCCGCAGCGCCTGCACCGGCAGCTCCGGCTGCTCGCAGTAGACCTCCATCAGCGCCTCGTCCGCCTCGGCCACCTTCTCGCACAGTTCGGCGCGGGCCGCCGCGGCGGCCTCCCTCAACTCCGGGGGGATCTCCATTTCCCTGACCTCGCGGCCCTCGGTGTTCTCCTCATACGCGAAAGCCTTCATCCCGAGAAGGTCAATCACCGCGCTGAACGTCTCGGCTTTGCCGACCGGCAACTGGATACAGACCGGATTCGCGTGCAGCTTTGTCCGGATCTCCGACACGCACGCTTCGAAGTCAGCCCCCATCCGGTCCATCTTGTTGACGAACGCGATGCGCGGCACCTGATAGCGGTCCGCCTGGCGCCAGACCGTCTCCGACTGCGGCTGAACCCCCCCGACGGCGCAAAAAACGCCCACGGCGCCGTCCAACACGCGCAGTGAGCGTTCCACTTCAATCGTAAAGTCCACATGTCCCGGCGTGTCGATCAGGTTGATCCGCACGTCCCGCCAGGCGCAGGTAATCGCGGCGCTCGTGATCGTGATCCCGCGCTCGCGCTCCTGTATCATCCAGTCGGTGACAGTGTTGCCGTCGTCCACGTTCCCGAGACGATGCGTGCGCCCTGCGTAGAAAAGGATCCGTTCGGTCGTCGTGGTTTTCCCCGCGTCAATGTGGGCCACGATGCCGATGTTCCGGACGTCGCAAAGCGACACGTCACCGCCCGCCGGCTGTCCGCCGGCCGCAGCAACATGACGTTTGTCTGCCTTGCTTTCCAAGACGCTCACCCTTCACCCTGACTTGTCAAAGAACAACGGATGTTCCCGGCAACTTGCCGGCTTATCCCGGAAGGGCAGACACGCATGCATGCCCCTACGTGTACGGGCGACCGGCCGGTCGCCCCTACTTTACCATGCGTAATGCGCGAAAGCCTTGTTGGCCTGTGCCATCTTGTGCACATCGTCGCGCTTCTTGATCACGTTCCCCTGGTTCCCGTACGCCTCGATCAGCTCAGCCGCCACCGCCTTCGGCATCGGCGTGCCGCGGCGGGCGCTGGCGTACATCGACATCCAGCGGAGCGCGAGCGACAGCTGGCGCGCCGGCCGGATCTCGACCGGCACCGGATAGGTCGTGCCGCCCACGCGGCGGGACTTGACCTCCACTTTCGGCTTCATGTTCGCGATCGCGATGTCCATCACCTCGATCGGATCCTTGCCGGTCTTCTCTTTAAGCTCTTCGAGCGCCCCGTACACGATGCGCTCCGCCGTGGTCTTCTTGCCGCTTTTCATGAGCGCGCAAATCACGCGGGCAACCAGCACGCTGCTGTATTTCGGATCAGCGGTCTGTGCCCGCTTCACTGCTCTACGCCGTCTTGCCATGGTTTATTTCTCCGCCTTCTTCTGACGTTTCATGCCGTACTTCGAACGGCTGCGGTTGCGGCCCGCCACGCCCAAGCTGTCGAGACAGCCGCGGACGATGTGGTAGCGGACACCGGGAAGATCCTTCACGCGGCCGCCGCGCACCAGCACCACGCTGTGCTCCTGCAGGTTGTGACCCTCGCCCGGAATATACGCGGACACTTCATACCCCGTCGTCAGACGGACACGGGCGACCTTGCGCAACGCCGAGTTCGGCTTCTTGGGCGTCTGCGTCTTCACAACGAGACAGACCCCGCGGCGTTGCGGACACGCCTTTAGCGCGGGCGACTTGCTCTTCTTGCGCAGCGGGGTACGCCCCTTGCGCACTAACTGGTTGATCGTCGGCATCGGATTCGGTTCCTTCCCAATTGCGATAAATGGAGTGTCAAAATATCACAGACGGTGACGTGTGTGCAAGCGCGATTTTAGAAAAGTTTCGGACGCGCGGAAACCGTCCCTCCTCAGGGGACATTCGGCGGCCACTTGCCGTCCACCGCCACCGCCTCGCCCTCGCCGGGCCACGGGGGCATCGTCACGCCGACCGCCGCAAGCGGGGCCGGGCCGAACGACCGGAACTGGAACCGCGTGCCCAGCGGGATCGTCAGGCACACGCCCGGCTCGACCGGCACCGTCTCCTCGCATTCGCCCTGCCTGCGCCACATCTCGCCCCGCCCCGCAACAAAGTACCAGATCTCTTCCACCGTCCGGTGCGTGACCGCCACCGACGTCCGCCCCGGCGCGAGTTCGAAATGCGCCATGCCGCCCCCTCCCAGCCCGAGCAGCAGCCGCACATCCGACCCGTCCGGCGCAGCGACATCCCGCTCAGCCGGCAACCGCCTGGTCTCAAACTTCCTCATCCGCACCTCCCACGCCGTCCGGCGTTCAAGTCAATTGGAATACATGAAGATAACCGATCGTGATCGGCTTCTCCACCGAATGTTTTCCCAAACAGGGAATCTCCAATGATATACCTTTGACACGCTTTGCGGTTCAGTCTATTCTTTTTAAATGATCGTGTGAGATCTTGAAAATGGATATTGTCGATGAGTAAAGCTGAACCTGTCAAATCGCTGGAAAACTGGATCTGGGATGCCGCCTGTTCCATCCGCGGGGCCAAGGACGCCGCAAAATTCAAGGATTTCATTCTGCCGCTGATCTTCACCAAGCGGCTGTGTGATGTCTACGATGACGAGCTGAACCGCATCGCCAAGGAGGTCGGTTCCCGCGCCAAGGCTTTCAAACTGGTCCGGCATGACAAAAAGCTGGTCCGCTTCTACGTGCCGCTGCAGCCCGCCGACCCCGAGGACGCCGTGTGGTCGGTCATCCGCAAGCTCTCGGATAAGATCGGTGAAGGCCTCACTTCCCATCTCCGCGCCATCGCGGACGAGAACGCTCTGCTCAAGGGCATCATCGACCGCGTGGACTTCAACGCCACGACCCACGGCGTGCGCGATCTCGACGACACCCGGCTTTCCAACCTCATCGAGCGCGTCAGCGAAAAGCGGCTCGGGCTGGACGATGTGGAGGCCGACATCATCGGACGCAGCTACGAATACCTCATCCGCAAGTTCGCCGAAGGCGGCGGCCAGAGCGCGGGCGAGTTCTACACGCCCGCAGAGGTGGGCGAGATCATGGCGCGGATCATGGACCCCGAGCCGGGCATGACCTGCTACGACCCCACCTGCGGTTCGGCGGGTCTGCTCATCAAGTGCGAACTGTTCATGGAGGAGAAGCGCTACCCGGTGGGCGCATCCGCCAAAGGCCGCAAGCCCGCGCCGCTCAAACTCTATGGCCAGGAGTCCGAACCGACCACATGGGCCATGGCCAACATGAACATGATTATTCACGACATGGAAGGCCTGATCGAAATCGGCGACACCTTCCGGCACCCCAAGTTCCGCAAGGGCAACCGGCTCCAGACTTTCGACCGCGTGGTGGCCAACCCCATGTGGAACCAGACCGAGTTCGCCGAGAAGGACTACGACGCCGATGAACTGGGACGCTTTCCCAAGGGCGCGGGCTTTCCGGGCAACAAGGCCGACTGGGGCTGGGTGCAGCACATTCTCGCCAGTCTCAACGAAACCGGACGCGCGGCCGTAGTGCTCGACACCGGCGCGGCCTCGCGCGGCTCCGGCAACGCCAACACCAACAAGGAGAAAGAGGTGCGGCGCTGGTTCGTCGATCATGACCTGATCGAGGGCGTGATCTATCTGCCCGAAAACCTCTTCTACAACACCACCGCGCCGGGCATCATCCTTTTTCTGAACAAGGCCAATCCGCACCGGGGAAACATCTTCCTGTTGAACGCCTCAGCCGAGTTCGCCAAGGGCGACCCCAAAAACTACATCCCCGCCGAGGCGGTGCGGCGCATCGCGGAGACCTTCGGCACGTGGCACGAGGTTGAGAAATACAGCCGCATCGTCACCCGCGAAGAGATCGCCAAGAACGACTACAACATCTCGCCCAGCCGCTACATCCACACTGGCGCGGGCGAGGAATACCGGCCGCTGGAGGAGATCGTGGAAGAGCTGGACGCGCTGGAGGCCGAGGCGCGGGCGACCGACAAGGCACTGAGGAAGATTCTGGAGAAGTTCTTGGGTGCGTGAGTGGTAGAGAGTCTCACGCGGAGGCGCGAAAACGCGAAGAGGCTTTTTTGACAGGATGAACAGGATTTACAGGATCGGATGACGTTTTGATTGCCGGTGGAATGAGCGGTATGGCTGAACGGAAACAGAACAAGAGCGGCGCGAAGCCAAAGGAGAACGGACTTTCCAGCCCGTCGCGGAAGCTTTACGACAAGATCGTTGTCAAAGATCCCGTGCGCCAGGGATTCTACCGCGAAGTTGCCGAGATTTTGAGAACGGCTCGGGCTCAGGCTCATCGCGCCGCGAATTTTTTGATGGTGGAGGCGTATTGGAATGTGGGCAGGAAGATTGTAGAAGAGGAGCAGTCCGGCAAAAAGCGTGCCGCCTACGGCGAGTTTCTCATCGAACGGCTTTCGGCCAAACTCAGGGAGGAACTGGGGCACGGTTTCGATGTGACGAATCTGAAGCGGATGCGGCAATTCTATGTCTTGTTTCCAAAAGGTGCTACAGCGTGGCACCTTTTGTCGTGGTCACATTTCAAGGCGGTTTTGCGATTAGAAAAGGCGGATGCCCGCGCCTGGTATCTTCAGGAGGCATCCGAACAGAATTGGTCGGTTCGCGCCCTTGAGCGGCAGATCGGCTCGCTCTATTACGAGAGGCTGCTGATGAGCCGTGGCAAGCGCGCGCCAGTCGAGAAAGAGGCGAAGCAAAAGACGGCTGAGGTCGCCGCGGCACCCGAAGATTTCATCAAAGACCCGTACGTGCTCGAATTCCTGGGTATTCCCGACGCGCACCCGTTCCGCGAGTCCGAATTGGAGCAGTCGATCATCGTCAAGCTGCAGGCGTTCCTGCTGGAGTTGGGCAAGGGCTTCGCGTTCGTGGCGCGGCAGCAGCGCATCTCTACGGAGACCAAGGACTTCTTCATCGATCTCGTGTTCTACAACTACCTTCTCAAGTGTTTCGTGCTGATCGACCTCAAAACCGGCGAGCTCACGCATCAGGACATCGGACAGATGGACATGTACGTGCGGCTATATGAGGATCAGCGCAAGAATCCGGGAGACAATCCGCCGATCGGCCTGATCCTCTGCACCGGCAAAGACGCGACCGTGGTCAAGTACTCGGTGCTGAGCGAGAGCAAGCAACTCTTCGCCTCCCAGTACCGGCTGGTGCTGCCGACAGAGGATGAACTGCGCCGCGAAATCGAGCGCGAACGCGACCTCGCTGTCCGGGAACAGGAGGCGCAGTATGGGTGAAAGAAGAGAGAGAAAAGAGGCTCATGCGGAGACGCGGAGAAAAACAACGGAGAACGGACTTTCCAGTCCGTTGAATGGCGGGTTTGAAACCCCGTTAACCGTTAGGCCTTCCGGTCATGCTCGATATGTTCCAACCGAGATAGGGATGATGCCAGAAAGCTGGCCTGTTCGTCGCTTCGATTCGGTCTTTTCTGTTCAACAAGGCAAGCAAGTTTCAAAATCCAAACGCGCTGGCGAGAATCAACGTCCATTTCTTCGGACAAAAAATGTCTTCTGGGGACGTCTCGACGTTTCTGAGCTCGACGCGATGCATTTCACCGAACAGGAAATAAACCGCTTGGCTCTTGTAAAGGATGACTTGCTTGTCTGCGAAGGCGGCTCTATTGGGAGAACGGCAATATGGGACGGTTCAATTGCCGACTGCTATTA
>JAQVSS010000175.1 GCA_028700415.1 Kiritimatiellia bacterium
CGGTTCGCAAGATTCATTTGTCAGGGATTGATGTCCAGGCTTTGCGAAAAGGCCTCCAGCGCCTTCTCAGGCTCGTTCAGCCGCAGCCAGGCATCGCCGATCAGCGACATCGCCACCGCACTTCGGGAATCCTGTTTGAACCACGCCTCCCAAGCCTCGACCGCCTTCTTATACTCGCCCGCTGTAAACGCGTCAAAACCCTTCTGGCGCAACTCTTCATACCTGGCTTCAGGCGAGATGTCGTTGTAAACCGAAAGCATGTTGGAAAGCTGGTAGTACAAGGTCAGGGTCTCGTCGCCGGCAGGCGGCATCACCTGCGTGACCCCCAACACATCGGACAGTTTCAGATCGAAGGGCGGATGCTTGAAGTCTCCGGCCAACTGCACCCCGGGCAACAGCTTCAGGATATTGCCCGCCGAGGGCAGCGTTTCAATCGAAAGCGGCAACTTCAAAGCCAACTGCATGTGCTTTTCACGCAAGGCCTCGTTGAGTTTGATCAGCCACGTCACAAGCGGCGTGATCTGCTCGTGTGTGCAAGACGACGTGTCCACATACAGGCCCTGGACGTCATGCTCTTGGGCACGCGCCACAACCTCCTCGGCCGACACCTTCAACAGGAGCGCCGGGTCCCTGACCTGCACATGCGGCATGATGCGCAGGTTGTTTGTCTGGGCCAGCAGGCTCAGCGCCTTTTTGTCCCAGAGCGGGAAGGTGATCGGCGCGTTTTCGAAAATGTCCAGCCACGGCGGCGCGAGCACGGTGAACTGGTAGCCGTGTTCATTCAGCCATTTGGTCAGATAGCCCACGTCGCGCGCGATGTCCGGCTTCCAGGTGACCAGCGCGTCGCGGCGGCCGACCAGCCGCGTCTCAACGACCATCGCCTCGGCAACCCCCGGAACCGGATCCCAGACGCCCGCCGCAATCAGTCCCGGAGAGCTTTCGCCGCGCAGCAACACCCGGCCGCCGAACAACGTCCTCCCGTCAAGCCGCGCGAACAGCAGGTTGCCGCGCAGGCAAATCAGCAGCTCATGGTTCGCCTCGTTCTCGCCTTCCAGCGCATCCGAGGCCAGGATCAGTTCGTCCACGTCGGGCAGTTTCTGCCGGATCGTAACCTTGCCCGCGTCGTCCAAGCTGAAATAGATGTGCCCGCCGATCGGCGTCGAGCGCAGATAGGCGCCGAACCGCCCCCTCTTGTGCTGAAAACGGATCGAGAGATACCCGTCCTCGAACGTGTCGCTGCCCGCCAGCCAAGCCTTGGCCCCGGTCGTGGACGACAACGGGGCTTGCCGCAACGTCATCACCGGATTTTCCGGAGGGATCGCGCGCAGGACCAGCTCTTCGTCCCGCACGGACATGTTCCCCCACTCCCCAATCCACCGGTTTACGCTGAACCGGTTGTTGTAGGCCTCCCGCAGCATGTCGAGCGGCCAGAACGTCTCCAGCTTGTTGATAAACATCTCCGGCGTCCAGGCCGGGTTCACCAAGAGCCGGTTCAGCCTCCGCGGGTCGCTCGCGCGCGTGTTGAGCGCCAGCTGCCCAAGGATGAAACCGAGTTCGTAATGCTTGCCCACCTGTTGAAGGTTGGTGATGCGAACCACGTTCGCCCGTTCCTCATATTGGCCGTAATCCCCATACGGGAAGAAAAACGCGGCCGGTTTGTTTCCCGTCTCCCGCTGGAACTCGTCCAGCACGCGCTCGTGATCCGCCCCGATCCGCGCGTTGAACTCCTCGGGCAACTCATACCGGTTCTGGGTCGCCAGCCATTGGGGCATCGCGAAAAAGGGACCGGTCCTGCCGGCGGGACTCGTCTCGATGAAGGAGAAGCCCTTTTCCGACTGGGCGGCCAGCTCCCAAGAGCCCATCGTCAACATGTCGCGCAAATACGGCCACAGCAACACTTGGGCGTCCTTCTTGTGAATCGGGTCCGTGACCACACCCATCACCGCTTTCCACTTGTACATGTGCAGCAGGTCGCGGATTTCGAAATAGGTGCTCTTGCGCGACTGCTCAAAGGTCATCAGGACCGCTTTGCGCGGCAGCAGCTTGCCTTCTTTGTAGAACGCCCGCACGTCCTCCAGCCCGATCGGCGTGTACCCGCGCTCTTTCAACAAACGGAGGTGCCCGGCGAACGCCTCCTTGCTAATGTCTTGCGACCCCGCCACAGCCTCACTGTTCACGCCGTAATAGGCCAGGGTCACGAACGTGTCGGCGTCACGCACCACCGCCGCTTCGGTCTTCGAGTAACCATACCGGTAGTACCAGGCGCGCAGGGGCGTCCAGAGCGCGACCCCAAAACAGATCAAGCCGAGAAAGATCAGCCACGCCCGCACGTTGCGGTCTTTGGCCATGGCGACAGGGCGCTCCCACGCCTGTTCCTCGGGCTCCACCACCGCCGGCTGGCCAGGCCCGCCGATCCCGGCGGGAGCCCCTTTCCCTCTGTCTTCTTTTTCAGGTGTGTTCATCCGCGAGTTCCCCACTTTTTACCGCGCAAGGTCAGCAGCGCCCAGTAGATCTGCCAGCTGTAGAAACCGATGTAGGTCAGCGTGAAGACCAACCCGGCCCACCACCAGCGCCGGCCTGTGGACGCCCAAAAGTGCAGCGACCACACCGCCGTAATTGCGAGAACGCCGATCATGTAGGAAGCGGTGACGTGCCCCGCGAGGAGCGGCCCGATCACCAGCGCCTGCACCATCACGACCGGCTCGAAAATCGGCATCCACATCATCGCGTACCAGGAAAGGGACGGCACCGGATGCTTCCGCCACATGAACCGGCCCGTCTTCACGATCTCGCGCAAATACGAACGCATCCAGCGCGCCTGCTGCCGCGTGTACTGCTTCCAGCTTTCCGGCGCGATCGTCGTCGCCAAAGCCTCGTCATCGTACAGGATCTTATAGTCCTTCAGGATCTTGTTGGTGAGAGACCGGTCGTCCGCGAAATTGCCGTACTGACCCATCACGGTCGCGTTGAGCCAATTCCCCAAAACATGCAGTACGCAGACGCGGCGATACGCCGAGAAACAGCCCGGCAGGCAGCTCACCGTCCCGAACACGCTCTCCGCCGCCTTCATGATTTTGTAGGAGAAATAGTACCGCACGTCCTGCATGCGCGTCAGCATGTTGACATCCGCGTTCTCCACATCGCAATGCCCGGAAATCCCCCCCACGGTCGGATCCACAAACCCCTGAACCAGTTTCCGCAACGAGTTTGGAAAAATGAACGTGTCGGAGTCCACGACGCACATGAACTCGCCCCGCGCGATGAGGGTCGCGACGCCCCACGCGTGACACAACCCCCTGTTCTTCTCAAAATCCACGATCACCATCCGCGGGTGCCGGGTCTGAGCGGCCAACATCTCGGCCAGCGTGTTGTCCGTCGACCCGTCGTTCACGCACACCACCTCCAGCTTGTCGAGGGAATAACCCGCCGAAAAGATGCGCTCGATCGTCTGGCGGATCACCCCTCCCTCGTTCATGCACGGGACCAGCACAGTCACAGACGGCTCAAACCCCACGTCTTTCGGCGGCACATAGAAGGCCGCGATGATGAAGCGCGACACCACAAAAATTCCGGCAAGGAGCGAATAGATGCTCACCACAGGCTGGTACCAATAGTTCTCCACGCTGCGCAACTGCAGGAAAACCGCCCACCCCAACAGGAACATCGAAACAAACCCGATCCCCAAAACCAACAGCTTCGGAGGCCGCGAATACAGTTTCGACAAACGGTGGCGGACCTCCGCCCCGGTCGGGA
Source organism: Kiritimatiellia bacterium (assembly GCA_028700415.1). Lineage (GTDB taxonomy): Bacteria > Verrucomicrobiota > Kiritimatiellia > RFP12 > UBA1067 > JALHET01. The sequence continues at coordinate 3,754 of JAQVSS010000175.1, forward strand.
CGGGCGCCTCGACCGCAACAGGCAGCGCCGTGGCCTCATGCCCCAGGAGTTTCTGGCAATACGGACACACCGTCGGCGCGGGCGTCTCAATCACGTGAACCGACAGCCCGCAGTCCCGGCACCGGCACCGTCTTCCCCGTATTACAGACGAATCCTCGTCATGTTCATGTGAAAAATAAGTCTGCATAATCCAAGGGGTAAAAAACCTGTACGTTGACAAAAAGTTTATCTTTTTTTGGCTTTGACCGCAATGCCGAAATTCGCCATAATAAGATACAAACAAGAAAGAAAACGTGCGCCCGCGACCCCGGATCTACTGCCAAGGGCGGGGCCTTTCCCAAAAAAGGATCTTCCTATGGGCAATGTGCTGATTGTTGACGATGAACCCGCAATCGGGGCTTATCTGGCGAAACTCATCGTCCGTCTGGGGCATCAGGCGGTGACCACGTTAAACGCCGCGGAAACGTTCGCAAAACTCGACAGCGAGGAGATCCAACTGATTATCGCGGACATCCGCCTCCCCGACACACCGGAACCGCACGAATGGATCCGCCAGCTCTGCGCCAAGGCGGCGGGGCGGCCGGTCGTGCTGATTTCCGGCGCCCCTTCCAATGAGCTTTCGGAGTGCGCCACCGCAAACGGTGTCTTGGCCTTTTTGAGCAAACCTTTTGAACTGGCGTTCATTAAAAACATTTTGAAGACCGTTTTCGACAAATGATCCTGACCGTGGCGGGCAGAAAGAGGACGCTGTGATCGTCGACAAAACAAAATTGGGTATCCCCTTTTTCGACACCTGTTTCGGCGGTGTATACCGGGGACGGCAGACGCTGTGTTCCGGCCGGAACGGCAGCGGCAAGTCGATCCTCTCCTATCATTTCCTGAACCAGGCGCTGCAGGACGGCGACAAGGCGCTTTTGCTTTCCCCGTACCGCGCCCACGATACCATCATCATCGCGGAAAGCATCGGGCTTCCCTTCGCCGAGGCGGCCAGTTCCGGCCAGCTCACCATTCTCGAATACGCCGCGTTCATCCCCGAAAGCAACGCCAGCGCCAATGTGATGCTCCCGCCCCAGTCCTTTATGGAGCTCCAGGAAACCATCGAGGCGCAATCCATCCGCCGCCTCGTTTTCGACACCGTGCTGCCGTGGGTCGCCATCCAGCCCGTCTCCCGCATCGGCGAACACGTTTACTCGTTCATCCACGCGCTCGAACGCCTCGGCGTCACCTCCCTGCTTACCCTGCCCAAACCCGTGTCCAATCCCGCCTTTACCCTGAAGGGCCGGCTCGAAGACCTCTGCCCCGTCGTGATCAACCTCGACCATTCCGCCGGCGAGAACCGCGTCTTGCGCGTCACAAAATATCTGGGCGAGATCAGAAACCTTTCCAAGCCTTTCCCGTTCGTCATCTTCCCCGGAAAGGGAATCATCACCGAAGAGGAGGCCAGCGCGGCAGCCCTGCGGCCCGAGGCTCCTGCCCACCCCCCCCTCCCGCACGCAAACCCCGCGCCCCCGGCTGATCCGCACACGGACACCACGCCTGCCACGGCCGTGCCCGCCGATCCCCATTCCCGCAAGCGGATCAACTTTTCGTCCGTTATCAAATTCCCCGAATGAAAGGGGATAGGACAACGCTATGTATACCGCCTATTGGAACCTGAACGAATCGCCCTTCCTCAACGTCGTCAGCGACAAGCTCATCTACATGACCGAGCAACATCAGGAAGGTATCGCCCGGCTCTACTACCTCATCGACCAGGAGCGTATCGCGGGGATGCTCACGGGTGCCTATGGCGTCGGCAAAACCATGACCCTCGAATACCTCCACCGCCGCGCCGCCAAAGCCAAACTCCCGGTCATCAAGATCGATGCCATCCCGAACGGCAGCCTGCCCATGGCCCGCCATATCCTGCGCTGCCTCAATCTTCCCGACGCCGCCGCGACCCTCCCCGAGGCGCTCATGTCCCTCCAGGCCTATTGCCAGAGCCACACCCGCAGCCTCTCCCGCTCGCTCCTTCTCATCGACGAAGCCCACCATCTCGCCACCGGCGACGGTTTCTACCTCGCCCATTATCTCTGCAATCTCCGCATCCCCGCCACCGCCACGCACAACGAAAGCCCGCTCTTTACCATCATCCTCGCCGGCACAGATGACCTGCGCGCCAGCCTCCAGAACCAGGAGTCCCTCCGCCGACGCATCCAGCTCGACTGGCGCCTCACCCCGCTCTCCGAACAGCAGACCACCGAGTATATCCAGCACCACATGCGCGCCGTCGGCGGGGACATCTGGTCCTTCGCGAAAGACGCGCTGGACACCGTGTATTACTATTCGAAAGGCATTCCCCGCAGCATCAACAACATCTGCGACACCGCCCTCATGCTCGGTTTCGCGTCACAGGCTCCCCACGTCACGAAAGAGATCGTCCTCCAGGCAGCCAAAGACACCGGCCTCGACTCCTTTATCAACACGGATGCGGATTCACCCCTCGACGCGACGACCGAAATGTGATCCCGCAAGGAGTAAACTGTATGACCGATCTTCCGCTCTCCCAAGTCACCCTCATCGCCGCAGCACTCGGCGTTTTTTTCCTCATCGTCGCTTTCTACAAAAGCATTTTCCACAAACGCCAACCGCCTGCCCACACGGCCCTGAACCCCACGGCGCCCCCCCCGTCCACACGCGACGACCTGCCCATCAAACTTGCCGACCCTTTCCGGCAGGTGCCGGTGGACAAACTTCCCCTGAGTGCCGGCGGGCTCCCGCAAACACAGGCCGCGCCGTTCTACCCCTCCCTGCCGAAACCGGAAGACCCCTCCGTCTCTGCCTTCCGCCAGTTTAACCCCCTGAAAGACTTCGAAGCCACGGTCACCTCGCCCAAGAACGACACCACCTACGAATGGGAATAAGCGGATGAGCCGCCCGCACACGCACCTCTTCCCCTCTTTCCTCACACTCGCCGTCTTCACCGCATGCGCCGCGGCACCCGCCTTCCCGTCCGGCCAGCCCGTCTCGATCCTCCCCCCCTTCCCGCCCGCCGCCCACATCATTCCCGGCGGACAGACCCGCTCCCCGCAAACCCTCCCCGACCGGATCTTGCTCCCCGTCACCTTCACGGACACCGGGGACCGCGTCTATTGGGACATCCCCCTCCCCATACGCCTACCGGCACGCAGCACCTCCCTCGAAATCGATCTCGCCTGCACCAACCCCGCCCCCGTGCGCGGCCTTTCCCTCCACCTCCAGTCCGGCGATGGCTGGCACGCCTTCCCCACCCCGCTTTCCGCCTTTTCCACCCGCCGCCGCCTCTGCCTCCCCCGCGGCCTCTTCACCCCGGAAGGCAACCCCGGCGCCTGGCACAAATCCCGCAGCCTCCGCCTCTCGGCCTGGAAGAACACGCCGGGAACCACCGCCATCGCCCTTTTCGGGCTTTCCGCCCGTTCCGACACCATCGCCATCGTCCGCGCCACCGACCTCACCGCCCCCGGCGAAACCGCTTTCGCCGCCAGCCTCGCAGACCGCTGCGCCCGGCTCCTCGCCAAAGCCGACATCCCTTTCGCCGTCACCGGCGACACCTTGGACGATCTCGGCCCTTACACCCTCCTGCTCCTGCCCTATGCCCCGACCCTTCCTGAACGCCAGTTCGCCCGTCTCGAACGGTTCGTCAAACACGGCGGAAAACTGATCCTCTTCTACAACGCTTCGCAACCCCTCGGTGCCCTTCTCGGCGTTCGCCCCGGCGCCTGGCAGGGCACCGATCCCGGCCTCGACTGGTCTTCCCTCATCCCCCGGCTCCCGGACGCCGCGGCACGCGTCCCCCACCTCACCAACAACCTCCTCCCCCCTTTCCCGGCAGCCGAGCACCACGCCCGCACCGTCGCGGTCTGGACCGACGCCACCGGCCGCGCAACCGACCTCCCCGCCTGCGTCCTCACGGACCGCTGCGCCTGGTTCGCACATGTCCCCCCACTCGCTTACCCGTCCGCCGCCGCCCTTCTTCAAGCCCTCGTCAAATCCCTCTCCCCCTCATCCCAACCCGTGACCATTACCCCGCAACCTGTAACCTGTAACCTGAAACCTGTAACCTCCCCCCTCCCCGGATCCGAAATCCGCGGCGTCTGGGAATCGAGCGGCTACGCCCGCCACCCCCAAGGTTGGGACGGACTCCTGAAAACACTCTCCGCCCACGGCATCAACACCCTTTTCGCCCATTGGCAGAGTGCCGGCACCGCCCACTACCGCACCGGCGGCAAACTCGCCGAATCCGACCGCCCCCGCGCCGGCCGCTCAGACCCCCTCGCCGACGCCCTGACCGCAGGCCGGAAACACAAGGTCGCCATCCACGCCTGGGTCACCTGCTGGACCCTCGAGGGCGCCGCCCCCGCCCAACGCGCCGCACTCACGAGTGAAGGCCGCCTCATGCGCGACGCCGCGGGCAACGTTCTCCCCTGGCTCTGCCCCTCCATCCCCGCGAACCGCGCCCTCATCATCAACGGCCTGCGCGACCTCGCCCAACGCGGCGTGGACGGCATCCACCTCGACTATGCGCGCTATCCCGAAGAGACCGGCTGCTACGCCCCCGCAACCCGCAAAGCCTTCGAGTCCCGCCTCGGCGCCCCCGTCGCCGCCTGGCCTTCCGCCGTCCTGTCCGGCGGCCCCCACGCCGCCGCCTTCCAGAAGTTCCGCCGCGACACGCTCACCGCCTTCGTGCGTGAAGCCCGTGACGCCGTCCGCGCCATCAATCCCGCCGTCCGCTTTTCCGCCGCCGTCTTCCCCTCGCCCGC
>JAQVSS010000176.1 GCA_028700415.1 Kiritimatiellia bacterium
GCCGTTTATTGGGCTAGCCAAGGGCTGGAGTTTGCCACAGGCCCCGAGCGCCTCATGTGTCGCCGCGGCGTCTACCAGCCGCTCATTCTCAGCGTCCTCAAAGGCCGTTTCACGGGCGACCTCGCCCAAACGCGGTGGCAGACCGCCAGTAACCTAAACCTCGCCCTCACCACCGCCGATTATCTTGCAGAAACGTATAAAGAATATCCTTCACAAACATTACAAAATGTGTATATTCAATATCTGATTATAGCTATTCGGATGTTTCATCAAGACCGCGATTACCGTCATGCGGATGATCTTTACCAGCGGTTGTTGCTTGTTCTACCGCCTGACCAGCGGCAGCGGCCGACAATTGATGACATCATAAAAGGATGGGGAATGAGTATGAATGGTCAACTTCGTAAGCGGATTGAATCAGGAGTTGATTAAAGTGTAGGACAGGAAAATCAGCCGTGGAAAAACCCAAACTCAGACTCAAGGAGCAGCCACCCAGTTCGAGTGCATCGAGGGACTGGCTTCATACCCGTTATGCTCAGCCGAAACCTCCGTCGGCGCTGGAACGGTTTGTTGCAGCGATCAAGCGGCTTGGCCGTTTGACCATTCTCGCGGTTGTTGTCGTATCCGTATTTCTGGTCATACCTTTTCGGCGCTGGGATGATTACGCCATCTGGCAGCAAGTTCAGGAGGCGTTAATCCAGCTCGAAAGGCAACCGGATTCTCTTCCGCTTTTTCAACGTTTCTGGGCCACGGCGAAAGTCGCTAATATTCTATGGACCGAACCAAGTGGCGCACGCCCGGAGAAATGGTGTCAATCCGTTCAGCGCAAACAATACGACGCATGTTATGGGGTCATTCAAGTGCTGGCGTTAGGCATTATAAAGAATGGGAACGTATCTCAAGGCGTTGGTGAACTCGACCGGTTACAACAACGAACGGGGCTAAGTTCTTTGCCGAATTTGCCATGCAAAGATCAGGTCATCAGAATATGTACAAAATGTAAGAATGGGAAAATTGAAGAAATATGCCCTGCTTGTAAAGGGCAGGGCACTGTATCGGTACCCGCATCAAAGTCTTCTTTTCCTTTGAACGCTTCACTGGGTGGTACCCGTCAACCCTCGAAAAGGCTTGGCTCAGAAACTCCTGTACGCCAAAACTGTCCAAAATGCCAAGCGACCGGAAAATGTACGATAAAGTGCCCGACATGCAGTGGCCATGTCACGGACATAAATTTCGCGGCGTATCCGGACGTGTTTCAAAGCACCGTAAGAGGCACGATAACGGCAATCGCCGAGACCATGAGACTTAGGCGTATCACGCACATTCTCGCCAACGCGCAGGGTCTTCTTTTACTGAGAAGCCGAGAAGTCGGCAACAACATATTATCGGCAGCACATGGGGATATGGTTTTCAACAGTACAAATTCAACCGCCTCATTACTGAATCCTTCGCAAGTCAATGAAAGTGCCGCATTTCATGGCGTCGCGGCACAGGATTCCCTCGAGGCTCGCCTGCAAAAGGCATGCGGAACGCTACAGCACACGCCGTTGAGCGTGCCGGACCTGCAGATTCTCGCGGATGTTGCTCGGTCCGCAACTAACAACCCCGCCTTACGAAGCTGTGCTATGGCGGCGTTCGGATTATCTTGTTTGTTGCAGGGCAACACCAACGCTTTCACCCGCGTTGCCCAGATACAGAAGACCGCCTACCCTGACCTTCCCCCTTTGCTCACAATAACAGAAGGCGACTATACCGCCACCTGTGACGGCTGCCTTGGTGCATGCAAGAAGGACATGCCGTGTCCCTCGTGCATGGGCCCCGGCAAATGCAAGGTGTGCAATGGGGCCGGGAGAACAGCGGCGGGAGATGGCTTTGTGCCTTGTGAAGCGTGCGGGCATCAAGAAACCTGCCGTATGTGCAAAGGGCAGAAACGAATGGCCGCAACGTGTCCCGTATGCAGGGGAACTGGAAAAACATTCAAGCTGAACGATAACGTGCGTAAAAATTACAATGCCCTTTTGACCAATATCGTCACGATGTGCCGAGAAAACCTTGCTGAACAGCTCAACGAAGCCAAACTCGATCAGACGGAAAACATGGGTGCCCCTAAACCGACACAATGCGGAGAAATATCGCGGCATCCCGAAACATCTTCCCAAACCAAGCTTCAGCTTTTGCGGGAACGGTCAACTGTCAAACAGGGGAGAGAACAACTGATCCGGAAAGTTCTGACGGGAATCCTCTTTCTTATCGTCGGCCTGTTGTTTGTCCACCGTCTTTTGAGAAAGAAACAGGCACATGGGTTAAATGCGTTGCCGGGGATGGACAAAATTGACAGCAGAGAATTAACCGATCCGCTCACCCTCGCGGCCCAAGAAAGTAAAGCACGCGCCAAAACAAAGACCGCTCGTATCCCGTCCGTAAACGATTGAGCGCCGGAGAGCCTCTAACAGCGGATTCCCGTTTTCACGATTAGCTTTCAAACAGACCGCCTGTCTGATATTGTGATGCGGTTTTTCCCCCTCTTTGTCGCAACGTTATTTTTACTTTCACGCGTGAACAAACAACGGATAGAGCAACACGGTTTCCGGCTGGTTGAACAGATGGACGAAACCAGTAAGACCGTCGTTTGGAAAGCGGTTCAAGAGACGCTCGACCGGACAGTCGTCCTCCGCATTTTAAAGGAAGAAGGGGGCGGCAACCCTGCCGAGGTTAAACATTTCCTCGCGCTAGCCCGCAGGTTCGCCCGCATCAAAAGCGATTCGCTCGCTGCGGTTTTTGACATTGTCAGCGAAGAGGGCCTGCATTATGTGGTCATGGAACACGTCGAAGGTCCCACGTTGGAAGAGCGCGTCACCCGACAGGAACCTTTACCCGTTGAACACGCGCTCAGGATTGCCGCATCGCTGATCGTGAGCCTCGATCAGTTGTGGGCGTCCGCACATATCGTCCACCGCAACCTGAAAAGTTCAACGATCAGGCTCGACCCGCGCGGCGTCGCAAAAATCACCGACTTTAGCCTGGCGATCGAGGCGGGGCCGGAGGTCAATGCCACCGCGATGGACGACGGCCTGATTGTCGGCACCCCCTGTTTTCTTTCCCCGGAACAGGCGCTGGGCTCGCATGAGCTCAATACGCAGTCGGACATGTACGCCCTGGGCATCGTGCTGTATCATCTGGTCACCGGCATCGTGCCGTTTGAAGACCTGGATGTCGTATCGATCCTCGCCGCACACATCAAGCAACAGATCCCCCCGCCCCACCGTGTGCGGCGGAGCATCCCGGTTGCCTTTTCCTGGTTCCTTCACCGGCTCATGATGAAGGATCCCGGCAACCGGTATGCGAACTGGGACGACGTCTTGCTCGATATCCGTCATCTGCTCAACGGTTCAATTCCCTCGTGTGTGCGCCCCGGCGAGGAAGCTCTCAGCACCATTGCGGCCGATTTCGCCGCCGATCAGGAGGGGGACGCTCCGCACAGCAATGGGGATAACAAAGCCCCCCGTATCCGGTTGAAACGCAAAGCCAAGAACGATGATATCGCCTCCTTCCAGTCTAAGAGTCTCATCGACGAACATGCGGATGACATCCGGCGGGAGGACCTCACCTTCATGCGGGTCTGTTGGGGCATTCTTGCCGCATGGCTGGCACTGGTTTTTTGGTTTCGGGCCATCTATCAGGCCGACCCCCTATACGCCGGATCACCCCTGTCATCTTCGCAACTCACCGATGCGGCCCCACCGCTGCCGGACCCGCCTGAAGCCACCGGGCTTTTACCGGACGAGCACGAGCCTCCCGAACCTCCACCGCCGGCCCCGCCGCCTACCCGCACGCCGAACAACACGCTTAACCGTCCGGACGTCCAGCCAGCCGTCCAGCCGAACGTCCTTGTCCCCTCCGCGTCCGCTCCCGCACCCACCGAAACGCCTGCCCCCCCACCTGCGGGTATCCCCACACTTTTGAAAACGAGCCTCGCGCGCGCTTTCGCAAAGGGCGACCTCGCCACAGCACGGCAACTCGTTCAGGCGACACCCGAGGATTTTCAGGAAAAGAAAGCGCTGGAGACCTTGGTCAGCCAAATCCCTGACCCCGACGCCCTTGTTGCGGAGTATCTGAAAACACGGATCGGCAAACCGCTCGTTCTCGACCACAATGGGAAACAGCGCACCCTCATACCGCGTGCCGTCGCAGACGGTGTCATCCACATTGAAGCCAATGGGCGTGGCGCCGAGTTCCCAATCAGCAAGCTGACACCCGATGAGAAACTGAGCTGGATGGAAATCCCGAAAGACGCGGCGCGTCACGCAGCCCATTGCCTGACGCTCATGCACTCCTCGCGCCGCGCGGGAATTTCCGTCCGCGCCGCAGACTGCCCCCTGCTCGCCCCCATCCTGATCGAGGCCGCCGGCTACGTGCGGGAACCGGCGGCTACGCCCCCCGTTGAATAACCGCAGCCTCTTTCAGCGCATCGAACGACGCGTGGAGAGCCTCCTGACACGCCTGCTCGAACAGGATGTCGGACAAATGTTCCTTCGCCTCCTTGAACTCAATCACCTTGGGTTCTTCCCGGACCAGCAGCCGGAACAGGTGCAGACTCCTGCCCTCAAGTTCGATGACATCGCTCACCTCGTCCGGCTTGAGCGCGAAAAGCTTTTCCCCGATTTCTGCCGGGACATCATCGCGTGACACCGGCGGGAAAATCCCCTGATCGCGCTGGAAAGATTCCGAATATGCGGCCACGGCTTCCACCCAATTGACCCGATGCCCGTCGATCTCCGCTTTTATGCGCAACAGATCCAAAAAAGCATCCGCTTTGTTCCCGGCATCCACAAACCGGCAAAGGTGCGACAGCCGTAACGTTTCGGGAACCACAAACAGTTCAGGATTCGCATCATAATATGCACGGATCGCATCCTCGCCGGGCTGTTTCACTCCTTTACGGATTTCCTTGATCATCCGCCGCTGCTGCAAAGCTTCCCGCCCCAAAGCCAGCCGTTCCTCCTGAGAAAGTGTCTCGGCCCCTTTCGCGTTCTCATCCAGATACTTCTGGACACGCTCATCGGATGGCAGGGGCTGCGTCGTTCGGGCGGCTTGACGGAACAGCTCAGCCTCGATCAGATTCTCAACCGTCCACTCGCGCAATTGCCCTTCGTCGGGCTCGCCGCCGTTGCCCTGCACATAGGACGCATATTCGGGACGAAGAAGCGCCACCTCCTCCAAAATTTTTGTCTCAGGAATCTCGACCCCGTTCACTGTCACTGCCATAACATTTTCTCCATCCCCTCGTCCATAACTTGAGAGTTGAGCGTTGGGTGTTCAGCGTTGAGCGTTAAAACTCTCAACTTTCAACGTTCAACGTTCAATTTAAGCCATTACCCCTATCGTTTGTTCCCGCTCCGCGGGTGGCGCACTACGGAATAAGAGTTTCGCATAGACTCTTGCCATGCGTCAAACCCCTTTCACGGAAAGCAAAAATGGGGCTTAAAAACGGCTTTCCAGGCACGCATCGAAAGAGGATAATCAGAACCATGATGAAAAGCATGCCGATATGTTCCCGCGTCGCGCTCTGTCTGTTCGCCGTTTCCTCCACGCCGCACGTTTTCGCGGAAACGAAAATCTGGCTCGACGAGCTGGATCTCTCCGGCATGAGCTGTGGCTGGGAAACACCCCGTGCCAATGCCGCAGTGGGCGGCAACCCTTTGAAAGTGGGACGGAAGAAGTTTGCCCGCGGTGTCGGCACCCATGCGGAAAGCTGGTTCGCCCTTGAAACAGGCGGCAACGCGATTTCTTTCGAAGCCCATGTGGGTGTCGACGACGAAGAGCTGATCCGAGGGAAAGGCTCGGTCGTCTTCCGCGTCTACGCCGATCAGAAAACCGTTGCGGATTCGGGAATCATCCGGGCGCGGCAGCCTCCAAAGCGGATACACGCCGATCTCACCGGCGCCAGTCAAGTCATCCTCCATGTCTCAGACGCGGGAGACAACGATTCGTTCGACCACGCGGATTGGTGCGACGCCTTTTTCGTCGTGAAGGACGGTGCCGCACTGAAGCCGTGGGCGCGGCCGCTCACCGGACAGATGGACATCCTCACACCGCCCGCCCCCCAAGAGCCGCGTATCAACGGCGCGCGCATCTTCGGTGCGCGCCCCGGAAGCCCCGTGCTCTTCGCCATTCCCGCGACCGGTGAAGAGCCCCTCACGTACCGGGCGAGAAACCTTCCGAAAGGGTTGTCTCTCGATGCGGACACCGGCCTCATCACCGGTGTGGTCGAAACCCCCGGCTCCTACAACGTCACCCTGATCGCCGAGAACGCGAAGGGCAGAGCCGAACGCGGTTGGCGTTTGGAACTCGGCGACCGGATCGCCCTCACGCCCCCCATGGGCTGGAACTCGTGGAACTGCTTCGCCCATGCAGTCTCGGACGGGAAGATCCGCGAAGCCGCAGACGCCATGGTAAAGAGCGGCCTGATCCGGCACGGCTGGTCCTACATCAATATCGACGACTACTGGCAAACAAATCCCGGCGAGCGGAACGATGCCACCCTCATGGGACAGGCACGTGACGCGGCCGGACGCATCCTGCCCAACAAACGCTTCCCGGACATGAAAGCCTTAGCCGACTATGTTCACGGCCAAGGCCTCAAGATCGGCATCTACTCTTCGCCCGGCCCGCTCACCTGCGGCGGCTGCGTGGGCAGTTGGCAACATGAGGCGCTCGACGCCCAAACGTACGCCGGGTGGGGATTCGATTACCTGAAATACGACTGGTGCAGTTATTCGCAGGTCTCCGGCGGAGGAACGCTGAAGGAGCTGATGCGTCCTTACCTTCTCATGACCGAAGCGCTCCGTGCCCAAAAACGTGACATCGTCCACAGCCTCTGCCAGTACGGTATGGGTAACGTTTCCACATGGGGCTGCAAAGCCGGCGGACAGTGCTGGCGCACCACCGGCGACATCACCGACACGTGGGAAAGCATGCGCAAAATCGCCGACGCGCAGGACGGTCTCGAACTCTTTGCCGGCCCCGGAAGCTGGAACGACCCCGACATGCTGGTCGTCGGCAAGGTCGGCTGGGGCGATCTCCACCCCACGCGTCTCACCCCGAACGAACAGTACACCCACATGTCGCTCTGGTGTCTGCTCTGCGCGCCTCTACTGATCGGCTGCGACATGACCCAGCTCGACGCCTTTACCCTCAACCTGCTGACCAACGACGAGGTGTTGGAGGTCAACCAGGACCCCCTCGGGCGGCAGGCGGAGCGCGTGCAACGGACCGATTCGCAGGAAATTTGGGCCAAGCAGATGGAAGACGGCAGCATCGCAGCGGGCCTTTTCAACCGCAGTCTTCTGACCCGCCCGGTGACGCTGGAGTTTGAGACCTTGCGCCTTACCGGAAAACAGCGCGTGCGTGACCTGTGGCGGCAAAAGGACATGGGCATGGCCAGCGACCGGTTCACGGCGGAAATACCCGGACACGGTGTGCTGCTGATCCGGCTCGGAAACGTGAACGAGCAGTAATAGCCGCAAAGAACTCATAGACCGCAAAGAAAAATCCACGCAACGCCTTTACCCTATTGATTTTCTCTCATCTCTGTGTTCTTTGCGCTCTTTGCGGCTAATCTTCAACTGCTCTTTTTAGGGTAAATGGTTATTTGAGTGCCATGTGGCGCGCGAGCGCTTCAATCGCGCCATCCACCGTGGCGTCGGACGCGATGACATTCGGCTCGCGTCCAAACGCGGCGAGTGCATCCGATGTGGGCTTGCCGATGGTCACCACGGTCTTGCCGTTCAGCGCCGCTTCAGGAAACTGCGCCATAAAGGCTTCAACCGCCGAAGCACTCGCGAAGAAAACGGCGTCGAAATCCGGCCGTTTCTCATACGTCACGGGTTCATTGATATAAAGCTGCACATCATCAACCGCCGCGCCCTTCTGCCGCAGCACCTCCGACAACAGCGGGCCGGCTTTTTCGGAGCGCAGCCGCAACACACGCTTCCCAGTAAAATCGACCGCGCGCAACAGCTCCGTCAACCCCTTTGCGCTGTAGTCCATCGGCGGCGTCAGATCGGGGATGAGCCCGCAACTCTTGAAAGCGTCAGCGCTGCCCGGGCCGCAAGCCATGAGCTTGGGCAGCACGCGCAAATCACACCCCTGTTTGCGGATCATCGTCATGAAGAAATGCACGGCGGAGGGCGATGTCAACGCAAGCCAGTCATACGAGGCAACCCGCGAGACGGCCTCCCCGGCCTCCGCGCAGGGCGTTAGCCGGATCAACGGGCGCAGCAGCGGAACCCCGCCGAAGTCGAACACGCGCAACGCCGCTTTTTCCAAAAGCGCTTCGCTGCACGTTATCAGCACGCGGCACCCGCGCAGTGCGCCGGTATCGCGGCGGCACAGCCGTGCCGCCGCCGCGCCGATCACCAGCAACCCCGGCGCATCGGTATCAAACGAGGCCGCACTCCCGTCGCGCAGTCCCCCGAGGTCCGTGCGGAAAACCGTCTCGTCGTCCGAGCCCG
>JAQVSS010000177.1 GCA_028700415.1 Kiritimatiellia bacterium
TCAAAGATGTCGGGGAATTCCCGGATGTCCGGACCGGGCGTCCAGGTCATTACGCGGGACTGCCAATCCTGGGCCTCCACATTCTTCGGCACCTGACCGAGCGCCACGGAGCGGGTTTTGCGCGTAACGATGATGGACGGATACGCCACGGCCGTGAACACCGGCGCGTCGCCGAAGTCGAGAATGGCGTGAGGCCGGGTCGCATGCGCCAGATAGGCGCGCAGCCGCTCGCCGTAAGCGGCTCGGAAGTACTTGTTGCTGGTTATGAAGCTCAGCACGCCGCCGACGTGCAGGAGCTGGAAGGAGCGCTCGAAGAAGTAGACGTACAGGTCGGCCGTGCCGGTGAAACACTCGTATTGACCCTTGAGCGCGTCTTTGAGGGGCTTGTCCTTCCCGTCGCTGCCTTTCACCGTCTGGTTTTTCAGCTCCTCCTGCCGGACATACGGGGGATTGCCGATCACCACGTCAAACACGCCGTCATGGTCGCTCGACGCGAGACCGAACATCCATCCGGGGTCGAAGAACGGCGCGCTCGCGTTGGTGTCGTACGGGTTCCACCCGGCGAGCCGCTTGGAGTCGTACGGCGTACACTCGCCGCTGGACTCCAGCGCCTTGGAAAGATCGTTGCAAAGGCGCTTGTCCTCCTTGCGCAGGGCCTTCTTGCGCTTGTAGCTCCGCGCCGTGAAGTAGTCATGACGGACCTTTTGCAACTCGGTCTCCAGCCGCTTGACCTCGTTGGAGCCGAGCAGGAGTTGGCCGCGATGCAGGCCCAGCAGCGTGTTGGCCGCCACGACCTTGGTTTCGAGGTTCGGCAGCGGCAGGATGCCGTAATTCTCTTCGGCGGGGTCGATGGCCTGGTCGCAGACCAGCGAGATGAAGAACCGGAGCTTGGCGATCTGTACCGCGATGGGCTGGATGTCCACGCCGTAGAGGCAGTTCTCAATTAGATACAGCTTCCGCCCGTAATCGTCGTTGTCGCGCGCGAACGCGCGGCGGATGGCTTTGAGCGCCTCTGCGCGGGCAACACCGCTCTCGATGGCTTCGGCCGCCGCTTCCTGCCGTTGCCGCCAGCCCTGATTTTTCGGATCCAGTTTTTTCAGAACATGCGCGAGTTTCTGGAGCATGCCCATAGGGAACGCACCGGAACCGCAGGCCGGGTCGAGGGCTTTCAGGCGGTCGATGGCATCGATCAGTCGATCGGCCTCGTCTGTCGTGAAATCGTGTCCGTCTTCGTCCCATGACAGCAAGCGCTTCAATCTTTTCTCTGCGCTCTCTGCGTTCTTTGCGGCTAATCTCTCCTTCAGATACACCAGCAGCGCCTGATCGACCATCCAGTCCACAACGACGCGCGGCGTGTAGAACGAGCCGGTGGCCTTGCGGGCGACCATGCCGGTCTCCGGGTTGAACGCGGCGAGCAGATTTTCGAAGACGTGGCCCAGCAGTTCCGGGTCGAGGGCGACCTCCTGATCGAACGGCGTGTTTTCCGTCAGCGTGAAGTTATAACGGTTCAGAATCTCCAGCAGGGGCCGTACGGTTTCGGACTGGCGGGACGAATCGCCGTAGGCGTTCGACAGGTCGACCGCCTGCGGCGTGCCGAAGAACAGTCTGTTGGGCAGTCGCGGCTGCTTGTGTGGCTTTACGGAAAAGCCGTCCATCCGGATTTCGCCGATCTTCTTCCCCTTATCGTCGAGTATCGGCTCGTCCAGGCACTCGAACAGGCCGCCGTTAAGGAAAGGTATCTGACGCAACACCGCTTCCAAGGCTAAGGGGTCGCGAAGCTGTTTCTCGTTGCGCCAGTATTGGGGAACCATGTGATCGTCACTGCCGTCGCGGTCATTCTCGGTCACGAAACGTCGCGAGGGTTCACAGCCCGGCTTGTCCATTTCTGTGCTGAGCGTGGCGAAGAACAGGTTCTGGAGAATGGCCGTGTAGTAACTGCAAGACTCGGGTGACGCGTCTTTAAGCAGATCCCTGATTTGGCGCGGCTCGAAGAGCGCATCCGGCAGAAGCCCCAAACCGGTCTGCGGATTGCGCTTCTCCTTGAGGAACCAACAGAAGATCATCCGGGTCAGCAGCCGGATCAGAGGCAGCGAGGGCTTGCCGTCGGCGTCCGTCGGCGCGTCCTTAGGAAACACCGCCTGCTCCCGCGCCCAGAAATACCAATTGGCGATTTCACGGTAGAAGTCCTTTGTGACCTTCTCGACATCGAACGCGTCGTCATGATACTGCTGGATGAGCAGCGGCGACAGTCCGAACAGCTCAGGGCTGATGCCTCGCAGGTCCAGCAACGCCAAGCGTTCAGCCGCCGTCCGAAGCCCGTCGCCGGGGCGTACGGCAATCCTGCGCACAAGGCGGCGTTTCTCGGCCTGCTCGTCGTATTTGACGTTCAGGAAGTGCCAAGCGGATTCGTCCTTGTCCGAGAAGACGAACAGGGCGTAGGGATGATCGCGCAGCAGGTAATCGACGATGGGGCGCTGACACCCGCGTTTCAACTCGGCCGGGGCCAACCTGCAATACACCACGTGGAAGGCTTTATCCTCGCCGCCGCTGGCGAACAGGACCGGATCTTCCGCAAGGGTGCTCTTCGCGCTTTCCGGCCACTGACGCGTGCTGAGCGGCTTGTTCTCGCGCTCGTAGTTCAACTCCTGCCAGAACAGGCGTTTAAGGCCGTCCAAGCCGCGCATATCCGCGAGGATGTCTTGAACCGACTGCTTTCTCTCAACCTCAGCCATTTATTGCTCCGTAAAGCCGCGAACTCAGCGTTGATTGCGTTTTTGTTTTGATTGTCACAACTGTACCAAAACCACCCAAAGCATGCCACCCAATTGACCCTTGAGACGATTGGGCGTGTCCGAATCCGATTTTCCGCTTCCGGAACCACGACGATGAGGCCCCAAAATTTAAACATCCCGCCGGTTTCGCGGCTTGCCAACGCGGGGCGAAAGGGTTACACTTGTCGGCAAATGAGCGTCTTCGGGGCAAGGTGACCCTGCGCGGAAGCGGGGGATTCCTGACCGGCGGTAAAGCCCGCGACTGGCCCGCTGTTCCTGCGTGCCACTGACACGGTTCAATTCCGTGGCCGACAGTTAAAGTCTGGATGAGAGAAGAGGCTGCTGCGCGTGTTTTTGTATTGCCCCGGCTCCGCTTTGGCCGGGGTTTTTGTTTTTAGGAAACGGGTATGCAAACGGAATCGGTGTTCGATCCTGTCGAGGCGTGCGTGGAGGCGTTCCGGCAGGGGCAGATGGTGGTTGTGGCGGACGACGAGAACCGCGAGAACGAGGGCGACCTGATTATCGCGGCGGAGAAAGTGACGCCCGAGGCGGTTAACTTCATGGTGGTGAACGCGCGTGGGCTGGTGTGCGTGCCGATGACCGGCGCGCGCCTGCGCCAGCTCGGCGTGGAGCGCATGCCCAGCCGCAACCGCGGCGACAAGTTTGCGACCGCCTTCACCTACTCGGTGGACGCCGCGTCCGGCGTCTCGACCGGCATCAGCGCGGCGGACCGAGCGCGGACCGTGCAGGTGCTGATTGATGAGGCGGCGGGCGCGCAGTCGCTTGTGAGCCCGGGGCACCTCTTCCCGCTGGAGGCGCGCGAGGGCGGCGTGCTGGTGCGCGCGGGGCACACCGAGGCGGCCGTGGATCTGGCCAAACTGGCGGGGCTCAGGCCCGCGGGCGTGATCTGCGAGATCATGCTGCCGGACGGCACGATGGCGCGTCTGCCGGACCTGCGCGCTTTCGCGGTCAAACACGGCCTCAAGATGTTGTCCATCGCCGACCTGATCCAGTACCGTCGGCGGCGCGAACGGCTGATCGATTACGTCGAGGAGGTCGACCTGCCGACCCAGTACGGCCATTTCAAGTTGCGCCTCTACACCTCCTCGCCGGACGGGATGGAGCATCTTGCGCTGATCAAGGGCGACCTGACGGGATGCCCTGCGCCGCTCGTGCGCGTCCACAGCGAGTGCCTGACGGGCGACGTGTTCGGCTCCGCCCGCTGCGACTGCGGCAGCCAGCTCCACACGGCGATGCGGATGGTCGAGAAGGAAGGGTGCGGGGTGGTTCTTTACATGCGGCAGGAGGGGCGCGGGATCGGCTTGGTCAACAAGCTGCACGCCTACAAGCTGCAGGAGGGCGGGCTGGACACCGTGGACGCGAACCTCAAGTTGGGTTTCCCGGCCGACCTGCGCGATTACGGCGTGGGCGCGCAGATTCTGGCCGACCTTGGGCTCAAGCGGATCAGGCTGATGACGAACAACCCCAAGAAACTGGTGGGTTTGCAGGGGTATGGGCTCGAGATCGCCGAGCGCGTACCGATGGTGTTCGAGCCGGGTGATTACAACCGGCGGTATTTGGCAACGAAGAAGGCGAAGATGGGCCATTTGATGTGAGAGGGTGACCTGCATGTCGCCCGGAAGGAGAAACAGGATGAAAGAGATCGTGGGCAAATTGGATGCGGCCGGGATGAAGCTGGCGCTGGTGGTGAGCCGGTTCAACAGCTTTTTCACCGAGCAGTTGGTGAAGGGCGCGGCGGACTGTTTCGTGCGGCACGGCGGCAAGGATGCCGACCTGACGCTGGTGCGTGTTCCGGGCGCGAACGAGGTGCCGCAGGTGGCTCAGAAGCTGGCCGCGTCCGGCAAGGTGGACGCCGTGGTCGCGCTGGGCGCGGTGATTCAGGGCGCGACGCCCCATGCCGACCTGATCAACGGCACGGTGGCCCGGGCGCTCTCGAAGATCGCGCTGGACACCCATGTGCCGGTCATGAACGGCATCGTCTGCGCGCAGAACCTGGAGCAGGCGATCGAGCGTTCGGGCACGAAGCAGGGCAACAAGGGATGGGACGCGGTGATGGCCGCGATCGAGACCGTGGCCCTGCTGAAGGCGCTCTAACCGCATAAAGGATTTACTCGCATG
Organism: Kiritimatiellia bacterium; assembly: GCA_028700415.1. Lineage (GTDB taxonomy): Bacteria > Verrucomicrobiota > Kiritimatiellia > RFP12 > UBA1067 > JALHET01. The sequence goes on from JAQVSS010000177.1 coordinate 4,911, forward strand.
GCGACTCGCAGACAAGGGCGCGAATGGGCGCTTCAGATGCTTTTTCAGGCGGATTTGAACCCGGGGTTGGACACCGACATGGCCATCCCGAAGTTCTGGCGGCAGCAGTGGACCTGCCAGATGGAAGAGGCGGAAAAGCAGGACGGCGCGGTCGAGCAGGAGACCTACAAACCGGTGGAGGACCGCGTCGCGCCGCAGAAGATCCGGCTGTTCACCGAGAACCTGGTGCGCGGCGTGCTCGGGCACCTGACCGAGATCGATGACAAGCTCCAGTCCTATACGCAGAACTGGCCGATGCACCGCATGGGGTCGGTCGAGCGTAACGTGTTGCGCCTGGCCTTTTACGAGATGATCTACTGCACCGACGTGCCGCCCGCGGTCGTGCTGAACGAGGCGATTGACCTCGCCAAGTATTTCAGCAGCGCCGACGCGGGCCGTTTCGTGAACGGCGTGCTCGACCGGCTGAACAAAGAGCTGAAACGGACATAGCGGCCCATCATGACGCAAGAGGCACAGGACACGAGGTGGATGCGGCGGGCGATCGCACTCGCCCGGCTGAGCGAAGGCCTCACGCGCCCGAATCCGCCGGTGGGCGCGGTGGTCGTGCGGGACGGGCGCAAACTCGGCGAGGGGCGCCACCGGTGCGCCGGGTGCGCCCATGCGGAGGTCGAGGCGCTGGACGCGTGCCGTGAGCCGGCGGCGGGCGCGACGCTCTATGTGACGCTGGAGCCGTGTTGCACGCAGGGGCGCACGCCGCCGTGCACGGAGCGGATACTGCGGGAGAAAATCGCGCGCGTGGTGGTCGGTTGCCGCGATGAGAACGGTTGCCATTGCGGGCGCGGGCTGGAGATGTTGACGGAGCGGGGCGTCGAGGTGGTCGCCGGCGTGTGCGGGGAAGAGGCTAGGGAATTGGTCGTCCCTTTCTTCAAGCACATCACCACAGGGTTGCCGTTTGTGACGCTGAAGCTCGCCCTGACGATGGACGGGCGTATCGCGGACCGGCGGGCCTGTTCACAGTGGATCACCGGCGAGGAGGCGCGCGCTGAAGTGCAGCGGATGCGGCGCCGGGCTGACGCGGTGATGGTCGGCGCGGGCACCGTCGTGGCCGACAATCCCTCGCTGCTCTGCCGGGACGGCGGCGGCGAGAAGCTGATGCGCGTGATTGTGGATGGCCGCGGGTGCGCGCCGGCCGCCGCCCGGGTTTTTACCGACGGGGCCGCTTCGCGGACTCTCCTTGTGACAAGCCGCGGGGTGAGCGGGCGGAAGGAGGCGGCTTGGATGGCGCACGGGGCGAAGGTCTGGAAATGCCCGGCGGATAAGCAGTCGCAGGTGTCGCTGAAACGGCTGCTGCGGCGGCTCGCCGGAACAGGGATCATGCATGTCCTGTGCGAGGGCGGCGGGCGGCTGGCCGGCGCCCTGCACGATGCGGGGCTGGTGGACGAGTACTGTTTCTTTTACGCGCCAGCGGTGCTCGGCGACGGCGCGGCGTTCGGCGCGGTTGAAGGCTGCGGGACCCTGTTGCCAAAGATGTCCCGCATGCGGTGTGTCGAAGTCAGGCGGTTCGGCGAAGATGTCATGATGCGCGTGCGGAAAGCGTGAGAATATGTTTACAGGACTCGTACAAAAAGTCGGCGTGCTGAAACGGCTTTCCCGGAACGGGGACGGCTGGTCGCTGACACTGGCGCACGAGCCGTGGCCGGACGCGCTGGAACTCGGCGAAAGCGTGGCGGTGCAGGGCGCGTGCCTGACCGTCACGTCGGTCGGGGACGGGGTGTTCACGGCCGACCTTCTGGACGAAACGCTGCGTCGGACCGCGCTCAGGGAAGTGGGCGAGGGGGCGCGAGTTAACCTCGAGCGCGCCTTGGCAGTGGGCGACCGGCTGGGGGGCCATGTCGTCAGCGGGCATGTGGACGAGTGCGGGACGCTGGCGGAGATAGAAGACCGCGGGCGTGACGTCGCTTGGCGCGTGGGCTGTTCCGCCGGGCTGGCCCGGCAGACCGTGATGAAAGGGTCGGTCGCCATCGACGGCGTGAGTCTGACGGTGTCGGATCTGGGCGATGACTGGCTTGAGGTCAATCTGATTCCCCACACGCTCAGTTCGACGAGTCTGGGCGACCGCAGGGTCGGCGACGCGCTGAATCTTGAAGGCGATTTGCTGGGTAAGTATGTGGCTCGGCTGTTGGGCAAAGAGACGCGGGGCGGTGTTACCGAACAGCTGCTGGCGGAGAATGGATTTGTCTGAGGCCGGTGGGGCGCGTTCCCCGAACGCGCCGCGACCGGCTCGGGGAGCCCGTCCCTACCCGTTTAAACAGGGCAGAAGGTGGTCGTCGTGAAATACGCATTGTGCTTGGGGTTGACTCCCGCGTTGCAGCGGACGCTGGTTTTTGATTGTCTGGAGGTCGACGAGGTCAACCGCGCGCGGCATGTGGTGGAATCGGCGGCGGGAAAAGCCCTGAACACGGCGCGCGCGCTGGCGACGTTGGGCACGCCTGCGCAGGTGGCCGGTTTCAACGGCGGAGAGACGGGAAGGCGGGTTCTCGGGTTTCTGAAGGCCTATGGCGTCGAGGCCGGCGCGTTGACGACGGTGAAGGCGCCGACGCGCATTTGCTCGACGCTGATCGACCGGCGGGCCGGGACGGTGACCGAAGTGGTGGAAGAGGCTCCCGCGCCGGGGGCTGTGGCGGTCAAGCGGTTTGTCCGCGAGAACCTCGAACGGGCATCCGGTGCCTCCATACTCGTTATCAGCGGGACGTTGCCGCCGTTCGTGGCGGATGATTTCTACGCGGGTTTTATACGGGCGGCGGCGCGGGCCGGCATATCCGTGGTGATCGACTCGCACAAAGCGGCGCTGGTGAACGCGCTCTTTGAGCGGCCGCTGCTGGCCAAGCTCAATGTGCGCGAGCTCGAGGCGACGCTGCGGGAGCCCATGAACACGGAGCGGCGGATTTTGCGCGGCATGCGCGATCTGATGGGCATGGGCGCGCGGAACGTGTTTGTGACACAGGGCGGCAAGCCCGCCTATCTGCTCACGCCGGAAGGGGCGTGGCGGTATACGCCCCCCGAGACCCGGCAGCGCGTGAACCCGATCGGCAGCGGCGACTGCACGACCGCGGGCATTGCGCACGCGCTGCTGAAGGGCAAGGGCCTGCGTGCCGCAATCGGGTATGGGCTGGCCTGCGGCAGCGCGAATGTCGAGACGCTGACGCCTGCGGACTTTGACGTCGGCCGCGTGTGCGCCCTGAACCGCCTCGGGCGTTGCGAACCGCTTTAGGTCCGGAATCTCCCCGAACTTTGCGGAATGCGCCGTTGACACCTCCAACGGTATTTTGTACAGTAACACAACTTTTGAACGGCGGGTTAGCTCAGTTGGTAGAGCGTCGGAATCATAATCCGCAGGTCGGGGGATCGTGACCCTCACCCGCCACCATCTAAAAAGTCCAGAAAACCTCGGTTTTACTGGGCTTTTTTCATTTTTGTGACGAATTTTCAGGCAAATCCCTTGCACGGCCTTGAAGGAATATACGGAACATGAGATGATTTATAACCAAGGAGATCGAAACATAGAAAGGAAGCGGCATGAAAGCA
>JAQVSS010000178.1 GCA_028700415.1 Kiritimatiellia bacterium
CCGGCAGACTGGGCGATGCTGGAAACTTAAGCAAGCCCCCAGGGGTGCGCTGAAAGCGCGCCCCTGGAGATGCTTGGGGATGCCTGTTCGTCGGCTTCCAACCTATAATACACAAGTTCATGCGGGCATAATGGAGCATTTCCGAAATTAACAGCAGTGATGTGTTGCAGATCAGAAAGGTTAGAGATCTCAGCAGCGCGTGCGCTAAGTGTGTCTACATCCTATACCCGCTGATTCTAGTCTATAAGGGGGATACACGTTGCAATCCGGAGGGTTTCGGATTTCGATGATCTCAGCGATGAGGTCAGAAAGCCACACATCGAATTGCTGCTGTCAAACATGCACGGTAGATGCATTCCAGATAATCAGGCTATTTCGAAAGCACAACCTGATTCGCGAAGCCCCAAATACGCGTATTGCTATACCGGCCGAAGCTGGTCGCTTGCAGTCGTCACGGGTATGAGATCAGGAACACACGCTTAATCCGCGGTTTATCTGTTCTTTTCAGCATGGTGGGATTATTTTCCTCAAATTTACACGAATACAACGCCTAAACGGTTAACTGCCCCGTTATTTGGCAGAAGAAATCAGCACTCCATACATCCAGCGCATGCGGGTTATTGATAAAAGGGATGACATCTTGTTTGGCCTGTGCATAGTCAATGGAAGCAAAGCGCTTGCATAGCATTTGCTTAACAGCTTCTATTGTGAGTTGATCTTCCTTTTGAATTGCACCTGACTGAGCGAGTCTGGCTGCAAGATGTGATAGATTGAGTCTTGTTTCTCTGGAAATATAGAAAACATAATCATATAGATCTCTGCCTTTGGTTCGATTTTTCCATGCCCTGCATAAGACGGCATGGATTTTCCCAGCAAAAAGCGACGGCATATCATACATCGTGATTTCATACGGAATAGGGAGAAACCGGTATTTTGTCTCGTACGCGGCATGTCTGGGTGGATTCGTATCCAGCTCGAATTTGACTTTGATCTGTTCGCCTGATCCAATTGAACGAGCAAGTTGTTCGTCGGCATAAAACAAAAGCATATGTTCCTTCGTACCGCCTTTGATAAATGCTGATTTGACGTCTGAATCAATGGATTTTTGTTTTAGTTCAGCTTTAAAATTCAGACCGTATGAACGAGCTTCTCGGTCAAGAAATGGCAGATAATCATTCAGGTCAAAGGCGTGATCCGGCAACTTCAGTGAAAAATCCAGATCTTCAGAAAACCTGTCCAGCCCATAGAAGATACGAAGAGCCGTTCCACCGTAAAACGCAGCCGTTTTGAAAAAACCTGCCCTGCTGAGCCCGCACAGAGCGATTTCCTGTACAACTTCTTTAATTCCGTTCTTTTTTTCATAGATTGTACGCGTTGTGTATTGTTTTAGCATTTGTTCAAGAATGTGATTCATGTATGCCTCCTTTTCAGATATGCATGCAGGAGTTTATGATTCTGAGTATGGTAATGAACGGATAAAGATCGCAGATCCGTCAAATTCAAACGAAAAAACCCTTCTTGATCGACTCTCAGATCTTCGAATAAGAGATATTCAAGTTCACGCATATTTCTAACTGGCGATATCTTATAAAGTTCATCGCATATTGCCTTTTCTGGCGACGCCATGATGAATCCATACCCATGCTCTGCGTGCAGATTAAGACCGATTGGGTACACATTGCTGGGTATATCACGATACGTATATGTTCCGAATGAGGTTGTATATTGTTTGACTTTGCGTTTTTCAAAAGAAGCACACGTAAAATTGTATACAGCTTCAGGAATGAGCGAATAGTACGCAAGCGCAAATTCAAAGGACAGATATGATGGTCCGTAGATGATTGGAGCCAGATAATGTCCTGATATATTTCGATCTGTTTCATACAGACCTCTGATAAGTGGAACCAATTCGCCGTCAGCAACAAGCCGCCGGATCTTAGCCATCGGATTAACATAATCCTTGAGTTCAATTAATAGCATCGCTGTTGTCTTTATCATATATTCACCACTTAAAGCAATTATAATGCTTTATTTGGAGAATATCAAACACATCAATGTAATCAGATGCATCACACCACGAGGGTGGCATTCGATTTGAAGCGTTTAGGTGTTCTGGAAAATGTTGGAAAAGCGGACAAAAACAGCGTATTTTCATATGGAAAAGCGGACAAGGACGATCCAGACGAGGTATTCAACCCTTTTTGATGCAGCAGCGCCAAGGTAGGCCCCACGATGTCCTGGCCTTTCAGACCGGCATACATATGGCCGGCCTGGGGTGGCCAGAAGCAGATCCCAAGGCAATAGCCCGTATAGAGCTCCGAAGTGTCGACTTCAGCGGTCTGCATATTTTTCCGCTGAAAACTTCGTCATGAAATGGGGATTCCAGTCAGGGATGTGCATGTCGACAAGATTGCGCCAAAAAGAGTGCTTAAACCACGTGCTCATGCTCATTTCCTCGATTCTCGCGGGTGTAGGCGGGTGCCTCTTATCAAGATCAGGTTCCTGTTTCAGCTTTCATCGGCAAGTCATTATGCAAAATTTTCAATAGAGATACAGATCGTTCGTGAAGTAAGGCAAAAAGTAATAAATCAGAGCATCTAATTTGGTTATAAAATGGCTAAATGTCTATGTCAATATGTTTGTTCGTTCATCGTAATGCAAATTTTCATGATAATTGTGATTGACATTGCAAGCGGCTCCATCTAAAATGGGAATTGGATGAACCGGTTGAATCAAGGTGAGTCAATCAGGTCAAGCCCGTGACGCATGAGTGCAGCCGATTTGGAGGACATGATATGCGGATCGTCGTCGGATCTATTCAGCAGGAAACCAACACGTTCAATCCAGAGCTTTCGACGCTGGCGGACTTTGTACTGGCCGAAGGAAGCGAGCTGTTTGACCATGTCGCGGTTACCGATTATTTACATTCCCAATCTTGTGACCTGATCCCCACGCTCTATGCCCATGCCTTGCCAGCCGGCCGGTTGGCGCGGCCGGATTTCGAGCTGCTGCTGCAAAGGATGCTGGCCAAGTTCCCATCTGGCGGGCCGATCGACGGCGTGTGGCTTTACTGCCATGGGGCGTTGGAGGTCGATCAAATCGGCAGCGGGGATCTGGAAATCCTGAAGGCAGTGCGACAACAGGTCGGTCCCGACGTGCCGATCGCCGTCGCGCTGGATTTTCACGCCAATCTCAGCGAAGCGATCGCCGATCTGGCCAACATCATCTGCGGGTACCGGACCGCGCCCCATACCGACATGGAGCAGACCCAGCTTCGCGCGGCCACGCTGCTGGTCGAAAGCATCCGGCGCGGCAAATTGCCCCGGTCTGTTCTGGTTCGCGTCCCGTTGATCATAACCGGCGACAAGGTCATAACGGCGGCCGAACCAATGCACTCGATCATCCGGGCTTGCGTAGATGTATCCCGGCAGGATGGAATCCTTGATGCGTCTGTCTTTAACGGCCAGCCCTGGGTCGATGCGCCCCAGACCGGCGCCAGTGCCGTCGTGGTGGTCCAGGACGATGATCATATGCCGATCGCCGGCAAACTGGCCGGGGATCTGGGCAGGATGCTCTGGGACGCCCGTGACCGCTATCGCTTCCAGGCGGTCGTAGTCGAGCCCGGAAGCGCCATTCGCCAAGCGCTGGCTTCACAAGATCGGCCGGTTTTCATCAGCGACTCGGGTGACAACACGACCGCCGGTGCCCCGGGTGACCGCGTCGATCTGCTCGAGGATCTGCTTCGTCATGACCTTAAGCAGGTCTTGCTGGCAGGCCTGACCGCAGCGCAAAGTGTCGCCTATTGCCGCACCGCCGCAATCGGGCAAGAGGTGCTGTTTCCTGAATCCGTTACCGATACGTTCGCCTGCCTGATGCGGCGGAAGGGGCTGCAACCGGTTTTACAAAGCCGAGGCCGGCTGCTGGGCTGGTATGGCGAAGATGCCGGCGCTTGTGCCGTTCTCTCCCTGCCAGGCATCGATATGCTGCTGACACACAAGCGCTGTGCGGTCATATCTTCGGCGATAATCGAATCAGCTGGCCTGGTGTTTGCAGACTATCGCATCATCGTGGTAAAACTGGGTTATCTTTATCCGGACCTGGCAGCAGTCGCGAAGAAGGCCTATATGGCCATGACACCTGGTGCCAGTTGCGAACAAATCGAATCAATTCCTTATCGGGTGGTCAGCCGCCCCGTCTATCCGATCGATCGGGACTTTGACTGGATACCGGCCAACAGCAATCCGGCAGGTTAAGCGCAGCGATCCGATGTCACGAAGTCATGAAGACAGCTGCCGATATGGCAGCAAGGACAAGGAGGAATCAATATGGCGTACTACGACCTCGCAGAACATGGTGGAAGAATTGATAAAGTCAGAGCGATCCTGCAGGAAAAGGACCTCGATTTTGCCTTTGTTTACTACGATGAATTCAATGTCGGCAACGGCTGGTATCTGACTGCCTGGTGCCCGCAGTTCGAGAGCGGAGCGGTTTTAGTGCCGCGCGAAGGAAAGCCCCTGATCCTGGGCGGCCCGGAAAGCGAGCCTTTTGCCCAGCAGGACAGTGCGATCAAGGAAACGCGTAATCTGCCGGTCTTCATGGTCCCGGACGAAGAATATCCGAACGCGACCATTATCTCGTTTGCAGATCTGTTCGCCGAGATCAGCCAGATACAGCAGATCCGCCGGGTTGGCATGGTTGGTCTCGACCAGATGCCGGTTTCGGTCTACCGCCAGATATCCGAAAGCTTCAAAGGCGTGACACTGGTCGATATAACGGAAGATTTCCTGCGCCTGCGTCATCACAAGTCTGCCTGGGAGCGGGAACAGGTCCGGGCGGCCTTTGGCCTGGCCTGGCAGTCCTATGAGCAGATGGCTGCAGCGGTCAGGCCCGGAGCCCGCGAGTATGAAGTTGCCGCGGCCGGCGAAGCGATCGCCCGCATCCATGGCGCCAGCAGTTTCGCGTTTAAAACGATTGTCGGCAGCGGCGCTCGTGCCAATGCGGTCGTTCCGACTGCGATGGACAAGGAAATGACAGCCGGTGAAATGGTCATGCTCGGGATTGCGCCGCGCTGCAAAGGCTATGCCGGTGTAATCGGACATACGCTGCCGGTCAGCGGAACCTATACACCCCAGCAAAAAGAAGCTCTCAAGCACATGAAGGAGGTTCTGGTCCTGACCCGTGATGCGCTGAAACCGGGTGTGATCGGCAAAGAAGTCGATGCGCCGGGCCGTGCCTATTTCCAGAAGCATGGCTTAATGAAATACCTGGTCTGCCCGTTTGCCCATACCATCGGCATCATGGAGGCTGAGGCGCCTTTCTTTGGGCCCAACAGCACCGATTTGATTGTCCCCGGCATGACCGTCTGCGTCGATGTCAGCTTTTTCGGTCATCCGCAGTTGCATGGCGCCCGTATCGAAACAGGCTACGAAATCACGGAAACGGGTGTTCGTCCGTTCAGCCCGGAAATGGAACAGGTCTTACTCGGCCTGTAGTGCGAGGAGTGAAGAAGATGGAACAGTTTTTTGGGAAAAAGAACTGGCTTTTTTGCGATGGCGACCTGCCCCCGGCCGGCGACCGTGAGCCCTTAGGGCACGAGGCCCTGATGGTCACCAATCTCAATGCGCAGGATGTTCATCTGGTTATCGACTTGTATTTTGAAGACAGGGAGCCGGTTAAAGGGCTGACTGCCATGGTTGCCGCCGAGCGGGTGCATTGTTTTCGTCTCGATCAGCCGCTCGGTGACCAGCGGTTTCAGATTCCATCAGGCCAGTATTCCCTGGTCCTGCACAGCGATCTTCCGGTGGCTTCAGTTTTTGGCCGGCTGGATGTGCGCCAGCCGAACCTGGCGTACTATTCGGTGACCGGATATGCCTGGTAGGAGGCGATGAACATGAGCGTTTTGCCATCTGTCAGCCAACGGCCACCGGTTTCCTGCGGCTGGTTTGCCAAACCCTGGCAAGCCGTTTTGTGGCGCAACTGGGGTCTCGTGCCGATCGATCGTCTGGCCAAAGTCCTGCAGACGGATGAGGCACAGCTGCGGGAAGCGGCCGGCCAGCTCGGACTCGATCCGGACCGCCAGGCGGATCCGGTCTGGCTGGCCCGAGGGTACCTGACGATTATCCGCCAGAACTGGCATTTATGCACCTATGAACAAATCTGCCAGCTGCTTGCGATGCGTGAGGAGACGCTGGCGTTTATTCTCAAGGAAGACGATTTTTTATGGCACAAAATGGGATCGTTCAAACCCTTGCTTGATCCGCCCGTCTACCAGCCTCTGACCTGGCAGGAATTGGCGTACACCCGCGACATGGCTGACTGGCTTAACCGGCTGCAGCCGGAAAAAAGCTGGCACCAGGAAAACGCGTTCGCGTTTGTCCGGCATTTTACGCGTCTGTTATCTGAAGAAGAGCGCTCTGAGGCCATCCGCCAGGTGGTTCCCGGCAACGATCTGCGCACGGTCTATTCGTACTTTGCCCTGTATGGCGACCCGCTCATGACCCCTGAGCTCGATCCCTTTCCAGACGCCTTGCTGGCCGAATACGCCCGGATGGGCATCAAGGGCGTCTGGCTGCAGGGCATCCTCTACCAACTGGTCCGATTCCCCTTTGCGCCCGAGTTGTCCGAAGGCCATGAGGTTCGTATCGCTAATTTAAAGAAACTGATCGAGCGGGCCCGGTCGTTTGACATCGGCGTCTATCTTTACCTGAACGAGCCGCGGGCCATGAACGACGCTTTTTTCCAGCGCTATCCTCAGCTGCGCGGCACACGCGAAGGTGATTTCTGGGCCATCTGCACCTCCCACCCGGAGGTTCGCCAGGTTCTCGAAGATGCCGCGTATGAGCTTTTCAGCCAGGCGACCGGCCTGGCAGGCTTTTTCACCATCACCATGTCGGAAAACCTGACCAACTGCTATTCGCGAGCCGGAGATGGCTATCTCTGCCCGCGCTGTGCGGCACGCAAGCCCTGGGAGGTTGTGGCCGAAGTCAACAACGTGCTGGCCCGTGGGGCCAGGCGGGCTGATCCTTCCGCCAGGGCTGTTGCCTGGAACTGGGCCTGGCCTGAAAGCTGGCAGCAAAAAATATCGCCATTGATGACCGAAAACCAAATTATCCAGTGCACCAGCGAAACGCACCTGCCCACCTTGATTGGCGGCGTTCCCGGTACGGTTGTGGACTACACCATGTCGTTGGCCGGTCCCGGCGAACACGCCAAATCGTTCTGGCAGGCAGCTCAGAAATGCGGCCTGGAAACATGCGCCAAGGTCCAGTTCAACAACACGTGGGAAATGTCGGCGATCCCCTGGCTGCCGGTCTTTGACAAAGTCGCAGAGCACGTTGCAAACCTGAAGGGTGCAGGCGTCCGCCATCTCCAGCTCAGTTGGACCCTCGGCGGCTATCCGTCCCCGAACCTGAAATTGGCCGGACGCCTGATGGACGGCATCGGTGACGTGCACCAGTTTCTAAGCGAATGGCTGGGCGAAACACTCGGTGATGTGGCGGATCGGGCCCAGCAGTGCTTCAGCCGGGCTTTTGAGCAATTCCCGTTCCATATCGGTGTGCTGTATGTTGGTCCGCAGAACTATGGGCCGATGGTGCCGTTTCAGCTCGAGAAAACCAATCAGAAGGCCTCCATGCTCGGATTCCCTTACGATGATCTGGATGGCTGGCGGGCGATCTACCCGCGCGAGGTCTTCGCGGACCAGTTCGAGCAGCTGGTCAAGCTTTGGCGCGAAGGCCTGGCCTTGATGCAGCCCCATACCGGTCAGTCAGCCGATTTCGACGATATGCTGCGCCTGGCCGAGGCTGCGCTTTGCCATTTTGCCAGTACCGCAAACCAGATTCGCTTCGTCATGCACCGGGACGCCTGGCTGGAGCATAGGGATGGATCCGACCGGCAGGCGATGCTGGCGATTATCGACGATGAACGCGCCATGGTGCTGCGCCTGATCGAGCTGCGGCGCGAAGACAGCCGGATCGGTTACGAATCGAGCAACCATTATTACTATACCCTGCAGGATCTGGCGGAAAAGTTGATCAACTTGAAATATTGCGCGGATCAGCTGACGTACGGAACAAAAACAGGTTCAAACGAATGAACGAACAGGAAATCGAGCAGGCCCGATTACAGGTATGGCGGGAAAAGGCGACCTTTGCCCTTGAGAAGACCGATCGCCTGGTGCGGCGCGATTGGGGCATGTTTGCCTCGACCCGCCAGCGCTGGCTCGCCGAAGGCTGGAATGGCGATATGGCGCTGTTTCAACTGGACCCAAGCCCTTATTACCCGGTCAGCCTGGTGGATCTGGTCGGGATCGACGCCCCGATTTCACCGCCGTTCGACGCGAAGATCCTTTGGGAAGACGAGCATTTTGTTTATGAGCAGACAACCGCCGGCGCAATCGAGAAATTTCCGCGCGGGATGAAACGTCATGACGAGGTGATGCCGCAGTACTGGCGCAATCCGGTGACCTGCCGCGCGG
>JAQVSS010000179.1 GCA_028700415.1 Kiritimatiellia bacterium
AGACGGTCGCCGTACCGTCGGTGACGCCGAGGTCGTGCACGGCCTTCTGCACCCGGTCGGTTATGTTGATGAACTGTTCGTGAGCGGTTGTCTGAACATCGATGTTTTTCATGGCGCGCCCCTTTCTCTAAAATCAGCCTTGTTAGCCAATAGTCAGTGCAACACTTAGCCCTTTTTCGCGGTCCACTTCCTTCAAATCAAGATTGTTGTCATTCTGACACGTGGCGCTTGCAGGATCAAGAGTAAATCCGGTAGCGCGGGAATCGGCCAGAGGACTATGACAGTGCTTTTAGGAAGCGGGGAGGCGCGTCAGGGGCGCACGTCCCCGAAGGGGCGTCCCGAAGGGGCGATTGCGCCCCTGACGCGCCTGTCCGTCTGTTCACGGCCCGTGCCGCCGCTCACGCGGCTGCGTACACGTGCCTGTAGAGCGTCTCCTTGCACACGTGGGGACGGCCCTCAAGCCCGGCGCGCCCGCAGACCGCCTCAGGAGCCCAGCCCTTCCGCAGCTTCTCCTCGGCATACGACCGCACCTCCCCCCGGTGAAACGCCTCGGCCCGGCCCGCCTGGCGCGGGCCGAGGCCAACTCCTGCGCCTGCCTGGGCCTGTAGCCCTTGCCTCCCGTGTTCCGGCGGATCTAACGGCTCACCGTTCCCGGGGAACGCCCGAGAAGCCCAGACATCCTCGGATGCCTTTTCCGGCTTACCGCCATTCGTAGATTAGCCTACGCTCTTCACGGGTCACGCGCTTGTAAGACACTTTGTCGCCTTCCTTGTTTTCACATGAAGGAAGTGTACTTCACTGCGTGGCCGTTTTCAAAACTTCAGGTGTTGCACTGGCTGGTAGCCTGTGCGTACCCATTCCCCATGTACTCAGCTTCCCGTTTTTAACCCCTTTTGGGAATTTATCTGCGGTTACAACGTTCAGCGCTTAACCTACTGGGGGAAGGTGATGCGGTAGAAGCGGGAGGGGTGGGAGGAGGAGGCGGGGTCGGAAAAGTCGAAAGTTCCGGAGGCGTTGAGGGTTGTGTCAGTGACGGGAATCCAGACTCCGGAGGTCAGGTTGGTCGTGGCCTCGACTCTGACGGGTAGGTTCGTGTTGCCGTTAAGGGTGAAGGCGAACCTGCCGGAGGTGAAGCGCGGCGGGGATGCCTGGCTGAAGGCGGGGTTCCATAAAATGGGGGCTAGGCCGTTGACGGTGGTGCCCCAGCCGGCGGCGCCGGGGAGGTGGTAGATCGTGGCGGGGGTGGCGTCGAAGGCGAATGGGGCGATGGCCGGGGCGTCGCCTGTGAAAAGGACGGAGGCGAGGGAGTCGCAGAACGAGAAGGCGTCGTCACCGATGGATGTGACGCTGTTGGGGATGGTGACTGAGATGAGGGATTCGCATCCGGTGAAGGCGTAATCGCCAATGACAGTAAGGGTGATGGGCAGGGTGAGGGATGTGAGGGATGCGCAGTAGGAGAAGGCGTCGTCTCCGATGGAGGTGACGTTGTTGGGGATGTTGACGGAGGCTAGGGAATCGCAGCCGGTGAACGCGCCGCGGCTGACACGCGTGACGCTATCGGGGAGCGTGACTTCCGAGAGGGATGAGCAGAAGGCGAAAGCGTAATCGCCGATGGAGGTGACACTGTCAGGGATGGTGACGGATGGTAGAGAGAAACAATCGTAAAAGGCGTAGGCGCCGATAGAGGTGACGCCGAGGGGAATGTTGACGGAGGAGAGGGACGCGCAACTGCGGAAGGCATAGGGAGCGATAGACACTACGCTGTCGGGGATGGTGACGGAAGTGAGGGATGTGCAGGATCGGAAGGCGGAGGGGCCGATGGAGGTGACGGGGAGGTCGCCGATGCTTTCCGGGAGAGGCACATATATGCCGGTGAAATCGGGATCGATGCCTGTGATGGAGGCCTTGCCATTAAGTACGGTGTATGCGATGAGGGGTTTGGCGGGACGGCCGGCGACAGCGGGAGACCAGCCGGTTGTGCCGGGAAAATAGTAGAGCGTGGCGGGAACGTACCCTGACCAGTCTTGGGAGAAAGCGGAGATTGCGATGGTCGGGGCATTGCCGGTGAAGAGGACGGAGGCGAGGGAGTCGCAGTCAGAGAAGGCGTTGTCGCCGATGGAGGTGACGCTGTTGGGGATGGTGACGGAGGTGAGGGAGGTGCAGTCGGAGAAGGCGCCTTCGTTGATGCTGGTGATGCTGTCGGGGATGGCGACGGTGGCGAGGGAGTAGCATTCGGAGAAGGCCCAGCTGCCGATGGAGGTGACGCTGTCGGGGGTGGCGACAGATGTGAGGGAATAGCAGCCGGAGAAGGCCCAGCTGCCGATGGAGGTGACGCTGTCGGGGGTGGCGACAGATGTGAGGGAATAGCAGCCGGAGAAGGCGGAGTCGCTGATTGAGGTGACGCTGTCGGGGATGGTGTAGTGGCCGGAAACCCCGCCCGGGCACTTGATCAGTGTGGTGAGGTTTTTGTCGAACAGGACGCCGCCGATGTCGGCGTAGGAGGGGTTGTTCTCCGAAACGTTGATGGATGTTAGGGAGTCGCAGCCGGAGAAGGCGGAGCGACCGACGCTGGTGACGCTGTCGGGGATGGTGACGGAAGTGAGGGAGGAGCAGCCGGCGAAGGCTACCCATCCGATTTCGGTGACGCTGTCGGGGATGGTGACGGAAGTGAGGGCGGAGCAGCCGGCGAAGGCGGAGCGACCGACGCTGGTGACGCTGTCGGGGATGGTGACGGAGGTGAGGGAGGTGCAGTCGGAGAAGGCGTAATCGCCGATGGAGGTGACGGGGAGGCCGTTCAATACTGCAGGTAGGGGGAGGTGGCCGGTATACTCATCATACAGGCCGGTGATCGTGATTTGAGTGCCGTCAGAACTGTACGAAAGCGGAATCAGTTTGGTTTGGAGCCCGGCTACGGTCGTGCTCCAGCCGGTGGTGTCGGGGAGATAGTAGAGCGTAGCGGGGGCGGCGTCGAAGGCGTGGGTTTCGATGGCGGGGGCATTGCCGGTGAAGAGGACGGAGGCGAGGGAGGTGCAGCCGTAGAAGGCGTCTTCGCCGATGGAGGTGACGCTGTCGGGGATGATGACGGAAGAGAGTGATGTGCAACCGTGGAAGGCGTAATGGCCGATTGAGTTGACGCTGTCGGGGATGGTGACAGAGGTGAGGGCGGTGCAGCCTTCGAGGGCTTGCCATCCGATTTCGGTGACGCTGTCGGGGATGGCGACGGCTCCGGCGAAACCGTTGGGGCATTGGATCATTGTGGTGAGGCTTTTGTCGTATAGGAAGCCACCGATGCTTGCGTAGTTCGGGTTGTCTCCGGAAACGTTGATGGAGGCGAGGGAGTCGCAGTATGAGAAGGCGTTGTCACCAATGGAGGTGACGCTGGCGGGGATGGCGACGGAGTTGAGGGAGGAGCAGGATTGGAAGGCGGAGTCGCCGATGGAGGTGACGCTGTTACCGATGGTGACGGAGGTGAGGGATGTGCATCTGGTGAAGGCAACGTCGCCGATGGAGGTGACGCTGTTACCGATGGTGACGGAGGTGAGGGAGTCGCAGTCAAAGAAGGCCCTTTCGCCGATTGAGGTGACGCTGTTACCGATGGCGACGGAGGTGAGGGAGGTGTAGTAAGAGAAGGCCTCATCGCCGATGGAAGTGACGCTGTCACCGATGACCACGCTAGATATGGGGCACTGGCCAAACACTGTTCTTGCCCTGAAAGAGGACAGATTGTTGTGAAGCGTAACCGTGGCGAGGGAGATACAGCCGTTGAAAGCGGAGGTGCCGATGAATGTTGTGCTGTTACCGAGGGTTATGGAGATGAGGGAGGTGCAGTCGGAGAATGCGTAATCACCAATTGAGGTGACGCTGTCGGGGATGGTGACGGAGGCGAGGGCGGAGCAGTGGGAGAAGGCACCGTCGCCGATTGAGGTGACGGGGTAGCCGCCGAGTTTGTTTGTAATAGACAAGGAGCCGGCGTAGGAAACATTGAAGTCGGTGATGGTGGCTTTGCCGCCGGTGACGGTGTAGGTGTAGTTGCCTTCGGTATAATAGGCGGATGAGGCGAGGGGGGCGAGGAACAAGAAGGGCGAGAGTGCCAGAGTGAGGAAGTGCGTCAGTGCGAAGGCATGGAAACGCGAAAAGCATGGAAAGCACGGGAAGCGGTATACGGTTTTGTTCATGGCTGGATCCTTTTATGAATGAATAAATCGAAAGCTCTTTTGTGCCTTACAAACCAACAACAGCAATAAAAAACAAGTTGTTTTGGAATGGTGGAATACTGGAATAATGGAACATACTGCGGCTTCTTCGGTCTCAAACCCCATCACTCCACCATTCCATTATTCCAGTTGGGTTGCGGGCGCGGCCCGCGTTAGATAGATACGGTTCAGGTATGGCATCCGCCAGATCGCGGGTGCTGTCAAACAGCCCCGTCCCCGCACGTTGCGCCGTCTGCACATTCGAAACCACGGGATCGGCGGCAAATGCCGCCAGTCCCGAACGTGCCGAAACTCCAACGCACACACGTTTCATCCACCGCGCACGGTTATCCACAATTCAAAAAATGTGGTTCAGTAATTCTTCCGCCTGTTTTGAATTGATCGCGGTTTCAACAGCAGGGTCTTTCGTTGGCGCATTCGTTCTCTGGATGTACACCAAATGGATCTTGCCGGCATCGGTTTGCTTCCACAATGTGACGCAGGAGGACGAGTCGGCCCGTTTACGGGTGGCAACAAAAGCCACATCGCAGTTGAACTTGTTAAAAAACACGAAAGCATTGTCGATGGCGCCGGAATCATCCCCGCCTGTCGCAACCCCGACCGTCAGGCCGCGGAATTTGAAACACGCTTTCTTGTCTTTCGAGAACTCGTTGATGTCCGCTGACGGCGGTTCTGTCTCGATCAATTTGGCGCCTTGCGCGTTGGCGATCAGCGCGATCAGCCGGTTCAATGTCGGCGTCTTCCCGCAGGCCGCAGCCCCAAAGAGCGCGACAACTTTCTTAATCTTGTTCCCGGCCAACTGCAACGCCAGTTCTTCCTGCGCCTTGATGATGTTGACCTTATACTCCGCATGGCGGGGCAGCGACGGCACTTCGAGAACCTTGTTGAACAGCGCGTTCAGCACACCTTGCGTGGCGAAGTCCGGTTCAATATACCACTGAGGGTGGCGAAAAAGTGAAGGATACCCGATGGCGGGATTGGCACCTTCATTCCAGCGGACTCCCAAACAACGCTTCGGATTACCATCGTAATTGCCCCAGACGGCGGAATACTCCCCGTCATCATAAAGGTCGAGGACGTTTGACCATTTTCCCGGCCGGACATCTTTTCCTGCTGGCATTCTTGTTCCCCCATCCGTTTCTGCCCCCTTGTCGTGTTGTGGCGGTTGTACGGAGCGGAACCTGCGGCCTTTCGCGGGCAATAAAAAGGGCGCGGACTCCAGTCCGTGCCTCACTGAAGGTACCGGCAAGCACCTCTACAGAAACACGAGGCTGGAGGCGCGCCGAGCGGCGCGCCCCCGAGCATCTCGCTTCTGTAGGTCAAAACTTTGCCGGTTTTTCAGTGAAGCGTGAATGCGCGTAAGCGCAAAATCAAGTTGTGAATCGGTTTACATCAAAGAGTCTGGATTTCTCCGTTTGGGGTTCGTTAAAACATTCCAAAATCGATGGTTTGAGTATATGCCTTTCAACAGAAGAAGGGGAAGCGTTATTTTCAGGCCGAATGCGTTTATGCGTGAAGGGCCGAAAGCACGGCTTGCGGATTCTTTGCGGCCACGGTGAGGAGTGCCCGCGCGGGGCCTTCCGGCTCTCGCCGGCCCTGCTCCCAGTTCTGAAGGGTGTCAACGCTCACGCCGATCATGCGCGAGAACGCCGCCTGAGTGACGTTAAGCGACCGCCGCACCTTCTTGATATCGGGCGGCGAAAACTCAAAGCTGCGGCTTGCTGGGCTTTCGCCCCTCTTGATGCTTCCCGCCTCTTTGACGCTAGCGAGCAACTCGTTAAAATCATTTTTCTTCATGAAGCCACTCCTCGACGACCGCTTTAAGCTGTCGCACCTGATCCGTTGTTAAGTCCTCTGTCTCATTTTTAAGATACGGGAACAGCATGAACAGCGTTTCTGGAACCCACCAGTAATAGATGATGCGCGTTCCGCCGCGTTTGCCCCTTCCTGAACCTGCCCAGCGCAATTTTCTCAGTCCTCCGCCGCCCGGAATAACATTTCCTGACGCGGGATTTCCGACGAGGAGCACTTGCAACGCCCGATACTCCTCGTCGGACATGCAGTCCCCGATGCGGCGAGTGAACACACTGGTCTCCACAATCAACATGCGATAAGTGTACGTCATTGGCGTAGTATTGTCAATAGAGGTATCGGCAAGTTTCGGCAAGCGGTACTCCGCACGACGTCGCTTTTGCGCATGAGGCGGGGGCAAAAATGTTAAAGCCCAAGCGAAGCCCTCTTTGTGCGCATGACGGCGTACCGCCTGCGCATCACCCCAAAATAAGCTCGCTTCTCTTCCTTAGACATATCCATGCACTCCAGTTTTCGGTGTCGTTTCATTTGAGTCAACCTGAAAGTCAGGCTTCCCAGCCCGAAAATATTTCGGTGTCATGAATTGTGAGGCAACGCGCCGCCCGTTAACCGATTGCCCGCGGCCTTGCCATTGCCGTTGAACCCATATACAATACGACCGTTATTTGTTTTCCGTGTTTGGCCAACAATACACCGCGTTAAACGGAAAGGATGCCATGATCAGCAAAAAGATGGAAGAGGCGATCAACACCCAGATCAACAACGAGATGTACTCGGCTTACCTCTATATGGCGATGTCGGCCTATTCGGACAACATCGGCCTGAAAGGTTTCGCTAAGTGGTTCATGGTGCAGTATCACGAGGAGATGGTGCACGCCATGAAGATGTATGAGTTCATCCAGGCGCGCGGCGGCGCGGTTAAACTCGGCGCCCTCAAGAAACCGCCCCAAACCTGGAAGTCGCCGGCAGACATGTTCGAGCAGACCTACAAGCACGAACAGTTCATCACGGGCTGCATCAACGACCTGGTTGACCTAGCGCGCGCCGAGAAGGACAAGGCCAGCGAGATCTTCTACCAGTGGTATGTCACCGAACAGGTCGAGGAGGAGGAAAACGACACCACGATTCTGGCGCAACTCAGTCTCATCGGTGACGACACAAACGGCCTGCTCATGCTGGACAAGGAACTGGGCGCGCGCGCCCTGACCGTCCCGACTGACTTCTCGACGGGAGTCAGCGCTCAAATGAAAAACGCCTAGCGATCCCGTCCGCCGCCCGCACACAGCCTGACGGGACGCCGGGCGGCGGCGTTTTTCAGCCTACCGTCCAGATCGCAGGCAATGACCCGCGTTAACTTATGCCCTACGCCTTGCTATTCGACATCGACGGCACCTTGTTGTACGCGCGCGGCATCGGCCGCGCCGCCTTCGGGACGGCTTTTCTCGAAGCATACGGGGTCGCCTATCCGGATGTTGCCGGACTGTCCTTTGTCGGAGCGACCGACTCCAACGTCGTGCGCGTTATGGCGGAGGAGTGCGGCGTGGCCAGCACACCCGCGCGCGAAGAGCATTTTTTTCTGCGACTGGCCCAGGAGATCGACGCCGGGCTGGCACAAAATAAACCGCATGTCTATCCCGGCGTACCGGAGTTGATCGAGCGGCTGCACCGCCGCGGCGATGCCTTGGGCATCATCACCGGCAACGTGCGCGCCACCGCCTGGAGCAAGCTTCGGCACGCGCGCCTCGACCACGCTTTCACCTTTGGCGCGTACGGCGACGACCACCACAACCGCGCCGAGATCGCCCGCCTGGCGCTGCTGCGCTCCCCCGTCCGGGCGCGCGCTCTGATCGGCGACACGCCGCTCGATGTCCAGGCCGCGCATGAGAACGGCCTTAAAGCCGTGGCCGTGGCCACCGGCTGGGTCTCCGCCGCGGAACTGGCCGAAGCCGGCGCTGACCTTGTCATTGATGACTTTTCCGATACCGAGCGCGCGGTCAGCCTGATCGACGCTCTGACTTTGATTGACACCTGAACCCTGACCCCTTAACCCTCAATTTGCGGGCTTTGTCCGCACTACGAAAGGATGACATGAAAAAATGCCTGTTGCCTCTGCTTGTTTTGCTTTTGGGCTGCTCCACGATTCCTGCCGGACGCGATAACGTAATCAGCCGCACGCTTGAGTTCCGCCAGTATTCGCCATCGCCCGCGGCCAACGGGGAAAGCGACCTCAAGGGCAAAACCGCGGTTTTCGACAACGCGCGTCGCGTGGAGTTCCTCCAAGCCTATTGCGATTGCGCCGCCGCCTGGTACGATGACCCGCGGCTCGACTCAAAGGTGGCGCCCGAACAGGATGTGCGGGCGCTGATAGCAAGCGTCAAGCCCCAGCCACTGCCGGAAACCCGGGCCGTCAAACGCCTGGAGCATTGGCAGGCT
>JAQVSS010000180.1 GCA_028700415.1 Kiritimatiellia bacterium
TCGTCGGCACAACCAACGGACAAAAGCCGTCCACGGGGTCGTCACTGCGCCACTTCTTTGACTCGGGCAGCATGTGCGGTTCAAGCCTGTCGCGCATCTCTTCAAGGACGGTCAGACTGTCGGCGTGCGTCATGCGGTCATGCTTAGACGCCAATCCGGCCAACCAAGCCGTCAGGTTGGCCAGCGTTTTCGGCTTCAACAGGTTGCCGCAGTCGATCAATTCACAAAGCGCGTCCGGGTCTGCTCCATGCCTGCCCATCCATCCCCAATCGGAAATATTCCCGTCATGGTTGAACCCGACCAGCCACCGCCCGCACACCGCCCGCACAAACTTTTCGACATGTGCAAGGCGAGCCCCTTTGTCCTTCGTGCCCGACACATCGCGAATCAGTTTTGTCACAGGCCAAAGCGTTGACCGTATTTCGACCGTCTCGGCATACGGGTTTATCCCGTCCGCGCCGCAAGCCTGAACCTGCAAAGGGGTCACAAGCCGAACGTCGCCCGCTTTGGTGATGAAACTCCAGTGCAATGAATTGAGTTGCTTGTTTGGGTTGCCGCTTGCTCGCCACGTCAAGCAGTCGATCTCGTTCCCGTCCAGTATCAGTTTCATTTCCCGCCCTTCCGCACGGTAATGAGTGCGCTGTTACTTTGCCTTGCCGCCGAAAGCAAAGGTGTCAGCGGCAACGGCGCGGTAATTCGCGTCAAGCTCGGGGTGCAGCGCGATAAGTGCGGCGATGCGGCGGGCGGTCTCGGTGACATAGCGCACCTCGGGCACGGTCAAGCCGCGTCCCAACAAGGGCTTCTCGCGGTAGGAGAGCCATTTCTTGATGACCTGATACCCGCCTATCGTGTATTCCCACACGGGCGCGGGCACGTTGCGCCAACAGGTCAGGCCGTTCAGGTAGATGTCCAGCGAGTCGCCGGCCGTCTCCACCTTGCCGCGCCCCGGCATGGTCACGCCCTCTTTGCCCGCGTGACCCCAGCCCGCCGTCAAATCCAAATCGCCCGCGTCGGGGTTGGTTTTTTTTCCGTCCGTGCGGGTGAACGCCGCGACGGTTTTCAGCTCTTCGCGGATGCTCCCGACGGTTACTCCCTCGACAGGCGTTTCCGTGTCCAGCAGCGACGCCACTTGCCTACCCAGCGCCGCCGACGCCAGCAAAGCCTTTTTCGTCGCGGGCAGCGGGATGCGCGGCCAGTCCTGCCGGATGCCGTCCGCGTTCTCCGTCAGGTACGCGGGCGCGTAGCCGACGGCCAAGGCGTGCATCCAAACCACTTCCGCCGTCTCGGTGTCCGCGTCCGGATTCGGCAAGCCGAGCGCATCGAGGTAGGCGCGTGCGGCGGGGGAAAGGTTTGCCGATTTCACGATCTCGCCAAGCAAGCGGATTGTTCCATCCGCGCCCGCGCCGGTCTGCTTGTCCGCGTTCGGTTTCATTCCGTGCGCTTTTCGGTCTATGCGGTCGCGACGCTGACTTGCGGAATGAAGCCGAGACAGTCGCGGATGCCGACAACAACCTTGCCGAGTGTGGAAGCCCTCGGGTTGCCGTGCCGGGAAAGCGTCCGGTGCAGTGATTTCTCCCCCACGCCCGTAATGCGGGCCAGTTCCTTGAACGTGATTTCGGCGTGAACCAAGTCGCGCAGCATGGAAAGGCCTTCCTCGGTCTCGCCCGTCAGAAGCGCGTCGAGGGCTTCGGCGTAGAGGGCCTTCGCAAATTCGGGGTCGCGCTTGATCCGCTCAATCACGGTCGCCTTGTAATTTCGAGTCAGTGCCATAGCGTTATCTCCCTGCCTTGTAGCGTTTCCATCGTGCGATTGCGGCTTCAATGTCGGCGGACTGCCGCCGCTTGCTGCCGCCGCCCAACAGGATCACAAGCGTATTGCCGTCGAGCCCGTAATAGACACGGTAGCCGGGGCCGAAGTCCATGCGCACTTCGCTTACACCCTCTCGCAACGGTTTCGCCGCGCCGAAGTTCCCGGACTCCAAGCGCCGGATGAACCGGTCAACCCGCGCCGCCGTTACGGGGTCCAGCCCGTCGAACCAGTCACCGAACGCGGAACGCCCGTTCTCAGCAAACTCTTTAATCTCGTACACGCCCATATAGTACCTTTTGAGTTACCATCCGTCAACCGTTCACTTGCGCCCGTCCACGATCTCGCGATGGTTGAACGGAGCAGATCACGAGAGAAAACATCTTCAATTTGCTGCCGGGCACAAAGCCGCGCACCCCCTTGACCAAGACGGTGTTGGCCTTAACTTAGCGCCATTCGGCCATGCCCCTATTGACAACCGTTTTTCTATCACCCCGCCACAATCATCATCACCAGTCGATCTTGTCTTCGATGAAGGAGTATTTGTAACCGGCGTCGTGGACCATCTTGCACGAGACGAGCAGCTTCTCGCGGGAATCCGGCTGATAGGCGAAATAGTCCTTGTACCAGTATTCCTCGTGCGTCGCGTGGATGAGGAACTCGCTGCCGATCACCTGGCGCATCCGCGCGGGGATGTCCTCGAGCCGGTAGAGGTTGAGGCACGGCGCGCCGCAGCCGAAGCGCATGAAGTTGCAGCCGGTCGCCTTGTCGTAAAGCCAGTTGTAGGTGCCGTAGGTGACCTTCACCTGATCCGGCAGGAGATGGTTGTAGCCGCACGCGGAGACGCTGATGTCGTCGCCGCCGCCCGGCCGCCAAAACATCGCCGTCTCCGGCTTGCGGAAGTTCTCGATGCGCATGCCGTGTCCGTACGGCAGGATCGTGCGGTCGCCGGTGTACTCGTAGCGCTTTCCGCCGGAGCACCAGATCGCCGTCGCACCGCAGTCCTTAAGCGCGACGCAACCCTCCTTCGACATCGGCCCCCAATGGGGCGTCACGGCCTTCGCGAACATGCCCGGCCCCGCGAAGCGCTCCACCTCGCCGGCGAGAAGGTTCCAGGTGAACTTCACGTCGTCGTAGCCCGCGTTGATCCACGGATAATCCGGGAATTCCGAATACGAGTGGAAGCCGAACTTGAGCCAGTCCTTGGCGGCTTGGAACTCGGCCTTCCAGATGTCGGGCATCTCCTTGATCGTGAACTCCGCCCCGCGCGCGCCGTAATAGAAGTCGTTGCGGTAGAAGATGTTGAGCTGGACCTTGAGCCCGTACTTCTCGTGCGCCTCCTTGAGCGCCGCCAGGAAGAAATGGTTCCAGCAAGATTTCGGCCGCTGGACGGCGAGGTCGCGGAAGACGAAGATGACGTCGTCGATGTAGAGCGCGGCGCGCTTGCCGGGGATGTTCCGGGTGCGGCGCACCTCCACGTCGGTGATCGTCGGGCCGAGCTCCTTCGCCGCCTTGAGCGCGTCCATCTTCCGGGCCTGGGCCTCCGGCGACTCCGCCCGGACGTTCTTGATGGCATCGTCCGGATGCCCGGACGGCGAGGTCGCGCAGCCGGCGAGCGCCAACGCCGCGCCGCCCACGCTCATTTTTCCTAAAAATTCACGTCTGTTCATTGACTTTCTCCTTCGGTTGTATCGTTCACGAGACCGTCATCCGGCTATTTCAGTGAATGTCCGATCGTCTGCTGGGGGCCGGCTTCCCCGACTTTGACGAAGCCCATCTTCGCCACGTCCACCGTGTCGATTGCGAGCGGTTTCATCGTCTTCCACGCGCCGCGCGTGAAGTCCGGAATCTCAACCGGCGCGCCGCGGTTCGCCTGCGACTTCTCGGTGATCTCGCAGAGGCAGCTCCAAGACGCGAGGTCGTACACGTCCATGTCGAGCGGCAGGCCGTTCTGCAGGCAGTAGATCCACCGCAGGTCCATGATGAAGTCCATACCGCCGTGGCCGCCGACTTTTTTGGCGATGTCGCCGACCATCTTCCACATCGGGTGTTTGTATTTCTGACGGAACTCCTCGGTGCGCTTCTCGTCGAAGCCGTTCGGTCCGGAGCCCGGCGTCTTCTCGATGTCGATCCGGAGCGGATAGTCCATCAGGATTCCGTGCGTGCCCTGGATCGTGTTCATGCGGCTGTACGGATGCGGCGCGCCGCACGACAGGTTGAGCAGGATGATCTTGCCGTTGACCGTGCGGATGAGCGAGGAGTTGTAGGGACCGATGAGGTATTTCTTGTACTTCTCGAGGTTGTTTCCGTTCCAGCGCGGGTCGCCCTCGCGGATGAGGTCGCCGATCGACTTGCCCTCCATCGAGTTGAGATAGTCGAAACGGTCGCCGCGGTTGATGTTCATGTACTGGGCGACCGGTCCGAGCCCGTGCGTCGGGTAATAGTTGCCGCGGTGCTCCTGATACCACTCGGCGCGGAACTTGCTCAGCTCGAAACCGCGCGTCTGGCCGCTGTGCAGGTAGCCGGCCTCGCCGTAGACCGTGGTGCCCAGAACGCCGAGACGGCACATGTTCAGCGCAAGCATCTCGGTCTCGCCGTAGCAGCAGTTCTCGAGCATCATGCAGTGGCGGCGCGTGCGCTCGCTCGTCTCGACGAGCTCCCAGCAGCTGTCGACGTCCATCGTCGCCGGCACCTCCACGAACGCGTGCTTGCCGCAGCGCATCGCCTCAAGCGCGACCGGCGCGTGGAGCTTCCACGGCACGCAGGCGTAGACGACGTCGACGCCGTCCCACTGGCAGAGGTCCCTGTACGCCTCCGGGCCGAGGAACTCGCGCGCCTCGGGGCGCTTCTTGGACACGAGAAAGTCGCGGCAGACTTTCATCTTGGGCTCTTCGATGTCGCAGAACGCCGCGATGTCCACGCCCGGAAAGAGCGAGAGCCGCTTGAGCGCGTAGGTTCCGCGCGAGCCTACGCCCACGAAGCCGACGCGCACGCGCTTGAGCCGCGGCGCGACGAAGCCCGCCATCGGGGCGCCCCCGCCGAAACCAATCTTGTCCATCTGGCATCCCGCCGCCACGGCGGCGAGGCCCGTCCAGGACATGCCCTTGAGAAAGTCCCGACGGCTAAAACCGTTCGTAAGTGACTTCCAGACCTCGTCGTCGCCGGCGATGCGTCCGAAACCGTTTTTCACATCATTCATCTGTTTTCCTTTCATTCCTATTCCATATACGCTCGTCCATTCGAGCGTCTTTTTGAATTGCCGCCGCCGACACCATTCCATGTGTTCAAAATGGAATGGTTTTCACTGACTGATGATTTTTGGACGGTTGGCCCTGACGGTCTTTTCCGGCACGCGCGACCACTTGTAGGACTGCATCTCGACATGCCCGACGACCGGCAACACCGTCAGGCGGCACCGCGCCGCCCCCATCGGGATAAAGGTAAGCTTCTCCTCTGGCTCGGAAGTGCGGACCGGGCTTTCCTGAAGCTCCGCCGGCTGCGCGTCTTGCGCGTTCCACTCCGGAACCTTCCGTCCGTAGGCGACAATCTCGCAAGGAACGGTTTCGGCCGCGAAGCAGTCATCGCTCCAATTGCGCGCGCGGTATTGGAGCGGCCGCACGATATCGAGCGCATAATTCCAGTCGCTCTTCGGCAACACTTCGGTCAGCAAATCTCCGGACAACTTGTCCGCCGCCTCCGGGAAGTGACTCGCGAGGATTCCGTTCTTGTCCGGGGCAAACTTCGGTTCGGGGACTTCGCGGTATTCCTCCTTGATGGCGAGCGAATAGCTCAAGGGGCCGCGGTCAACGGTCACCGCATGCGAACGGACATGCGGCGTGAAGGCACACACGGCCTTCATCGCGATTTCGAGTTTCTCGCTGACGGACCACGGTCCCTCCAGCTTGAGCCACACGCCGGACTCCTCCGTATTCGCGACAGTTACTTGGCCGCGCCTGACCTCAAACCCCTTCGCCCACCCGGGAACACGCAGATACACCGCACGTCCGCCCAAATTCTCCAAGATCAGCGTAAACCGCTCGCGGAACGGATACTCGCCGTCCAGCGTCCACGCGGCATGGCCGTCCCTGCCCGAATGCGGCGCATACGCCCAAAGAACGAGATCGCCCTTGGCGGTACGCTGGGTGAGCTTCTCCGTGAAAAGCGGCAAGGTAAGGCCCGCGTTGTGACGGCAGCAGCGGTAGAGCTTCGCGGAATAGGCGAGGCGCGGCGGCGGTTTCTGGTAGTTGTGGTCCGTCGCGGCGTCAAGGGACACCTGGTTCGGGGCGGTCAGGTAATGCACCTTTTTCCAATCGGGCGTGAACGCGACGGGATAGTTGTTGAACACCACGTCCTCCGCCCGGTCGCCCCACTTCGGCTCTCCGGTGAGCGCTCCGAGAAGCTGGAACGAGCGCGTGAACTCACCCCACGTGCAAGTCTCGGTAGCGTAGCGGGCGTCGAAACAGCCGACACGGGCGCACTCGTCCGAGGCAAACGCCCAGCGCGGCATCTCCCCGCCCCAGCAGAGAGCATTCAGGTCGAACCAGTAGTCGGCGAAGGCGCGATGCGACGGATTGCGGCTCCGGCGCGAGTAGACCGTCTCATAGGCGAACCGCTCCGCGAAGTTCACGTTGTGGCTGTCTAAATAGGTTGTCTTCTTGCCGGCACGGCTGCGGTAGCGGAAACACCGGTCGGCGAATTCGAGGAAAGCCTTGTCGCCGGTCAAGCCGTAAAGCCGGAAAAGCGACGGCACGATGTCGCACGCGCGGTCTTTCTGGACCGCGTAATGCCAGTTGCCACCATTCGCATCCGCAAGCAGGAAGACGTCATACGGCACCTTGTTGCACCAGCGGGCGAAACCGGCCATCAGTTTCAGGATGCGCGTGTCGTTCCGGTAGTCGTACCACGTCATCAGCGCTTCGGTCATCACCATGTGCGCCCAGATATCGTGGCAGACGCCCTGGTTTTTGAAGCGCGTGTGGTTGCGGAGCTCTCGCGGGCCGAACCAGCCGTCGGTGTCGGCGGTGGCGATGATGCCGTCGATCCATTTGGACGACACCTTGAGCATCCTCTCGTTTCCCGTAAGAATCGCAAGCTTCACAAAGGTCCTGAGCCAGTAGGCCTGTTCTTCCCAACCCTCGCACTCCGGCTTGAGCCAGCCGTTGTCCGGCGTAAGGAATTCCGAGGTCTCGTACAGCCGGCCCTGGAGTCCTTCGGTCTGCAGGTCGAGTTGGTGCTTGAGCCAGCCCCGCGGCGAGATCGTCCCCGCCGGAAACGGGTCGAACGCGTTCGGGGCGATTTCGCCGCCGGTGTCCTCCGGCGCGGGAATCCTCTTCACGACCGCCGTGCGCGTCTCCGCCGCGTTCGCGAGGAAGACCACCGTTCCAACCAGACATGAGATAACTGTTTTCTTCATGATCAATTCCTTTTTTTCCGGGGCTCTTTCCGTCAACGCGATCGGTCCGCCACACCCGCTTCCGGGCGGGAAAGATTCCGACGGACCTACTTCTTACCGGGAAGAGCGATGTCGAGACGCGCAGGGGCGGGCGCGCGGGCGGCAGGTTTTCCGTCCACGAAGACCATGAAGCCCTTCATGCCGTAACGGCCGCCGGTACGGTCCCAACGGACAGAAACGTCGTGGCCGTGATAACGGACGTTTTCGAGGCCGAGATACTCCCACCCCTTCGGGAAGAGCGGATCGACGACGAGCTTGTTACCGTCCTGCGGGACGATGCCGACGAGTCCGGCGATCACGAGATCGCAGTAGGTCGAATGGTTGTAGTCCTTGCCGCGTTCGCGGGGGCCGCGTTTTTGGCGGAGGATGATTTCGCGCGCGAGCCATTCGCCCGTATCGGGATTGAGGTTCTCGTCGATCCAGCAGACGGTCTTGCCCTTCTCCGTCTTCCGGACGTGCTGGGCGGCGTACTGGCGCAGCGCCTTCACGTAGTCCGCCTTGGTCACCGGCAGTTCGTAGCCCGCATGGAGCGCGTTCGCGAGCGCCGAAAGCGTGAACGCCGTCGCGAACGGCCAGCTCGGGCCGTTCCACTTGCAGTCGTGCCCCGTGTAGTCGAGCGCGAATCCGGGCGCGCACCGCTCGGGGACCGTGAGGCCGAACTTCCCGAAGAAGCCGTTCTTTTCGTCCATAAGCGGCTCCCACGCCGCTTCGTATCCTTTAAGCGGCATCTTCACGTACCACGGCATGAAGCCGTGGAGTTCCCGGACGGTCTGGTGCATGCCGTTGGTGGAAATGACTGTGAACGACCGCCGCTCCTTGTGCCAGAGAAGCTCCGTGACCGACTTCCCGTAGAGCGAGGCCGTCTTCTCGCAATGTTCCGCCGTACCGGCGCGGTTCAGCACGCGCGCGACGCCCGCGAGCGTCGTCGCCTCACCCCAGACCACGGAGTTGATGAGCGGCCGCAGACCGTCTCCGCCGCAGGAGATCTCGCTTCCTTCGCGGCTGTCGTGCGTGAAGGCGAGACGGTATTCCGGACCGTGCCCGGGAGGTGTCCTGCCGTACCATTTGTCCCACCGGTCCATGTACGCGACGAGCGGATCGAGGAGTTCCTCCAGTGCAGACCGGTCGCCCGTCACGCGGGCGCGCTCTGCGAGCGAGAACGCC
>JAQVSS010000181.1 GCA_028700415.1 Kiritimatiellia bacterium
GAAACACCGGGCACTTGGCTGTTGACGGCGCGGAACGACCGTGAACTCGTGGTGATGGCTGAGAATCTCGCTGGAGAGGAGCGTGACGACATCGTCCTTAAATTCTCGTCCGAATGGCGCGGCGCGGAGCTTTCCGTCATCCGTGCCGATGGCTCGCGCGAGCCGGCGGGGGTCGCTTCGGAACGTTTCCTTGTTCCGCCGGGGATGATGCCTCCGACCCGCCCCGTCTTTTTCACGGTCACCAAGCCTTGACGTCCGGCCGGATATTCCAAAGGTTTGAAACCAGAGAAGCGTTCAGTGGGAAGGGACCTCAAAAAAGCAGGGCGAGGGCAAGGAGGCAGCATCAAATATTCTGTTGGGCATGTATGTGCGCAGCGCCCAGCGGATCGCCTTGGGAAACGCTTGATAAGGTCGCCTGTTTGTGAAAAGCTGTCCGTACTGTTGGCCGTTTTGGCCTCAACCGTGCCATGCGTTCAGTTGTGACGCTAGACCAATGGAGACAAGGATGAACGTTGACAAGAGAGTACAGGCGATTTTCGAAGCGGCCCAGAATGGCGTCGCCCCTAACCGAGGGGACTGCGTTTTCCTGCTGCAATTCTCGGAAAATTCTCTTGAAGCAGCGCTTCTGCGTGCCGTGGCGGATGTGAGCACGAGGCAACGTTTCTCCAACGCGGGCATTGTCCTGGGACAGATCGGTGTCGAGATCGCGGCCCGTCCCGGAAAATGCAAGTTCTGCTCGTTCGGCGAAGGCCACACGGCCTTCGAGCCGAGTGCGATGAGCGACGAGGATATACTACGCTGTGCCGACACGGCGCTCTCATTCTTATGACAAGATCAGAAAAAACGGTTCTGAAAGCAAAAACCAAAGTGCTCAAGGCACTGGCGCATCCGGCAAGGCTCTGGATCGTGGAGCAGTTGGAAGTCGGCGAGCGGTGCGTGTGCGAACTGGTGGATGGGCTCGGCCTCGATTATTCGACGGTGTCGAAACACCTGCTGGTGCTAAAGAACGCTGGAGTGGTGACAGACGACAAGCGCGGCAAACAGGTGTTCTACTCGCTGAAGGTGACGTGCGTCTTGAACTTCATGAACTGTATCGAGGCTGTGCTAACTCCGGAAGAGGGTTAGGCGCGGTCGCAATTAGACATCGGACATAATTTATCCTGAAGCGCACGCATTTTCCTGTTGCGATTTTTTCCAATCGCCCTGCGTCTCCGCGCCTTTTTATCGCATGCTTCTTTTCACGACTTGATCATGAGGGCGATGAACACCAGATCTTCCCTGCCTGCGGCGTTGCTGAGGCCGTGGCCCGTGCCGTCGGGAGTCCAGGTGACGTCTCCCGGCTCCACCATGCGTTTGACTCCGTTGTCGTCGTATTCGCCGGTGCCGGCGAGAATATGGTAGCATTCGGAATCGCCGTGGTGCTCGTGGAAACCGAGGACGGCCCCTGGCGGCAGAGTCACGCGCGCGAAAAGCGGGCACTTGTCCTTAAGCTCTTCCGGGCCGAGCAGATGATCGAGCCGCATCCGTCCGACGCCTCCACAGGGGTTTTCTTCGTATACGGTGTTCATGGTCTTGTCCTCCTTGTCGTTGATGGCGGAAAAACACATCCAAGGGTTCTTCCTCTTCCGCGGGTCGTGCATAGGATTCAACAATGCGTCCCACCGGTCAAGAACGGAGTGCGGAATGTCCCGGCTCCGGTAAGGATCGCCGTTCTTGCCCTACGCATAGCGGGGATAGCGGCCCTCATCAACATTCCCGATTTTACCGGCCGTGCAGATGAGCTGATGATCCGGATGGCGCCGGAGACACGGTGCCGGCAGGAAAGGCGTCGGCGAGGAAGCCGCGGAGCCAGCTCACATGTTCGCGGTGCGTCGGGATCGAATACCAGCCGACCTGCGGCAGGATGATGCCGTCGATGGAACCGTCGAGGACGCAAGCCGCGGCGGTGCGGACGCTCTTCTTGAAGATCTCGAGCGGCAGAGGGTCCCGCGACTCCATTCCCGCGCCGAAATTGTGAAGGTAAAGTCCGTGCACGATCTTCACCTCCGGCCCCACCTGCCTGCGCAGCTTGGCCAGATCGTCCTTATACGTGTCCCAATACGCGTATTCAGCCTTCCATTTCCACCTCGAGACGACGTCCAGCTCGTTGCGGAACGGCGTCAGGTCGCAGGTCAGGCCGGCATCGGCGTAGGAGACGACCGCCACTTTCAGCTTCGGGTTGATTTCCCGCATCATCGTTTTGAGTTCCCTGAGCTCCGCCGGCGACATCGCCGTGTCGGGACTGCCGTTGTTGAAATCGTCGAGGTTAACGCCGACGATGTTAGGGTATTTAAGCGACAGCCCGGCGATGCGCTTCGCGGACCCGGGGCGGTTGCCATGCTCAAGCGCGCACCAGATTTCTGAAACGCCCTTCAGCATCTCGAAATGCCGGTCCGAAAGCCGGGCGTCGATGCAGTTTTCGAAACATTCCTTGCTCCACTTCGGGAAGTGCTTCACGACGTACGCGCGGTTGAACATCGAGTTCATGTATATCGCCTTGTCGGCACCGAACATCGACACCGCTTTTTCAAGACTCGTGCCGGTCTTGCCGAAGACGAACGGACAGTCCGTCGGCGTTTTATCGAGCATGTATCCCCAGACATAGATTTTGTCCTTGGGGAACGCCGCGGACTGAAGCGCGACGGCCAGAGCCGCCGCCATGACACATGCGAATGACTTCATTGACTTCTTTCCTTCCTCATCAACGGGTTTACTCAAAGCGTATTTCCGTACCGTCGGTGTCGAAATCGCGCGGCAGGCGGAAATCACGCAGAACGAGGTTCTTCATCGGCTTTTCGGGAACGCTCCGTATGTGCGAGGGCTTTTCCACCTTGCCGGAAACGCCCGAAAACACGATGTCGCGGAATTCCGCTTCC
This sequence comes from Kiritimatiellia bacterium, assembly GCA_028700415.1. GTDB lineage: Bacteria > Verrucomicrobiota > Kiritimatiellia > RFP12 > UBA1067 > JALHET01. Next base: position 2,916 of record JAQVSS010000181.1, read on the forward strand.
GTCGAATGCCCCGGATAAATGTGGAGAAAACGCATGGCATCGAGCTGTACGTTGGCAATGCGGATGTCGGCGATGTCGGTGCCGCGGCTTTTCGGCGAGTAGGCGGCGACGAAGTTGAAGGCGTTCTGGGTGTCGTGGATGGTGAGGTTCGTGAAGACGGCGTCGTGGATACGTCCCTCGCCGACACCGATCCGGATCGCATTGCAGTCCGAAGCGAGGTCGCAGTTCGCGACCGTCACGTAGGCGCAGTCGTGCGGATCGGCGAGCCGTTTCGCGCCCGAGGCCCTGAGGGTGATGCAATCGTCGGCGGTGTTGATGATGCAATCCGAAACCGTCACGTGCCGGCAGCGGTCGATGTCGATGCCGTCGCCGTTGTAGGTGTGGGCCGGATTCCGGCATGTGTGCACGTGGCAGCCGCGGATTTGCACCCGGTCGCAGTTGAGGATGAAGCAGCTCCAGTACGGGGAATCTGCGAGCTCGAGATCGGCGATGCGGATGTCCTGCGAGTCCACGAGCCAGATCATCTGTCCGGGCCGCCACGGGAGGGCTGTCTTGGATTTGTAGTGTTTGCCGTTGAGGTCGAAGAGGAACGCCGGCGAATTGCCGTCCACCCTGCCCGGTCCGCGCAAGGTGAAGTTTTTCGCCCCCACCGCGAGAATCAGGTGTCCGCCGGACATGTTGTCGCCGTTTAGCCCGGACGCGCAGTTCTGGGGGCAACAGTTCGAGGCGCAGTAATCCGCCGGGTCCGGGCTTCCCTTCAGCACCGCGCCGGGCGCGAGATGGACGTCCACGTTATCCTTGATCCACACCGAGCCGGAAAGGTACGTGCCCGTCGGGAAAAGCACTTCGCCGCCTCCCGCGGCGGACGCCGCGTCCACCGCCGCCTGGATGGCCGCGGTGTCCTTCGCGACTCCGTCGCCCCTCGCGCCATATTCACGGACGTCGTAGACGGCGGGCGCGTGGAAATGGCGTTTCGCACGCGAGCAGTTCGGATCGCCCTTCCCCGCCGTTTCTGCGCGGGCACGTCCGGGTGAACCAAAAATTTCACGAAAGCCAGACTCCTTCTCCGGCACGTCCTGCGGATAGAGCGGTTCGGCGGATACCAGTTGACTTGTCGCTAACAACACTGTGATCGACAGGAGAAATTTCATCCTTACCACAGGTCATGGGTATCAAATTTATCCACAGAAGTACAGCAAACACTGTTCATCCCTCCGTGCGGAAGTTCAGCCGGGGCTGAGGGTCATTGTCAACCGTTGGCCCGTGGGGCCGCCGGGAGGTGCGTTGCCAGCATGCCGCAGGCGGCGTGAATATCTTTGCCGCCGCTGTAGCGCCGGATGACGGGGGCGGCCAGATGAGTGCGCAGGGCGTCGCGGAAAGCGTTGCGCTCGGCATCGCCGGGGGGAATGAAGCGTCCTGTGGCGTCGTTGACGTCGATCAGGTCGATCTGCACCGGCAGGTCGCCGACCCATGCGGCCAGTTGTCGCGCGTCTTCTTCTCCCGTGTTGAAACCTGAAATCATCGTCCACGCCAAGGTCACCCGCCGGCCAGTCGCGGTATGGTAATCCGTCAGTGCGGCGCGCAGGTCGTTCGAGGGATAGGCGTTCTCGACGGGCATGAGTGCCCGGCGTTTTGCGGGTTCTGCGGAGGTCAGGGAAACAATCAGGCGGAAGGCGTGCCCTTCGCGCGTCAGGCGGCGGATGGCGGGGACGATGCCGGCGGTGGAGAGCGTGATGGCCTTCGCGGAAATGGCCAGCCCGGAGGGGTCAGAGAAGACCCGGGCGGCCTGAATGACCGATTCGTAATTGAGCAACGGTTCCCCCATGCCCATGAAGACCACGCCGCGCACCGGATCTGGCGCCTCGCGACGGATTTGTGCGGCCTGCGCCACGATTTCCCACGGGGCGAGGTCGCGCGTGAAGCCGAGACGCCCTGTGGCGCAGAAGGCACAGCCCATGGCGCACCCGGCCTGCGAACTGACGCAGACAATCGATTTGCGGTCGCCGGTCCGGTGGACGACCGGAATAAGGACCGCTTCGAAACGCACGCCATCGGGCGCGGCGAAAAGATATTTGGCGAACCCGTCGGAAGGGGAAACCTGCCGGTCGGCCAGGGACAGCTCAGGGAGATAAAGCTCTCGGCTGACGCGTGTGAGCCAGCGGGCAGAGACCGTCGTGTCCCCGGTCGGCCAGACGCCATGACGCAACGCGCATGAAAGGAGCTTCCGCGCGAGGGGCAGGGTCATGCCGAGTGAGGCATAGCGTTCGGCGAGTTGCTGCGGGGTGAAAGCGGTGAGCGGTTCCGGTGGCATGGTCAAACAGCTTGCCGGAACAGTACGGACGCGTCAAGGCCGCGTTCAAGGAGCCCGCACTAGGATCAGCTTCCGATCTCGCCTTCGGTGAGCCCCTCCAGTGTGGCCACAGAGTAGGTGCACAGAAGGTCGCCGGTCACGTTGCCCATGGTTTCGAACATGTCGAGGATGGGGTTGATGCCGAGTGCGAGCGCTACGATGACGGCGACCTGCGACGGGTCGAGGCCGAGGGTCCCCAGAATGATGAAGAGAAGCATCAGGCTGCCGCCCGGCACCCCGCCCGCCCCGACGGCGGCCAGCACCGTCGTGACCATCATCATGGCGAGGTCGCCGAAAGAGAGGCTGATCCCGAACATGTTGGCGGCCAGGATTGCAAACATGGGCAGATGGATGCAGACGCCGTCCATATTGATGGTTGCGCCCAACGGCAAGGCGAAGCTGGCCAATTCCTTATGGACTTTCAGCTTTTCTTCGCAGACGCGGATCGACACCGGGAGCGTGGCCGCGCTGGAACGGGTCACGAAGGCAAGCACCATCGCCTCGCGCACGGCCGCAATGATACGGTAGGGGTGTTTCCTGACGAGCAGCGCAATCAGCAGCGGGTAGGCGGCGAAGAGCAGGAACAGAATGCCGGTTACCACCCCGAACAAGACGGTGACATACGGCCCGATGATGGCAGGGCCGTAAACCGTGAAAATCCCCATCGACAGAAAAAACACGCCGATCGGCGAATAGTTCATCACCATGTCAATGATGCGGTTGACCGCCAACATGCAGGCGTCGCAGAGATCGATCAGCATGTGCATCTTGGCCTGAAGCCGGGAGTCCTCCGAGGCTTCGATCACCAGCCGGATGCTGATCCCGAACAGGATGGCGAAGCCGATGATGCCCAGGAAATTCGCGTTGGCCAGCGCGTGGAAAGGATTTTGGAAGCAGTCGAGCAAGAGCTTTTCCAAAACATCGGCCACCGTTTTTGATACCTCTGTGCGGGCAAGGCTTTGCGCTTGGGATCCAAACTGTGACGCCAACTCTTTCCAGCCGTCCAGAGAAGCGCCTGCGCCCGGGTTGATCCAGAGGGCCAGCGCGGTCCCCAGCGTGGCCGAAAAGGTCATGGTCGCAAAATACCACGCCAAGACTTTTCCGCCCGCGCGGCCCAGTTTTCTCAAAGGGAGTGAGGACGCGCCGCCTACCAGCGAGAAGAAGATGGCGGGCACCACAATCATTTTCAGCAGGCTGATGAAAACGGTGCCGAACGGCGAGCAATAGCGCAAAGCCTGCTGGATTTCCGTCTTGATGCCGAAGGCGGCTGAGACGTACCACAGAACCGCACCGCATGAAGCGCCGAGCAGAAGCCCCGCTACTACGCGTTTGACCAACGAAACGCGCAGATACCACATAAGCAATTTCATTCAAAAATTCTAACCGCTTTCGGGGTGGGACTCAACCGGTAAATAAGGCCGCCATATCGGGTGGGAGCGGGGACATTGCTTCGGTGGGGGATCCGAAACGCGGGTGGCGGAACCGGAGGGTGTCCGCGTGTAGCGCTTGCCGCCTCATGCGGAGTCGCGCCCAGTCTTCCCCGGTCAGTTCATCCTTGCAGAACTTTAGAAAAAGGGTTTCATCCACGCCGTACAGCTTGTCCCCCACGACCGGATAACCGAGGGACTGCAGCGTCGCGCGGAGTTGGTGGAGACGCCCCGTGCCGGGATGCGCGGAAACCGCGCTGAACCCGTCGCACAGGCGCACGCGTTCAAAAACGGTCTCCGCCCATTCGGCTTCCCTGCACGGTGCGGGCGTGCCTGCCGCAGCCGGCGTGAAGCGCCGTTTCTTGCGGATGGCGGAACAGGGGTCGGGCATGAGCCAGCCCGTTGTTTCCAGCCGTTCAGGGAACACGCCCTCGACGAAGACGGTGTAGTGTTTGAACACGGCGCGTGCGGCGAACTGTTTCCAGAGGTTTTGCGCGGCCCCGGGCGTTTTTGCGATCAGCACCAACCCGGAAGTTTCGCGGTCGATCCGGTTCACCAGCACGGGGTCGGTCAAACCGTGCCGCACCTTCAGCATAGCCCAGAGCGTGTGGTTGAAATAACGCCCGCCCGGATGGCACGGCAGGTTTCCCGGCTTGTCGATGACCATCAGAAGCGGGTCGTCCATCACGACGCCGAACGTTTCATCCACAGGCGGCTCGGGAATATCGGATGCGTCATACCGAAGCACGTCTCCGGTTCCGACCGGCGTGTCGGGCGCCGGCTTGCGGCGTCCGTTTACGCTCACCCGGCCTTCGGCGATCAGCCGGTTCCACTCCTCTGCCGTGTGATACGTGAAGCGTGCGGCCAAGAAGTCCGACAGGTTTCTGCCCGCGTCTTTTTTGCGGATGGTAAAGGTCATTTCACGCGTCATCGTTCACCTTTGGCGTTGAACCCGCCGCTTTCGCCATGTTATAGTTGCCGAAATTTCACGGGCCCATAGCTCAGTTGGTCAGAGCGGAGGACTCATAATCCTTTGGTCGCAGGTTCGAGCCCTGCTGGGCCCACCATCTTAAATACCTGAAAACCGCGTTTCTGTTGGAGTTTATCATTAGAAATGCCCGCGTGTCCACTTCGGCGGACACTGTTGAATTCCGCCGTCTGCTCCTGTCAAACTCAGTCATATAGGTGGTGACTTGCAATGACACATGCACCGCAGGCGGTCGTTTCGGGGAAACGACCCTACCTGAACATGTTGTTTTGCCCGTTCTTTGTGATCCTCCGGTAGGGACGGTTCCCCGAACCGTCCGTTTAGCTGTGGCTATAAGCCGAAGGAATAAGCCGTGGATAGAAGGCGGAAGTCTTGTAACGGGAGATTGACCGCTTACCGCATTTTTGAGTACACTGGCCCATGTAGGCAACTTGCGCAGCTTCCCCCGCATTTCCCGCGGATTGCGTCTGGACGCCTCTTTCATGTTGGGACATCCAAATCGAAATCGGGATCGCTATCGAAATCGAAACAACACCGACCGGAAGAACCCTGCGGAAACGGAAAGCGTCGATCCCGATAGCGATAGCGATTCGGATGAGGCCAAGCTCCAACAAGGCGTTGAAGCCGAAGAGAGGGGAGAAGAGATGATTCCCGCGCGGAGGCGCAGAGGATGACGGAAAACGAAACCGCGGAGGCGTCATGAAGCCGCCGGCGTCTAAGTTGAAGAAAGAACTCGGCGTA
>JAQVSS010000182.1 GCA_028700415.1 Kiritimatiellia bacterium
CGATCAGGACGGTGTGTTCTATTCTTCGGATGATCGCCGGGTGAAGCGCATCCCCGCCGAGGATCGCGTGGAGTTGCCGTCGGAAGAGGTGGCGCAGGCGTGGGGGGCAGCGGGAACACCGTGAACGCAAAGTTAACCTGCAAACGCGTTGTTGGAAAGGACATGGCAAACGAACGCTCAACTTCCAACGCTGAACGTTCAACGCTCAAGTTCCCTTCGGCGTTGGGCGTTGAACGGTGGGTGTTGAGCGTTTTTGGGAAAAGCCTTGTGGATATCCAGAGGGTCATGGCGTTTTTTTTTCTGGTCGCGCTGGGCGCGGGCGGCGGGACGATGTCTGTCCGGGGCGTCGAAATCGTCTGGCGCGAGCCAAAGGCGTGGTCGGCGGAGTCGCGAATCATGGTGCTTTTCGGCGGACGCGGCTGGCCTGGCGAAAAGACGCTGAAGACGTATGCCTTTGACGCGCTGGCGGACAGACATTCGCTTTTCCTGCTCTCGCCGTCGTTTGCGGACCGCAAGTACTGGGAGCCTGCGGCGTGGTCCGGGGCGGTTTTGCGCGAGGCGGTCGCGGCGCTGGAGATGCGCTACCGCCTGCGGCCGCAGAAGCTGTTCTTTTACGGCTTTTCGGCGGGCGGCCAGTGCGCCAATCTGTTTTACGCCGCCATGCCGGAGCGCGTCGCCGCATGGGGCGTACACGGCTGCGGGGTCTACTTCGAGGGGGCGGTTTCCAATCGCGCGCCCGCACTGGTGACGTGCGGCGAGGAAGACGCCGAGCGGCTGGTCATCAGCCGACAATTCGCCTACCGTTACCGGGAGTCGGGCGGCGCCCTTCTCTGGAAGCCGCTGGCGGGCGGGCACACGTTGTATCCAGCCGCGCTCGCGCTGGCCCGCGCGTGGTTCGACGCCGCTCTGTCGGGAGAGACGTCGCCGCGCTTCATCGGCGAGGACGACACGGGACGGGTGGTTTCGGCAAAAGATGCGAGCCGTATTGATGTTGAGTTTCGTAATCCCCTGTACAACGAGATGATCCGGGAGCTTTGGCGGCCATGATGGAATTCACCTGTGACGGATGGGTGCGCCAAGGGTTCGGCTTCTACAATCCCAACCATGCTGCGGCGCTCATTTGTGCGCTCTTGCCGTTCCTGTGGGCGGCATGGTTCCGGTGGCGCGGCTGGATGGCGCGTGTTCCGGTCGCGCTGGGAACCGTCCTGCTGCTGGCGGCTCTGGCGGCGACCTTCTCGCGGACGGGGCTGGCGGTGCTCGGGGGCGAGTTGCTGTTTTATCTGCTGCTGCGGAAAGGGGCAGGCTGGAAGATGTTGATCGGGGTGGCGGTCGCCGCCGGGGCCGTCGCGGCCGGATTCGGGGTTCACGAACGGTTCGCCGTGGACGCGTCTCTCATCAACCGCTTCGACATCTGGAAGGCGGGGCTGGCCCTCTTCGGGGCGAATCCGTGGTCCGGCGTGGGGCTGGGCAACTCAGGGAATCTCGCGGGCGCTTTTCTTTTGCCCGACGGGATCGCCTGTCGGACGCTGGTGAACAGCCATCTGACCCTGCTTTTTGAACTTCGCTCTCTCGTGGGGCTTGCTGCTGTTGTTCGGCGGGCTGACACTCTTTCTCGTTCTTGCCGGATTGCGAAGGAAAGATGCGGGCGGAACGCGTCTGTGCGGAGGTGTCCGGGGAATGGGGCTGGCTGCGGGAGGTTGCGCCGTGGCCGTAGGGCTCCTGCTCTGTGCCGCCGGTCCCGGCCCGAAAGTCGTAGACGGTTTTGTCGTGTCGCGCGCGAAAGGCCGTTGCCCCGCGCTGGTTTTGTACGGTGACGATTGGAACCTCAAGCAAGTGAGGCGGTTCCTTCCGGAGGCGGGGTATCGGGTTCCGGTGCGGCCGTGGGACGGGGAGGCACCGCGTTTTCCGGCGGAGCGTGTGACGCTGTTCGGCGACTGCGCCTCCTACGCCTCCGAATATCCGGACGCCGCCGTGACGCTCGTCGCGCCTCCGGAACATTTCCGGCTGCCGCCCAACGTCACGGCGCTCCGGTTGCGCCCGTTTGAGGAGCACGAATCCCTGTTGTCGCAAGGAAAAGGAATCAGCGTGGCCTTTTTTTAGAGTTCATGTAACGAACGGCGTGTCCTAAAAACAACAATGAGAAAAGGCGTTTGCCCGGTCTGTCGCAGTGGGTCAAAAATTCCCGGTTGGGGCTGGTCGATCAGTGCGCAAACGGCTATAGTATTCCGACAAGGTCTAGGCCTGCGCCGGGCTTACTTCAGCACTTTGCGGAGGCGCTTCATGGCTTCCTCCACATTCTCGCGGCTGTTGAAGGCGCTGATGCGGATGAAGCCCTGGCCGCAGCGGCCGAACCCCGCGCCGGGGGTGGTGACCACTTGCGCGCGTTTGAGCAGCTTGTCGAAAAATTTCCACGAGTCTTTGCCAACATTCACCCAGATGTAGGGGCTGTTTTCTCCGCCGGTCATGGAGTAGCCGAGTTCGGCGAGCGTGCTGCGGATGATGGCGGCATTGCCGAGGTAGAAATCCGTGAGCGCCCGGGTCTGCGTTTTCCCCTCTTCCGAATAGACCGCTTCGGCGGCACGCTGCACCGGATAGGCGACGCCGTTGAATTTGGTCGTATGGCGGCGGTTCCACATCGGGTTCAGCGGGACTGCTTCGCCCTTCTTAGTGTAGGCCACGACGGTTTTGGGAACGACCGTGAAAGCGCAGCGCGTGCCTGTGAATCCGGCGGTCTTGGAGAAGCTGCGGAATTCGATGGCAACGTCGCGCGCGCCCTCGATCTCGTAGATGCTGTGGGGAATGGTCGGATCGCGGATGAACGCTTCGTAAGCGGCGTCAAAGAGAATCAGCGCCTTGTTTTCCCGGGCGTATTTCACCCAGGCGGCGAGCTGGTTGCGGGTGGCGGTCGCGCCGGTCGGGTTGTTGGGGAAGCAAAGGTAGATGAGGTCCACAGGCTGTTCGGGCAGGGCGGGCACGAAACCGTTGGCCTCGCTGGTTTCGAGGTAGACCAGTCCTTTATAGCGGCCTTTGGTGTTCTTCCCGGTGCGGCCTGCCATCACGTTGGTGTCTACGTAAACCGGGTAGACCGGATCCGGGATCGCGATCGTCAGCTTGTCGCCGAACAGCTCCTGAATGTTGGCGGTGTCGCATTTCGAGCCGTCGCTCACGAAGATCTCGTCCGCCTCGATCTGCGTGCCGCGCGCCTGGAAGTCGTTTTGTGCAATGGCTTCACGCAGGAAGGGGTAGCCCTGTTCTGGGCCATAGCCGCGGAAGGTCGTGCGCTGCGCCATCTCATCGACGGCCTTGTGCATGGCTTCGATGCAGGCGGGCGGCAGCGGTTCGGTGACATCGCCGATGCCCAGACGGATAATTTTCTTTTCGGCGTGGTCCGCTTGATACGCCTTGACGCGGCGGACGATTTCGGAGAAGAGGTACGAGGACTGGAGCTTGCTGTAGTTTTCGTTTACCCGGATCATACGTTGTTTTCTCCTTTCAAATCGGTGTCGGTCGGCCGGTCGCCCGCACGGTCCTCCCTGACCGGCGTGAGCACCCAGCGCTTGTTGTACCAGAACCACTGTTCGGGCGTTTTCCGGATGGCGGCCTCCACTTGGGCGAGCACTTGGCCGGTGATGCGCCGTGCGTCTTGCTCTTTGTCGAGCGCAGGATCCGGAAAAATGGGAGGCAGGAGATCAAACCCGTGCCGCGTCCACCCGTCGCGTCGCAGGATGGCGGGGATGACGGGCACCTTTGCGGCGATAGCGAACATCGCCATGCCGCGTCCGAAATTGGCGGTGGATCCGAGGAAAGGGATTTTGAGATCGGGCGTATAGACCCGCACGTCAGGAAGAATGGCGAGCACGTTGCCGTTCCTCAACAGTTTAATGATCTGTTTGAGCGTTCCGCCGCCGCGTTCGAGGATGGCCATGCCGGTTTCGCGCTGGCGGTTCACCCAATCGTTGACCAACGGGTTCTTCTGTTTGCCCGCGATGCTGAACATGCGGATGCCATACTGGTGGCAAGCCCAGCCGGCCAGGTCCCAGTTCCCCATGTGGGGCACGGTGATCACGGCGCCCCCGTAACGCTGGATGAGCGCTTGAACCTGCGGCACATACGCCGCGAAAGCGGGGATATGCCGGTCGATCCATGCGCGGTCGATATCCGGCGCACGCATCATTTCGGCCAGGTTGAACGACATGTTCCGCAGGGATAGCCACGCGATGCGGCGGGCGTCGCAGGCGGGATAATCCGGGCCGAACACCTCCCGTATCCGGCGGAGGGTTTCGCGCCTCCGGAAGCGGCAAACATGGAAGATGAAAGCTGCGGAACACCATGCCGCCGTTAGGGCCGCGCGATAAGGCAGTGCCTTCAAGAGTGCGGCGGTCAGGCACAGGGCGGCATATTCGAGTCTGTACTGGAAGCGGTGACGCATACGGCAAGGGCAAACCCTTCTGGAAATGCTGGTTTTCAGTCGCATCCGCCGGTGCGCACAGGGCAGTCGGCAACGACTTCCGTGACCGTGACGGGGCGAGCGGGTTGGGTATGGGCGTCGAAGGAGTGGGTAGAAGTGTCGGGCAACTTGTCCGGGCGCGGTTTGCGGCGGCGGCGGCGACGTTTCCTGGGCTGATCCTCCTCCCCATTGCGGGCTTCGTTGGCCTCGGTGTCCCGCTGGCCGTCATGGTATGGCGGCGGCACATGAGGGCTGGCGACTTCCTTCTGGTAAAGCGCCTGCCATTCGTTGAGTAACGAGGTGTCACCCCCTTCGGCGGCGAGCAAAATGCGTTGGAAAGCGAGCGCTTCCGGGAAAAGGGCATGAGATAAGAAACGGTGTCCGCGCCCTTTTTGGGGCGATTCGGAGAAACGGCGTTGGACATCCATCAGGGCGACCGCGGTGAAGAGGGTGGCTTTGGGAATATGCAGGTTTTGCGAGAGGGGGTGCAGGATCAGGCGGGCGATGTGTTGCTTGTTGATGCGCCCATGCGGGAACTGGGTTTCCTCTTTGCGAAGCTGTTCCCTGAAGAGCGGATAGTAGAGGCAAGCCGTCCGCACGCCGTTGGTGAGTTCTTCGCTCTGCGGGTCGGCGTCGAGGGCTGCGAGGTATTTCCAGAGCGGGGATTTGGCGCCGCCGGTCGCGTCGATGAAGGCGCTGAGATCGGGCAGGAGGTCGCCAAGGAGCTTGAATTCCCACAGCAGTTTAAATGCGGCTACCGCAGAGTTGTAGGTGAAGAGGCGGTAGACCTCTTCGCAAAGGCGGGGGACAGAGGCGTTGAGGATGTCGGCGTGGTGTTTGAGCAGGGCTTTGCGGCACGCGCGGTCGATGGCGAAGCCAAGGCGGGCCGCAAACTTGACCGCCCGCATCATGCGGACAGGGTCTTCACGAAAGCGGATACAGGGGTCTCCGATGCTCCGCAGGACTTTTTTCTCCAGATCTTTCAGCCCGCCGACATAGTCGATGACGGAAAAGGTCTTGATGTCATAGAAAAGTCCATTGACCGTGAAATCGCGCCGTTTGGCGTCCTCTTCAGGTGAGCCGAAGGTGTTGTCCTCGGTCTGGTAGATGCCGGTTTCATTCTCGTTGGCATCCGGTTGGCGGCGGAAGGTGGAGGTCTCGATAACCTTACGCCCGAAAACAATGTGGGCGAGGCGGAACCGGCGGCCGATAAGAAAACAATTACGGAAAAGGCGCCTGATCTCATTGGGATGCGCGTCGGTGCCGATATCGAAATCTTTCGGTTGCCGTCCGAGCAACAGGTCACGCACACTGCCGCCTACGAGATAGGCGGTGTGGCCGGCATTTGCCAGGCGATACAAGACGCGTAAGGCGTCGGGGTCAATATTGGCACGCGAAATACAGTGCGCTTTGCGTTCGCGGACGAGGGGCTTATTTCGTTTAAAAAACATGGGCTTGGGTCAGAGGGTTCATTTGCGGTAAAGCCGGTTGGAAAAACGGGAGACAGTATGCCAGAAAGGCGGGTATCAAACAAGGCGTGATGCGGGCACGAGGGAAATTTTCAAAGGCGGAAAGCGGGAAAAGATTGTTGACGGGGTTTCCGGTAACAGGTAAGATAAAAAACCGTTTGAAAGAAAAGTAACGCATAGTTGAGGAGACGAGGAAATGATTCGCACAACTCGGCCACCCGTACGGGTCGGAATTGTCGGTTTGGGACGGGCCGGATTAGAAATGCATTTCAAGGAATTGGCGCAGTATACGGACCTGTTCAAGATCATCGCGGTGTGTGACCCGATTAAAGAACGTCGCGACTTAGCGGTCGAACGGCTGCCCGAGTGCCGCACGTACCGGCGTTACGAAGATCTCCTGGCGGATCCCGACGTTGAATTAGTCGACATCGCCACGCGGTCTGACGAACATGCGGCACATGTGATGCAGGCGTTGAAAACGAGCAAGTGGGTCAATGTCGAGCGGCCGTTTTGCTGCGATCATGACGAGGCGATGGTGTTGCGTGCGGCCTCGATTAAGGCGGGCAACCGGCTGTTGGTCCGTCACAACTACCGGTACGAGCCGGCCTTCCTGCAGGTGAGGGAAGTGATTGAGTCTGGCGTTTTGGGCGAGATCTATGACATCAAAATCCGGCGTGGCGCATACGAGCGCCGCGATGACTGGCAGACGGTCAAACGGTGTGGGGGCGGAACCGCGTTGGCGTGGGGGACTGCGTTTCTCGACCAGGCATTGGAACTGTTGCGGACTCCGCCGGTCAAGGTGTGGTCGGATTTCAAGCGCGTGGCGTCGGTGGGGGATGCGGAGGACTATATGCGCATCATCCTCCGCAACTTGGCGGGGTTGACGGTTGATCTCGAGGTGTCAGGAGGGCGTATCGGCGCGATGCCCCAATTTATCGTTACGGGGGTGAAGGGCTCGTTTACCCTCTATCCTGACGCGACAGAGGGCACATTGCGCTACTTGGATCCCAAGCAAAAACTGGCCCGCCGGCGTTCGAGTGTGCGCACACCGCCGCTTGGCAGTTTCGGAACGGCGGAAACGCTGCGCTGGCTGGAGACTCAGATACCGGTTAATCCCAAGGCAGATTCGGGGATGATCCTCATTTGGGAACACGTCTTTAGCGCGATCCGCGAGAACAAAGCCTACCCTGTTCCTTTGGATACCGCGATCGAGACCATGCGCATTCTGACGCTGGTCAAAAAAGAGAGCCCGTTCGCCTAGTGGTCAGTAAAACAAAAGGGACGGTTGTTTCACTGACATGATTTACGGCGCCGCGGTTTTCCGGTTTTCCGCGCAGTTGATCACTCGTTTGTCGGTGACGATCCAGTCCATCGCGATGTCGTGGGGCTCCTGCGGAATGGGTTCTCCGAGCACTTGCCAGTCGTAGCAGATTCCGATTTTCGGAACGCGTTTTGATGTTTTGCCGAGGATGTGGTCGTAGTGTCCCGCCCCGTACCCGAGCCTTCCCCCATAGGCATCGAACGCCAGTCCCGGTAAAACAAAAACATCAACGTCCCACGCGATGACAGGAATCCGTATGGCGGGTTCCCGGATGCCGTGATGGCCCGTGATCAGCTTCATGCGCGGATTGATCTCGTAGAGTTTGTACGCCTTTTCCGTCGTGCTCCAGGCGGGCACGCACACTTCGCGGCCCGCCTCCCAAGCCGCCCGCGCAATATAGCGTGTCGGGATTTCGTTTTTGGTGCTGAGGTAGATGCACACGCGCCAAGCCCGGAGCAGCAGGTCGATCGGTTTCCCCAACACCCTTTCGCAGATCGTTCTGCCGGCGGACCGCCGCTCCTCTTTGGTGACTTCGTGGCGCTTTGCGCGCATCTGCGCGCGGATTTCGTTTTTCGTCATCATGTCTTGCGTCGCGCGGCGGGCAAATCCGCGGCGAGGGTTTCGCGGAGGAGCTTCAGTTTCTCCCGGAGCGAGTAGGGCGTGTAGACATAATCCTGCTCGTATTGGAACCCCAGGCGCGCGTCCCGGGTTGCGGCGAGCAGGGAAAGCTCCGTGCGCGCGATCTCGGCGCGCAGAAGGGTTTCCATCCGGTCCAGAAGCGCACGGGCTTTCATGCGGTCTTTCTCCGTTGCCTGCCGGAAACGCAGATCCTCGAATTCCAAAATCGTGCCATCGCTGGCCATCATGCGCTGCAGTTGCTCGGCCACGACCACTTCGCGCACGGCCTGCTGCCGTTTGCGCGGCGGGCTGGCAAGCGCGGCGGCCCGGTACCGGATCAACCCCTCCTCCATGCGGTCCGCGGCCAGTCGCAGGTACTTCAGGAAAACCGGCAGCACGTTCGTCTCTTTTCCGACCGCGACGCCGGTGGCGGATCTGGCGTACTGCTCGGCCTTGTTGACGGTGTTGGTGAAATCGGGATAGAAGACCATGCGGGAAAGGGTGAACGGCCAGCACGGGTTGACCCCGCCGCCGAAGTATCCCCGCCATTTCGCATA
>JAQVSS010000183.1 GCA_028700415.1 Kiritimatiellia bacterium
CGCCACCCAATCTGCGGCCAGCTGCGCCGCTGTTGTCCGGTCAGGAACGCGCGGGTCCGCGCTTTCCGCTTGGAAAACCGGCACCTGGAAAACCGGTTGCGCGTTAACTAACCGGCATAACCGAACGGCTTCGGATGTCCCGAAGGCATGCCCTTTTTCGCGGCGTGAAACGAGGGGTCCCACGCCGTCATACCAGTTATAGAAATTTGTCCCTCCCTGTGCCGACCAGCGCAAGAAACCCGCGCCCGTCATCTTCAAAGCCTGAAGCGCCTGACTGTCAAAGCCCTCTTGGGCATCCCCGGGCATGAGCGAAAAGCCGGAGAAGGTCATCACGCTTTCCGGCTCGATCTGGAAAACGCACGCGAAGGCCCCATCGCGGTGGGGGGTTACGTCCAGCGCGATCCCGCAAGGCTCGTTGCCTTTCACCGTCACGCGCTTGCCCGTGGCCTCATCCGGTTTCCCGTCAACGGGCGTGAACCCGAAGCGCAGGGCCGCGCTTCCCCTCTCCCTCCGGCATGTCACGCGCAGCGTGTGGCGAACGCCTTTTCGCAACCCCGTTGCTGTCAGGGACAGCCCATCGGGTTTTAGGCCGGTGTTTGCGACCGTATAAAGGACTTTTCCCGTGTCCGGTTCCAATGCCGCGGTGACGCGCACGGCGCCGTTTGTTGCGGATAACGCGCGGATGGCCGCCTCAGTGACGGGCTCCCGCAGCCGTTCTGCCCGCAACAGTTCTTCCGCATAGGCCTTGAAATCCGCACGGAGCCCGAGACGGACCGCGCTGTGGTTTGTGGATACGGGCTGCGGCAAAATCCGGATCGGGATCTCGCCGCCGTCTGCGGCGCGGCCATACAGGGGCAACAATAAGACGCCACAAAGCCAAACCCGTCTTTCAGTCCGGAATGCCATGTCCTCTTTTATCCTCTGGGTTCTGCCCGGTCAGCCGTGACCACAGGCAGATTCCGCTATCGTATCAGGAGTTGACGCGGCGTTCAATCCCGGCCGGCTTCTGCGGGACGAGTTTTAGGTTTGCAGAACCGGTGAAATATGGTTTGATAACGCCCATGGATGCGAATGCGAAACGACTCACGGTTAACGCCGTTACCTTTGGGCGCGTGCCTTTTGTAGTTTTGTTTATGGCGCTTGCGGTCACGCACGCCTACCATCCGTCCGCATGGTGGTTGGCTGTGGCGGCGACGGTCTCGCTGGCGGTTGCCTCGCTGACCGATTTGTTCGATGGGAAATTGGCCCGCAAATGGAACGTCGTAAGCAAATTCGGCGCAATGGCCGACCCGCTGATGGATAAGGTGTTTTATCTGGTTGTGTTCCCTACGCTGCTTTGGCTGCTCGGACGCCAGCCCGGCGAGGCGGTTCACGCCTTGGTCATGCTGGTGTTCACGGTGCTCTACATCCTGCGCGACCAGTGGGTGACTTTCCTGCGTTCGGTGGGCTCGATCTTCAATGCCGACTGCGGAGCCAACTGGCTGGGCAAATTCCGTACGGCGGCGAGTTTCCCGGCGGCCTGCGTCATGTATCTCTACGCCGCGCTGCACCCGGTTTTTCTTCCCCAGCCGCTGATCTTCCTCATCGAAGCGCTGTTGATCGTCATCAACCTCTGGTCGATCGCCGTCTATACCCGTCAATATATGCCGTATCTTAAAAAGGCGGTAAAAGAATAAGGTTTTGTGTTGCGGCCGATGGTGCGGTTACGATATGATCCGTTACTATCAAAAGAAACGAACGGGGAGGAGTGTTCATGAAAACAGGGCTGCACATGATTCTGGCAAGCGGTGCCTTGATGCTGGCGGGATGCGGGGAAAAAGGGCCGACGACGGGCTCCCTCACACTGAACTATGCCAACTTTCCGCCCGCTTCGACTTTCCCGTGCGTGCAGATGGAACACTGGAAGGGCGAGGTCGAGAAGCGCACGGGCGGCAAACTCAAAATCAACACGTATCCCGGAGGCACGCTGCTGGGGGCCAAGGATATTTTCGACGGTGTGATCGCGGGCACCGCGGACATCGGCAATTTCGCGATGAGCTACCAGCCGGGGCGCTTTCCCGTTTCTGAGGCGATGGACCTGCCGCATTTTTTCAAGGATGCCAAGACCTCCAGCCGGATACTGGCCGGATTGATCGCCGCCTTCAAGCCCGCCGAGTTCGAGAAGGTCAAGGTGCTGGCGGTCTTCACCTGTCCGCCCGCCATGGTGATGAGCACGAAAGAGGTCAAGTCGCTGGCCGACCTGAAGAATATGCCCCTGCGCTCCTCCGGAACGGGTGCGGAAGTGATGAAACGCCTGGGCGCGTCGCCGGTGGCCATGCCGCAGTCGGATGTGCCGGACGCCTTGCAGAAGGGCGTGGTCAAAGGCAACGTCTCTTCGGGCGAAGTGCTCAAGGACATGAACTACGCGTCCTACTGCCCGTACGTCTTTAAGACCGACCTGTGTGTCATCAGCTTTGCCGTCGTGATGAACAAGGCGCGGTATGACGCGCTGGCGCCCGAGATCAGGCAGGTGCTCGAAGGGCTCTACATGGAACAGGCCGAGTGGACGGGCGCGTATGTGGATCAGCATGTGCAAGAGGCGATCGCCTGGTCGAAAGAGAAATACAAGCTGACGGTGAATGAGCCGTCGGGTGAGGATCTCGCCGCGCTGCGGGCGACCGCGCAGCCGCTCATTGAGGATTACATTGGCCGCGTGACGGCAAAAGGCATAGACGGAAAGGCGGTCATCGAGTTCATCAAGGGAAAGTTGCCGAGGTAAAAGCGCCGGTGCCTGTCAGGCAGGAACACCTCCCCGAGGCGTCCCTGCCACAGCCTTTGATTCAACGGTTCGGTTTTCACGATGCTACTCAAACTGATCAAAGCTGAGAAACGCTTGTGCACTGCGGGGATGGCGGTGTCCGGGATACTGCTGGTCGCCCTGGTGCTGTTGTCCGGCCTCAATGTGGCCGGCCGGCTTTCGGGCCACCCCGTCAGCGCGAGTTATGAGCTCTCCGGGCTTTTCGGCGCGCTCATCGCGTCGCTCGCGCTGGCCGACACGCAACGCAAGCGCGGCCACGTCGAACTGGATCTCTTCACCCGGAAGTATTCGGCCGCCGCACGGCGTTGGGCCGGCGCGTTCAATGTTTTTGCGGGTGCCGTGCTGATGATCGTGCTCGGGGGGCAGCTCGCGGGACGTGCGGGCGTGCTGCTGCGGGCGGGCGAGGTTTCGGAAACACTCAAATTTCCTTACCCGTGGCTCATGTACGGAGCGGTATTCGGATTTTTCCTGCTGGCGGCCTCTTTCCTGACCGATTTCGTCCTGTTGCTCTTTGACCATGCGGATAAGAACGCATATGTCCAGCAGCGTGCCCACACGGTCAACAGTATCCGCGGCGATCTCGAACCGGGCGGTTCGGAAGACACTCTCCCTTAACAGATTTTTCACACATGGAATCCACAACGATTGGTTATTTGGGCATCGGCGCGATGCTGGTTTTGATCCTCTTCACGGGCATGTCGCCCGGACTTGCGATGCTGCTGACGGGCTTCGGCGGGCTGCTGGCGTTGAACCCGCCGCAAAGTTTCAGCGCGGTGCTGGGCGGCACGGTCGGCGCTGAGGTGTGGACGGTCTTTTCAAACTACGGGTTCACGGTCATCCCGCTTTTCGTGCTGCTCGGCGAGGTCATTTTTCATGCGGGCTACAGCGACCGGCTCTTCCGCGCGGCGCAGGCGTGGTTCGGCCACAAGCGCGGCGGGCTGGCGGTGACCACCATTCTGGCCTGCGCGGGTTTCTCGTCAATCTGCGGCTCGAACACGGCCACGGCAGCGACCATGAGTTCGGTGGCGCTCAAGCCCATGTCGCGCAACAGGTACCACCCCGAACTCAAATGCGGCAGCATCGCGGTGGGCTCCACGCTGGGCGCGGTCATCCCGCCGAGCATCGTGCTGGTGGTCTACGGCCTCTACACGGGGCAGAGCATCGGCAAGCTTTTCGCGGGCAGTATCATCCCGGGGCTGACGCTGACGTTCCTGTTCGTGCTCACGGTGAAGGCCATCATCTGGCGGCATCCCGACTGGGCGCAGCCGGGCGTGCGCGGTTCGCGCAAGCGCCGTCTCGCGATGCTGCCGCAGGTGATCGACGTGGCGGTGCTGTTCGGCGTGATCATGGTCTCGATGTTCTCGGGGATCGTGACGCCGACCGAGGCGGCGGGGCTCGGCGCGCTGCTCGGCATCGCCGGCTGTGTGGTGCGCCGGAGGCTGTCGCGGCAGGCCTTTGTGAAAGCGCTGGCCGCCACCTTGCGCATCACGGCCATGGTCTTCCTGATTCTGGCGGGCGCGACGGTGTTTGGACGTTTTCTTGTTTTGACGCGCCTGCCGTTCGCGCTCACCGAGTGGGTGACACAGATGCACATGGTGCCCGCGATGATCCTGCTTTTCATGATGGGGTGCTATCTCGTCGGCGGATGCATGATGGATGCCTTGGCCTTTCTGCTGATTTCCCTGCCGCTCTTTGAGCCGCTGGTGATGAGCATGGGGTATGACCTGGTCTGGTTCGGCCAAGTTGTGTGTCTGGTGACCACGCTGGGGGCGATCACGCCGCCGGTAGGGGTCTCTTGTTTCGTGGTGGCGGGCATGAGCCCCGACGCCAACTCCGCGCAGGTTTTCCGCGGTGCGATGCGTTTCCTGCCCGCCTTTTTGACGGTTTACGCGTTGCTCAATCTCTTCCCTTATGCGATGGTGGGCTGGTTTGCCGGGCTGGTACGGTAAGGTCTCCTGCATAGGGGTCGCCCCTTATGATCGTCTTGGTCGGCACGGGCGGTCTGCTCACGATGCTGGCCGAGAGCGGGAGCGGCACGCTGGCCGGGTCGGCACACCAGGAGGCGTTCAACCAGGTGGCCAAGGCCGATGCGGTCATGGTGGCGGAAGCGCTGCGGCGCGACTTCGATAAGCCGCTGCTGGAAGGGGCATTCCCCGGCTGGCCGGTTGAGGCCGGGTTTGAACTGAGGATGGAGGAGACAGTGGCAGTTGGCAGTAGCAGTGTGCAGTAGGGATAGCCGGGGGTGGCGTGGAGGGGAAGTTCTAAAGTTCGAGAGTTCTAAAGTGAGAGGGAAGAGTCAGAATGTACAAAGTACATATACGACCCCGACTCCTGCACGCGGGCGCCGTTGAACCAGACCGTCCGGAGGGTGTTGGTGACGCGGCCGAGGCCGTCGGAGAAGGTCTCGGCGGCGGGGTAACGGCCGGCCGCGCCGGGGAGCGCGGCGAGGGAGACCTCGCGGGAGAAGGCGAGGCCGTCGGCGGGGAAGGCGTCGTGCTCCGTGACGGCGCCGTCGCGGGCGGTGGAGGAGGTGAGGCGGCAGCAGTCCCAGACGTTGGACTCGGAGGTGCCGTCGGAATGCAGGGTGAGGGAGGGGCGCGTGCCGTCGTAGGTGTGGCGGCTCCAGGAGAGGAGCGGCCAGGCGGCGGGGTCGCCGGAGATGTCGCCGCCCGGGGGTAGGGCGCGGCCGTCACTGTCGTACGCGCTACGGCTTTTCAGGCGCTTTGTCATTGCCGCTTCCCTCCGACCCCGTTTGTCTCGATGTCCCTATACGTCCCCTTTATCACTTGAGGTAATAAAGCCATACTGATGATTTTAGCGGTGGCTCTGGAGTCAATGCGATTTCAATAAGAACCTTCTTCCCTGGTTGCAGATTGCGGAACGCTTCCGCCAAGTTGTTTGTATAGCCTGTCACGAGCAAACCGATGAGACCTTGCCTTGAAAGCCATGATGTGCGCGTAATGTCGTTAGGCGTGATCTCAGACTGTAGGACTGGGACGCCTTCTTCCATGACACTGATAGTGCCTCTTACCTCTTGGGCAACAGAGGACGCCTCGCCCGTAAGTCCCAGAAGAAGCCGGAATGCCGTGCCTTGTGGACATGTGAATTCATATCGGCTAACCCCGTTTCCCCAATCTCCAATCCTCAAGGCAACAGGACTTCGCTTTGTAAATGCGATTAAGGCCACAGCGACAACACCGACCGTGACAAACAACAGAACCAGGATGGATATGGATTTCCGGACAGCCATGCAGACCTTCTTCTGATTCGTCACCAAGGCGAGATAGTTGAAAGAGATGGCCAGCTCCCACCACAGCCAACCGCACTGCAACAGCCGGACACAAGATAACCGGGATAATGACGACAGTCGAAGATGCCAAAGTTGTACGTTGGGGAAAGCCAACTACCATTGGCGTGTTTTGATGCCACATCGGCAATGCAAGCCTTGACAGCATCAATGTTGCAGTCACAGTCGGAGAGGTGAATTTGAGTACACTGTTTATTCGATGTGTCCGGTTCGGGGACTGCAACGATTCCAGGTGAGCCCCATAGACCTACAAGCGGAGCATTTGCGTCGGGGTAAAGGCCCGCTGAACCGCCGGGCCATTCGATCCAGCAGTGTTGTGGGATGACGCCCGTCCAGTTGTATCTACAGCACCGTCTTATTCCCGATGGTTTCGCGGCCTTGCTGTAGACCTTGTCCCTGCAGCAGCATTCCGTACCAAGGTTATATATCTTTCCTGCACAACACCCTTTTGTAACAGAATCAGGAGGTGCGTTACCCATCAAACCAAGTGCATCTGTGTGCGCCACAGGTTCATTTTTCACAAAGACATAGACATTCGCCCCGTCCCTCTCCCAGATGGGGTCGCGGTTCAGCCAGCGCATGAATTCAGGACTGTAGAATCGATGACCATAATAATACAGCCCGGTCTCGTGGTCGAGGTATTTGGTGCTGAACCAGAAGTTGAAATCGTCGGCCATCGGGCCGGTCGCGGCAAGGGTCTCGCCGAACGGGCCGTACTCGCGGTGGGCGACGACCGCGCCGGATTTATTGACGTAATCCGTGATATTGCCGTTGGCGTCGTAGAGCGGGAAGTACCAAGCGTCGCCGATGCGGGTGGCGAGCAGCCCCCCGACGCCGCCAGCGCCTTCGCGCGTGCCGGAAAGGTCTTTGCCCCAGACATGCTCGCGCACTTCGGCTGTTCCGTTTGACAAGATGATTTTCTCCAGCACGGGCAGCCAGCCGTCGTAAAGGAAGGTGCGCGTGGCGGCGGACGTTGTTTTAATGACGCGCCGGTGCTGCGGGTCGTAGCCGCTGGCGACGATCAGGACGTCGTTAGACAGTACGGCGGTATTCCGGTTCTCGGCGTCCCATGTCAGAGTGAGGTCGCCATATGCTGTGAGGTTGCCGTCCGCGTCGTACTGCGGATTCAGGGCGGGCAGAGATATTGCGGTATATTGGTTGAGGGCGTTGGCGGTGTAGACCGCGGCGGCGGCGTTGACCGTGACCACGGTGTTGTTGCCGATGCCGTCGTAGGCGTAGTCAAAAACGTTGGTCCCTGTAACCGCGCCCGAGACCTCGGAGCGCGGGTTGTAGGAGAACGCATCGCCGTTGCGGTTGGTCACATTGCCAAGGATGTTGTGGCTGTACTCTATTAACGAATGCGCCGATGCGCCGACTGCGTTTGACACGGCTGTGACCAGATGCCTGCGGTGCGGGTCGCGGGTCAGGGCGCGGGTGACAGTCAGACCGTTGGTGAGAGTGATGGCATAACCCATGTCCCGCGCACCGTCGAATCGGTAGGCAACTTCAAACGTTTGGTTGGAGACTGATGCCAAGGCGTTCTCAGCGTTGTACCCGTAGATCACCGGGGACTGGGCGCTGTCCGTGTCAAGAACAGCGAGGCGCGTGAACGGGTCCAGTGCCTTGCTGACGGTGAAGGCGTTCGTGCCGATGAGAACCGCCGTGTTTGTCGCGACGCCCGAATCCGCGTTCTGGTATTGGTATCGTGCCATGGCGTTTGACGAGGCGGCAAGAAAACCGGCGGCGGTGTAAGCATAGGAGGCGGTAGGCGTGCCGTCGCTGTAGGCGGTGCCTGTCAACTGGCCTATGGTGTCATAACCGTCCTCCTTCCATACGCCGTGCGCCCACTCCGTGCGGAGCGGCCGCCCGGACTGGGTGTAGGAGTAGGAGACGCGGCTGTTGTCCGCGTACACCTTGTTGGTGAGAAGGCCGGTCGCGCCGTCGAACAGGAAACGGGTCTTGTCCCATGTCAGGCCGTCGCGGGTGGTGTTCAGTTCAGTCTGCCGACTGTCCGAGTCATACGCGTATTGCACGGGGTACGTCGCGCCGGAAAGCGACAGTGCCTGACCGAGGCTGTCATACTGCGTGAACACGGTGTTCCCGAGCGCGTCGGCCCAGAACATGGCGCGGCCCTGACTGTCGTAGCCGGTCGAGGTGACGGCGGTCAGATCCCCGTATATCGTCGTGTTGGTCACGGCAAAGGACAACCCCGCAGCATACGACAGCCAATAATATTGAACCTGTTTCGTCATCGTGTTGTCGCCT
>JAQVSS010000184.1 GCA_028700415.1 Kiritimatiellia bacterium
GCACTCCCGTGGAAAGAGGCTCTCCTGTTGCTGGGGCTCGCGCAGGAGCGGCGCCTCGCCGAAAACGTGTTCGCCGGAGAAGATCTGCTCGGCCTTGCCGTGCTCTTCCGCTACACGGGCGCGCTGGTGGCCCGCGGACGGTTTCTGCCCGCCCTGTGCCGCATGCCGCCGGACACCTTCGAAGCCTGCTGGCAACCGGTGTTGGACACTGCGGAACGGCAACGCCTGCTTGCGCTCGCGGCACGCGTTCCCCGCTCCGCCACCTGCGGCCAGAATCCGCTGCGCGTCACAGAAACCCTGTTGGAGGAACTGACGGACCGCCTCGTGCGCTTCAGCGTCATCACCACCCTCTCGCGGGCCCAGGCCGAGCACGGCAAGCATTACAGTTCCCACGACGCCTGGTTCTCGGCGCTGCGAGGGGAAACGCGGACCGTGTGCTGGCCTTTGCACGAAGAGCTTGAGGCGTTGCGGTCAAGCCTGCGCCAATGGCGGCTGCCCGTTGAAGGCTCCGGCGCAGGCGGCACGGCCCTGTACTTTCAACTCGACGCGCCGGAGTCCGCCGACGGGGTGTGGTTTCTAAGCGTGCGGCTGTCTGACGGGACGCGGACAACCGCCTTCCCGGCAGAGGCCGGAACAGCGGCAGACGGCGTTCGTCTGGACACGCGCCTCCTGGTTTCTCTCGGCCAAGCCGCCTTGCTCTTTCCCCCGCTCGCGCGGGCGGAGCATCAGGCGGCTGGGTTCGGCTGCGCGCTGGCCCTGCCGGAGGCACACCTTTTTTTGACCGTCACCGCCGCTGTGCTGGAAGCCGCCGGGTACCGGGTTCTTTTGCCGCCGCAGTGGCTCCAGGGCGCAGCCTCCACACCCGTCTTGGAAGCGGACGTCCGGCCCCAACATCCGGCGGAAGGGATGTTGCCGCATACGTTGGACGAAAGGGTGGCCGTCTCCTGGTCCGTGACGCTCAACGGCGAACGGCTCACGGGGGAGGAGTTGGAGCATCTGCTGCAAGCGCCGACGCCGTTAGTCTTTTTCCGCGGGCAATGGCTGCGG
Organism: Kiritimatiellia bacterium; assembly: GCA_028700415.1. GTDB lineage: Bacteria > Verrucomicrobiota > Kiritimatiellia > RFP12 > UBA1067 > JALHET01. The sequence continues at coordinate 1,048 of JAQVSS010000184.1, forward strand.
GTCGACGTGAGGCACCTCCGCGACGCTCTGCGGGTCTGGCAGCGGGATACCGCCGAGACACGGACGGCGCGGGACGTCGTGCGGCTGGCGCTCGGGACGGCGGAACGGCAACACGGCATGGACGTCGCGCTGGTGCGGGGGGGCGGCTGGCTGGAAACCTTCCTCGGACAGTTGAGCGACGGCCAGCCGTTTGAGACCCTGCCGACGCCGGAGGGGTTCTGCGGCGAGCTCCGCCCTTACCAGATACGCGGCTTCAGCTGGCTGGCCTTCTTGCGGAAATGGGGGTTGGGCGCCTGTCTCGCCGATGACATGGGCCTCGGCAAAACCATCCAGACGCTGGCGTTCTTCCTGCACGAGAAAGCGCGGGGCGAAAAGCGCCCGGCCCTGCTGGTCGGCCCGATGTCGGTGCTCGGCAACTGGCTGCATGAGGCGCAGCGCTTCGCACCCGGCCTGCGGCTGCTGTTGCACCATGGCACCGGACGGCACCACGGGGACACGTTCGCGCGCGACGCGCAAGGCGCCGATGTGGTGGTCACCAGCTATACGCTCCTGCACCGCGACTACGCCGACTTACGGAAGGTCGGCTGGGCCGGGCTTGTGCTCGACGAGGCGCAGAACATCAAGAACCCGGACACGCGCCAGGCCCAGGCCGCGCGCGCCCTGCAGGCCGATTACCGTATCGCGCTCACCGGCACGCCGATCGAAAACCACGTGGGCGAGCTGTGGTCCATCATGGATTTCCTGAATTCCGGCCTGTTGGGCAAGCGGTCGGCGTTCCGCGACACCTTTTTCCGCCCCATCCAGTCCGGCACCGATCCCGGCGCCCGCACACGCCTGCGGCGCGCCACGGCGCCCTTCATCCTGCGCCGCCTGAAAACCGACCGGCTGGTCATCGCCGACCTGCCGGAAAAAGTGGAGGCCAAGGTGTATTGCCCGCTCACCTCCGAACAGGCGCGGCTGTATGAGGAGGTGCTCGAGTCCTCCCGGCGCGAACTGGAGTCGAGCGAGGGGATCGCGCGGCGCGGCCTGATTCTTGCCGTCCTGACGCGGCTGAAGCAAGTGTGCAACCACCCCGCCCACTATCTCGGCCAGACCCGGCCGCTGGCCAAACGCTCGGGAAAACTGGCGCGGCTGGAAGAGCTGCTCGAAGAGGTTTTCGCGCGGGGGGAGAGCGCGTTGGTGTTCACGCAGTACGCGGAAATGGGCAAGCTGCTGAAACGCCACCTCTGCCAGACCTTCGCCTGCGACATGCCGTTCCTGCACGGAGGCGTGCCCCGCCCGGAGCGCGACCGCCTGGTGAAGGCGTTTCAGGAATCGTCCCAGCCGCAGGCGTTCATCCTGTCGCTCAAAGCGGGCGGCACAGGCCTGAACCTGACCCGCGCCAGTCACGTGTTCCATTACGACCGCTGGTGGAACCCGGCCGTGGAAAACCAGGCCACGGACCGCGCGTTCCGTATCGGGCAGACCCACAACGTGATGGTTCACACCTTCATCTGCGGCGGCACGCTGGAAGACCGGATCGACGCCATGATCGAAAGCAAGACCGCGCTGGCGACGGAAATCGTCACGAGCGGCGAGGCCTTCCTCACGGAGCTCCCCGACAAAGAACTGTGCGACCTCCTGAAGCTCGACGGGACCGTCGTGACGGATGAGGAAGAAGGGAGGCGTTAAGCGGTGAGCAGAAAAAAGAAATATGCGCTGAGGACACCTCTGAACGTCAAGGGCGGCATCCGCGCGCAGCTCCCGCACGGCGGGCCTTTGCGCCTGTGGTGGGGCCGGCGCTGGCTCGAAATCCTTGAGAATTTCCGTCTGGGGGCGCGGTTGGGCAGAGGGCGCAACTACGCGGTCTCGGGCCAGGTCTCTTCGCTCGCCATCCGCCCCGGCGAGGTGACCGCATCCGTGCAGGGGTCGGATAAGACTCCCTACGAAAGCAGCGTCCGCCTCCTGACAGTGGAGGGGGAAGCCAAAGCCCGCCTCATCCGCGCGTTGCGCCAGCGCCCGATGCTGATCGCCCGGCTTCTGGTCGCGGACCTGCCGCCCGAAGTCGAAACGCTCTTCCTCGCGGAAAAGTGTCCCCTTTTCCCGCAACGCGGGAACGACATCGCCAGCCGCTGCACGTGCCCCGACTACGCCAACCCGTGCAAGCACCTGGCAGCGGTGTACTGCCTGCTCGGCGAAGCGTTCACCCGGAACCCGCTGCTGCTGCTGGAGCTGCGTGGGATACACCGCAACGAGCTGCTCGGCGCGGACTCCGGTCTGTCCGACCCGTCCGACCTGTCTGACCCGGCCGACCCGTCTGAGCCGTCCGGTCTCTCAGACCTATCCGACTTTTACGGTGTGCCGCAGGAGGATTTTACCGATTTCGGCCCCGCGCAGAAGTCGGTGACGCACGCGCCGCTGATCTTCCGGCTCGGCCCGCTCCCGTTCTGGCGCGGCCAGGAACGTTTCACCGATACGCTGGAACATCTCTACGCGCGCGCCGCCACCCGGGGCTGGACCGTGTGGACAGGCGAACCGCTCGACTTGCGCCGCGAGGACGAGAAGGTCGTCATCAAAGGCGCGGAACTGCACTTGAAACAGCGCAGAATGCGCGTCGACACCTCGTGGCTGTGAACGCTTCGCCAAACGTTTTTTGGAGGCTTTGACGCGCCGGGCTTTGGTTGACGGCCAGACGCTCATGCGAAAACGGCGGTAAGGGGGGCGATTTCGGGTGCCCGATCATGCGCCTCGATTTTGTCTGCGGCGATCCGGAAGGCCAAGGCCTGAACGTTTGCTACGGCGTTTTCGCGCGTGTCGCCGTAGGCCATAGCGCCCGGAAAGTCAGGAAGTTCGGCGATCCAGCGGCCGTCTTCTTCCCGTTCGGTCTCAATTTTTAACTGCCTGAGCGCTTTCATGACAACAGGATAGCATCTTAGTTTCGCGAAAGGCAACCGCGAAACTGAGGTCAGGCCACGCGCCGCGCGCGCGTTGCGGCGGCGACAAAAAACTCACCGCCGACGAGTGGCTGACCGAGGAGTTGAAAAAGGGCAAGTGATCCCGTTCGCTCTGGACAACAATGCTACAAGCAAGAAAGGCGGCATGATGCCGCCTTTCTTGTTTGTCCGTTTTGCCCCGACCCTGTTCAACGCAGAGAGGGGGCTCTTATAGGGGCGGTCAAGCCGGTTTCCAGTTTGAAGCGCGTGTCTTGCGTGATGGCCTCGCGAAGTTTGATGAGGTCTGGGTATTCCATGAGACTCATTCGCGCTTCTGAATCCTCTAACTCTCTTAAAGTCATTTCGGCCGAATCCAGTCTCTCAGAAAGGATGGCGGCTTGTGTTGCCATAGCATTCAATAACCGGTCGAGTGACCGTCCCCGAAAGTTTTGCGCAGCGTTGTACAGGTCGCCTTTGAATTGGCCCTCTTTGAGGGCCTCTGCATCCTTCACGGTTTTGTCTTCCAGCGCGGTGTCATATTTTCGCCGGGCACCGGTCTCGAACGAGGTAGCCTTGATGTGCAAAGTTGAACCGGTACTCACTTCCAAAACCTGATAAAGACGCTCGAGTTGCTCGTCAATTTTCTTGGTTTCGGCGTTTTCCGATCTGCCGGCTAATCTTCTGAGAATGATATCCCTTTTCTGTTCGAGTTCGGCAATTTTTTTCTGAATGTTGGCGTGGGTGGCGTTAATCGATGTCTGAGCCGCCGTGTTGGCACTGTCCACAGCTTGATCGATGCCTGCCACTTTTTTGCTGTATTCCTCGCGGTTCCTTTTCAGAGTCTGCGTCAGTTCTGTATTGGATGTTTTGTGGAACCGGACCGACTCGACGAATTCGGACTTGAGCGCGTTAAAGTCACTTCCTGAATACTTCACAGCCAGTGCGTTTAGTGTCTGGTTTGTCATGACGTTGAAGACCGTGTACTCCAAACCGCGCTTGTCTTCTACTAAGGACATCGCCGCATCAACGTCCCTGCGGTCAGCCGCGATGGCTTTCAGTTCGGAGATCAGTTTACCCGTCTCCCCGGTGATTCGTTGCTTGCGGGATTTGATGAGCGGGGACAATGCCGTTCGCAAATTGACCGCTTCTTCCTTTTCCCGAGCCAAACGTTCCTCCCGCTCGCGTTTCTGAATGGCTTTCTCTCGCTCCAGTCGCAGCGCCTCGCGGTTCTGCGCCGTCTCTCCCAACCGGAAGAGGGTTTCCAAAGGAGACTCATTCTTCTTCTTGCACCCGGTCAGGGCAATCAGAATAGCGATAGTGATGATTCCATAACTGATATTCATTTGCTTTCCCCTTTCTTTTTCGCCTTCTCGCGTTCCAACGGCGTGATGGTCTTATCGCCGCCGCACAAAGGGCAGGTGGCGGTCACTGTTTTCTCATGCTCCCCCTTGCAGTGTGGGCAATCGGGCTTGCCGCACTTGCACGGGATAAAACGGCTATCATAGACTGCGCCGCAGTTTCGGCAGACGTAGGTGCCCTGCGTTGTCTTGGCATGATTCCAACCTTTGGTGCAGAACTCGCACACTATCTTGCGGGAGGCGTTTCCCTTTTCGTCACACTGTGTGCAGGTTTCGACAGCGATATTACTTGTCGTAGTGACGGTACCGCCCGCCGTCGTTGTTTCGTCAAGGCCATTGAGAACGGATGCGCCCTTGCAGGTATGGCACGCAACCTTCGACACGCTGGTGCCTGTGCCGTCGCAATTTCCGCATGGCAACCAGTTCGTCGTACTCTTAACCCCGGTTCCTCGGCATGTCCGGCAAAACGTTCCCTGATGTCGGCCCCCCTCCCGTTTACTGTAAGTCTGTTTCCCTGTACCCGAACACTTGGGGCATTGGCTCGTTTTCGTGTTAGCGATCTTTCCCCTGCCGGTGCACTTCTTACACGTCTCCCGCGATTCAATCCATCCCCTGTCAGCACACGTCGAACACGCAAAGGCACCCCCCACCAGCAGCCAAGTGGAAACCGTGGTCACGAACAGAAAGATTCTCATTCCATTTCCCTCCTTTTTTTGCGCGAATCGCACGGCAACCGCATGTGCCTTGCGCCACCCTTGTCTGAAAGCTAACACATAAGTTTATCGCTTTTCAAGGGCGGATTGTTTCGATTGTGTAATCGGTTAGCGACAGGGGGAGTGAGCGCGTTTTTGATGCGAAGCACACAGCCGGGAGCGCGGGCGTCCCCGCCCGCAAGGTGAAAGGCTCCACGCGACACAGATGCGCGGTTTGGTGCTCAGGCCATGAGCGCTCAGCCTTTCGCAAGAAACGTTGTTGCGGGCGGGGACGCCCGCGCTCCCGACTCGCCTACTCACTTTTTTCACCAGAAACGCATGATCTTCGTGCCCCCCTGCCACCACCCGATTACTGTTCGCCCAGTCTTTCCCCTTGCGTCCGTGACAAAAATCGCTAAACTGTCATCTTCAAATTCCGAAAAGAAAGGTTAGTGCTGATGAGTGAGACCCCACAGACCATGAAGATGCTGCCCGGCGACGAAATTCGCCAGATCATGTGGCGTTACGCCGACCGGTTCGACATTCAGATGGCCGTCATGGGTGCCCGTTCCGTGGCCCGCGGCCTGGTCGCCCGGCTGGTCGCCGACGGCGAGCGCAACACCCACGAATGGACGGCGGGCAAAAACAGCCTTTATCAAGCCTTTGACGACTCCGGCATCACGGCGGCGGGACTCGACCTGGAGTGCGGCGGCATCATCGACGGCCCCCGCAATCTCGCCCTTTCCCTGCTCTCCTTCGAGCTGGCCTGGGTCGACGGCGGCGCCGCGACCACCAGCCTCGTCAATATCCTCGCCCTCGGCCCCATCGTCGAGAAGGGCACCCCCGAGCAGCGCGAGAAATACATGCGCGCGACCCGGCCCGCCGCACCCGGCGAAGACCGCAAGCCCTGGCGCGGCTCTTTCGCCCTGACCGAGCCTCTGCCCTATGTGGGCGTGGACACCGGCCTGCTCAGCGGGCGCCTCACGGTGGCCGAATGGAAAGAGGGCGCGGAACCCATTCTCCAGGTCGAGAAACGCGGCCGCTTCATCACCAACATGGCGGTCGCCAACTTCGTTACCGCCGCCGTGGACACCGGTGATCCCCGCATCAAATCCTCCTGCATGGTCATTTTAGAGGATACCGACGAGGGGGTTTTCGACCGCGGCAGCCCGACGCTCAAGCTGGTCCACCAGCTCTCCAACACCCACGACCCGATCTTCAGCCTCAAAATCCCGGCCAGCCGCATCGTCGGCGGCTACACGGTCAAAGATGGCGTGATCGTTCCCAACCTGACGCACAGCGAGATCATCGAGGCGGTCTTCTCGCGCACCCGCGTCGGCGTCGGCATCATGGGCGCCGCCAAGCTTCTCTCGACCGTCGAGCCGGTGATCCGCTACCAGCGCGGCCGTTACCGCGGCGCGGCCGGCATCGAGGCCGGATCGCCCCGTTATGACCTCGGCATCCAGATGAAGGAAGACGCCGTCCAGCGCCTTGCGGACGTCTGGGCCACAGGCGAGGCCGCCGCTTCGCTCGGCTTCGAGACCTGCCGCGCGTTTGACGATCTTGAGCGGGTCGAGAAAAAGGCTCTCGCACTCCTCGCCGAACAGGGTTCCGGCAGCGGCCGCGCCCTGATGAAGGCCCTGCGCAAGCCTCAGGCCGACGCCATCGGGCTGCTGAGTTTGCTCTCCCAGCCCGCCGGCACGCGCGACGAAGCCCGCATCGCCGAACTTGAAGCCGATACCCTCGTCGCGTATGTGTGGCACAGCGCCGTCTGTAACGTGCTCTGCCCCGCCACCAAGCTGTGGGACACCGGCCACGGCGCCAACACGCTTCGCGAGGCGGTCAGCCTCATGGGCGGGTACGGCATCACCGAAGACTGCCCCGGGTTCCTCTTCCAGAAGTGGACCGACGCGCAGCTCGAAGCCACCTACGAAGGCCCGGAAGTGGTGCAGCGCCGCCAGATCAGCGTCACCATGAACAACGAGGTTTTTCTGGCCCAGATCGACCAGTGGGTCTCCGAACTGCGGACCCTGGCCGCCGCCAAACCCGGCAGGGGGATGGACGCGCTGGCCGAAGGGTTCGGCTTGTGGCGCTGGACGCTGGCTTTCATCAACAACGCCAAGGACACGCTCGGCCGCTCGCTTTCGCAGAGCCAGCGCCACGGCGTGCTGTTCCCCATGGTCGACGCGCTGTGCTGGCTGCTGGCCGTGCGCTCGCTCGTTGCGGACGTGCAGGAACTGGCCGCGAAAGGTCCCGAACACCCGGTCGTCGGCCCCGAAATCGAAGGCTACCTCAACACC
>JAQVSS010000185.1 GCA_028700415.1 Kiritimatiellia bacterium
GTCGCCCGCACGTTTGGGCAGGGACGGCTCCCCGAGCCGTCCGCCCGGGGGGGGCGTCCCTACCGCGGCTAGCGCCACTTCCAAAATCTCCAGTTCGCGGGCGTCAAGCTCAAGCGTTTTGAGCGGTTCCCGGGCAGTCAGCGTAAGGACTGCGGTACCGTCCACATGCGTCTCATAGAACGACAACGCGATCTCCATGTGGTTCAGTTGCGCGACGGGCAGACGGAATTCGGAGCGTTTGAAACGGAACGGCATGGGAGGGCCTTCATTCATTCCATGGGTTAACCATGAACGGCAGGAGCCGTGCGGCGGGCGAACTCGGCGGCGAAGGCGCGGTAGGCTTCCGCGCCTTTGCTCGCGGGATCATAGAAAACAACGGGCTGACCGAAACTGGGCGCCTCGCTGATGCGCACGTTGCGCGGAATGACCGTCCCGTATACCTTCTCGCCGAAATGGGAACGGACCTCCGACACCACGTCCGCCGCCAAACGCGTGCGCCCGTCGAACATGGTCATCAGGATGCCCTCCAGCTGCAAGCCGGGGTTGACCCCGTTGTCGCGCATTTGGTCGATGAGCGACGTGATCACGCTAAGCCCTTCCATCGCATAATACTCGCACTGCATCGTGACGATGATCCCGTCGGCCGCCGCAAGCGAGGAGGTCATGAGGATGCCGAGCGACGGCGGGCAGTCCATGAGCACATAGTCGAACACCCCGGCGACAAGCACGCGGTCGAGCACGTTGCGCACCACGGCGAGATGGTTATCCTGCCGGGCGATCTCGATCTCCGCGCCCGCGAGATCGAGCTCGGCGGGAATGATGTTGATGCCCTCGTACGGCGTGGCCTGGATGATGTCCGCCACGTCGGCGGTCCCGGTCAACACGGGATAGAGGCTGACGCCCTGCTGGCGCGGCAGGCCGAGTCCGCTGGTGGCGTTGGCCTGCGGATCGAGGTCGATGACCAGAACGGTTTTCTTTAACTCCGACAAGGCTGCGGCGAGATTGACCACGGTGGTGGTCTTCCCCACGCCGCCTTTCTGGTTGGCGATGGCGATGACGCGCGAACTCCTCGTGCTCATTTCTTAATCATCCCTATCTCGCGGGCATAGGCGAACATGCCGCCCGCGGCGATGACCGGCGCGACCGCGCCGACCGGTTTCAGTGCGAAGACGGCGCCGTCCGAAAGTCGGGTGACCGTGCTCTTGGCGATGTCCACCTCGGCCAAGTCGCCGGTCTTGAACTCGCCGCACAGGCGTTTTTCCGATTCGAGCGGGAAAATCTCGCCGGTGGCCACCGAGTTGCGGAAGAAGATGCGTGCGTAACTCTCTGCCACGACGGCCTTAGCGCCAGCCGCGCCCAGCGCGATCGGCGCATGCTCGCGCGACGAGCCGCACCCGAAGTTACGGCCGCCGATCACGATCGGATACGGGGTCGTGCCGTCGGGGTTGGAGGCGAATTTCGGGAAGGTGCCGGGCAGGCCGGCCAGCGCATACGAGCCCAACTTGCGGTACTCTTCCGGAATCGTCGGGACGAGGTTCAGATAGCAAGCCGGGATGAGCAGGTCGGTGTCGATGTTGTCCTCCAGCACATAGACCGGTCCGCGGATGAGGGTTTCGTTTGGCATAAGATGGGCCTCCTTGAAGAGAGGGCGAACACGCGGGTTCGCCCCGTACGGTCAGATATCGCGCGGGTCGGTGATGTGGCCGGTGAGGGCCGAGGCCGCCGCAGTGTAAGGCGAGGCCAGATAGATTTGAGACTCTTTCGACCCCATGCGGCCGATGAAATTGCGGTTGGTCGTGCTGACCACCACTTCGTTGCCCTTCGTCCGGCCGAAGGTGTCGACCGGCCCGCCCAAACAGGCCGCGCACGAGGGCGGGGCGATCGGCTCGACGCCCGCCGCCTCAAAGATCTGGCGCAGGCTCTGGCCGCCGATCTTGGTTTCGTCAAGCCCCTTCTCCACCTGCCGCGTGGCAGGCACGAGCAGCGTGCGGACGGCGACTTTGCGCCCCTTCATGATCTTGGCGGCCATGACAAAGTCTTCCAGCTTGCCGCCGGTGCAGGAACCGATGTAGACCTGGTCGATTCTCACGTCGCGGCAGGCGCGCGCCAGCGCCTTGTTGTCCGGCAGGTGCGGCTTGGCCACGACCGGCTCAAGCTTGGAGACGTCGTAGCGCCGCTCGGCGGCAAACTTGGCGTCCGGGTCGCTGTAGAGTGGCTCGAACGGCTTCTGCGTGCGCGACTTCACGTAGGCGAGCGTCTTCAGGTCGGGCGCGATGATGCCGTTCTTGGCGCCGGCCTCAACCGCCATGTTACAGATCGTGAAGCGCTCTTCAATGCTCAGCGCGTCGATGGCGGAGCCCGTGAACTCCATGGCGCAGTAGGTCGCGCCGTCCACGCCGATGTCGCCGATGATGTGGAGGATCAGATCCTTGGCGGAGAGGTACGGGGGCAGTTCCCCGTCCAGCACGAAACGGAGGGTCGGAGGCACTTTGATCAGCAGCTTGCCGGTGCCCATGATAAAGCCCGCGTCGGTATTGCCGATGCCGGTCGAGAAAGCTCCCAGCGCCCCGTGCGTACAGGTGTGGGAATCGGTGCCGAAAATCGTCTCGCCCGGGCGCACATGGCCCAGTTCCGGCATTGCCACATGGCAAACCCCGCAGTAGCTTGCGGTGCCGGGGTCATAGAAATAGGGCAGCCCCTGCTCTTTGACGAACGCGCGCAGAGTGTCCACGTTGCGGTGGGCTTTTTCGTCCGCCGTGAAGATGTAGTGATCCGGCAGAATCACGATCTTTTCGCGATCGAAGACCTTGGCGTCTTTGCCGAACTCGCGGTGGAAAATGCCGATGGTCCCCGGCCCGCAAACGTCGTGCGTCAGCAGCATGCCGGCGTTGACCCAGATGTTGTCTCCGGGGGAGACGATTTTCGCGCCCGACTCGCGGGCAAGGATTTTCTCAGTGATGGTCATACCCTATCCCAATCCTTTTTTCAGGGCACGGCGAGCCCTGCCCATAACACATACGGGCGACCGGCGGGCCGCCCTTATCCCCGTCCACGGATCAGGTTGAAAAACCGATCCTGATACTGTTCAAAAAGCCCTTTTTCTTGAAGCAGTCTTCCCAGCGGCTTGATCAGGTCCGCGTCCTTGGCCGCGGCTTGAAAACCTTTTTCAATCTCCTCGCGCAGGCCGGTCGGTATCCCGTCCTGCATCTCGAACATGCGGCGCTCATGCAGCTCGCGGATATTGGCCTGCGCGGAATTCTGGATCACCGTCCAAAAGAGACGCACCAGGCAAACATCCCACGGATCGTCCACGCCCTTGACCACGGCGGCAAAAGGGTCTTTTTTGGCGGCCACGTCTTCTTTGACGCGTGCCAGAACCGCCTCGGCGGAGTCGGACAGGACTTGTTCGCTGAAGGCCTCCTGCTTGAGCGTATATCCGTACCGCAGGATGCGCACCGTGTCCTCATGCTCTTTCAGCCATTCGAGATACTGTTGCGCCTGTTCGCCAAACCCTTCGAGCATCATGGTCGAATAGGAAGAGGGCGTGATGATCTGGGGCCGCAGCGCCTGCATGCGGCCTTCGCGCACGCGCACCTTGCCGATGGAGTCCATCAGCTCGCTCACGAAATGATAGTTGATAATGGTGTTGCCGAACGTTTCAAGGTGCCGTTTCGGAGGCACAACGATCTCCGTGTTGTTGACGGCAAACCAAAAATCAAACTGTGTGGGTTTCTTGCTCATGTCAAAGTAGGGCACTATACCACGAAAAGCCGTCCCCTGTCACGGCGTGCAGAAACAAAACCGGAGCGAGGGAGTCCCTCAAGCCCAGCGAAGCGCCATGGCGCCCCACGTCAGCCCTGCGCCAAACGCATCGATAACGATCACATCCCCCTTGTTGATCCGTCCCTGCTCGAGGGCCTCGCACAGGGCGATCGGGATCGTGGCGGCGGAGGTGTTGCCATAATCCGCAATATTGACGAACGTTTTTTCTTTCGGCAGCTCCAGCCGTTTGGCCACCGCGTCGATGATGCGGATATTCGCCTGATGGGCAATCAGGAGCGAAACATCCTGCGAGGTCAGCCCGGCCCGGGCGAGCACACATAGGGCGCACTCCGCCATGTTGCGCACAGCCTGTTTGAACACTTCATTCCCCTGCATCTTGATGTAGCGCCCGGGCTCGTCGGGAAACACGCGGCACCCGCTGTTCGGGAGGTTGAGCAGGTCGGTGCAGTTGCCGTCCCCGCCGAGTGCAATGGCCAGCACGCCATCGCTATCCGAATCGTGCGCGCTGAAGACAGCCGCGCCCGCGCCGTCTCCGAACAGGATGCAGGTGTCGCGGTCTTTCCAATTCAATATGGAGCTGTTCACCTCGGCACCGATGACCAGCACGTTCTTCATGAGGCCGGCCTTGATCATGCCCCAGGCCAGGCTTGCGCCGTAAACAAAGCCGCTGCAGGCGGCACTGATGTCCAGCACGCCCGCATGGACCGCCCCGAGCTCCTTCTGGACAAGACAGGACACCGAGGGATAGATCATGTCCGGCGTGGAGGTCCCCACGAGAATAAGGTCGATCTGATCCGCCGTCAGGCCGGACATTTTCAAAGCGTCCGCCGCAGCGCGTATGGCGAGATGCGAGGTGTATTCGCCAGGTGCCGCGATACGGCGTTCCCGGATGCCAACCCGCTTCGTGATCCACTCATCGCTGGTGTCCACCATTTTTGCCAGATCAAAATTCGTCAAACGCTTTTCCGGAAGCGCTTTTCCGACACCTGTGATTTTTGCTGTTAATTTACGCGCGCTCATGGTCTTCCTGAATTGATGGGGAAAAGAGTATATACCACCCAGCCCGTTTCAACAAGAGGCAGCTTCCCGTCCTTTGGGAGTCATTTGGAAACGGAAAGGGCTGGCAACAGCGCGCGCCGGTCGTGTAAACTGACGGGCATACGTCAAAGAATAAAACCATTCGGCATGGCTATCTGCGTTCTGTGGACTGTGCTGGCATATGGGGAGACACACAAGATGATGCGGTATACGGTCAAGCGGGTTCCGGCGGAGGCGCTGGAGCAGGCGGCGTTCGACAAGGCGGAGGTCGGTCGCATTGAAAACGTCCGGCCGGAGTCGTCCGATCACCGTCCGGAAACAACGTTCCGGGCGGTTCACGACGGCACAAACCTGTACGTGCGGTTCGATGTGAAAGACCGGTATGTGCGGTCGGTCCAGACGGACTACCAGGCGTCGGTGTGTAAAGACAGCTGCGTGGAGTTCTTCGTTAAGCCGCGGGCGGATAAGGGCTACTTCAATTTCGAGGTGAACGCGGGGGGGACGCTTTTGCTGTACTATGTCGAGGATCACACGCGTACCGAGACGGGCTTAAAGCGTTTCACGCCGGTGCCGGAAGAGTGGGGCCGCCGGGTGGAAATCCGGTCGTCGCTGCCGCGCGTGGTGGAACCGGAGCTCGCGCAACCGACCGTGTGGCAGATGCGGATGAAGGTGCCGCTGGTGTTGTTCGAAGCGTTCGTCGGCGAGCTGCCGCCGGGCGGAACGGCCTGGCGCGCCAATTTTTACAAGTGCGGGGACAATACCTCGCACCCGCACTGGGTGGCGTGGTCGCCGGTACCGGAGCTTAACTTCCACCTGCCTGATGCCTTCGGCGAGCTGGTGCTGGAATAGAGAGGGGCGGTCAGGCGCCCGGACGGACGAGGAGCTTCTTCAGCGAGGGCATCAGGGTCTTATAGAGTCCCTCGGTTTGAAGAACGGCCGTTTTGTGGAGCGCCACATAGACCACGGACGTGTGCAGCAGAAGAGAGGCGTAAAACGTGTCGAACGTCGCCGCTGTGGTGCAGACGATCCAGAGGCCGACACCCGCGAGATTAAAAAGATAGATGATGGTGTAGGAGAAGATGAGCCCGTATTCTTGAATGTCGGGCTGGTTTGTCATCAGACTTTGAAGCGTGAACGTGACGTGAAAACTCCAGGTGAGGCCCACGAAGAAAAGCCAGAGGTGGGGAAGCGGCATGGGGCGGACGAACAGGCCGACCAGCAGGTACAGCAGGATGACGAGGACGGTGTACAGCGGGAAGAAATAGGGCGCGAGGGTGATGAGCAGGTTTGTTTTGGTGAGGCGGACGCTGCCGCCCCGGGAGGAGACCCGCAGGTTGCTCACGCGGGCGCCGAAGAGCAACCCCCAGAACGCATGCGTGAGTTCATGGGCAACAACGTACGCGCGGACAGGCTGGGGCAGGAAGAACCACATGCCAAGCCACAGGAAGTATCCGGCCAGAAGCGTCCTGGTCTCGGGTGAAAGAAGCACGCCCGTATCCGGAATGCTGCGCACCGTATCAAGCAAGGCTTGGGATACGGCCACACAAAGCGGCAACAACGCCGCACCGATTAAAAGTCTTAGCACCCGCAACATCTTGGTCGCCCTCCATTGGGAAGATGCTGTCCGCCTACAGAGTTTAAATCAAACCTTTCAATGAAAGATATAATTTCTATAACATATTTTTCTCAATAACGCAAAGCGGCTAAATGAAAGAGGCGCGATGAAAAAAGGGATGCGGTGGTTCGGAGGACTGTTCTTGGGCATGCTGGCGTCTTCCGCCTGGGGGCAACCGCCCGGCGGACGGTGCGTCAGCGGGATTTATCCTCATCTGGCAATGTATAACGGGGAAGACGAGTGCGGAACCGGAGCGGTTGTGCCGTGGGCTGACCGGCTGTGGGTCGTCACCTACGCGCCGCACGCGCCCAAAGGTTCGAGCGACAAACTGTACGAGATCACCCCCGGGCTCGTGCAGACCGCGCGTCCCGAGAGCATCGGGGGCACGCCCGCCAACCGCATGATCCACCGCGAGTCGCAGCAACTTTTCATCGGCCCTTACGCGATCGGCAACGACCGCACCGTCCGCGTCATTCCCAACGCCACCTTGTACGGGCGGCTCACCGGCAACGCGCGGCACCTGGCCGACCCCGCCGGGAAGATCTATTATGCCACCATGGAGGAGGGTTTCTACGAGGTCGATGTCCGAACACTGGCGGTGACCGAACTTTTCAAAGACGGCAACGCGCAGAAAGGAGACCTCGGCGGCACCCTGTTGCCCGGTTATCACGGCAAGGGGTTCTATTCGGGGCAAGGCCGCGTGGTCTACGCCAACAACGGCGAGCGCGGAGCCCGGGCCATGGTCGATCCCGCCATGGCCTCCGGCGCGCTGGCCGAGTGGCAAGGTCCGGGCAGGCCGTGGCGCATGGTGCGCCGCAACCAGTTCACCGAAGTCACGGGGCCTGGCGGCATCGAAGGGAACGCGAACCCCGCCGCCGACCCGCTCTGGAGCATCGGCTGGGATCACCGTTCACTCATCCTGATGCTGCTCGACCAAGGCGTGTGGCACGCCTACCGTCTGCCCAAGGGCAGCCACAGCTACGACGGCGCGCACGGCTGGAACACCGAGTGGCCGCGCATCCGCGAGATCGGCGAAAACGATCTGCTGATGACGATGCACGGAACCTTCTGGCATTTCCCGAGAACCTTCTCGTTCAAACAGTCCGCAGGCCTCTCGCCGCGCTCGAACTACATCAAGGTCGTGGGCGACTTCTGCCGGTGGGGCGACAAGGTCGTGCTGGGCTGCGACGACAGCGCGAAGTCGGAGTTTCTGAACAAGCGCCGCGCCAAGGGCACGGCCGGCGGGCCGGGGCAGTCGAACTCCAATCTCTGGTTCGTCGATCCCGCGCGGCTGGACGCGCTCGGGCCTGCCATCGGACGCGGCGCGCTCTGGTCGGGCGAAGCGGTCAAGGCCGGTATGGCGAGCGAACCCTACCTCTTCTCGGGTTATGCCGCCCGCTCGCTCGCGCTGGCGCACGGCGGCAGCGCAGCGCTGCGCTTCAAGATCGAAGTGGACCGCGCGGGCGACGGCACATGGGCGGCGTTGCGCGAGACCGACGCCGCGCCGGGCCGGTTGACGCTGGTGACCTTCGCGGCGGCCGAACGCGGCGCGTGGGTGCGTCTCGTGCCGCAGGCCGATGCGGCGGACGTGTACGCCTGTTTCCAGTATGCCAACCCCGATAGGCGTCAGCCGTCTGCGGACGCGCGTTTCGCGGGTCTCGCGACATTGAAAACGACCGGCGGCCTCGGCGGCATTGTCTACTCCCGTGGCGCGGATAAACGCTCGCTGGGGTTGGCCGCGGTGAACGCCGGCCCCGGGGGAGTGAAGGATGTGGGTTTTTACGAGTTGGACGCCGCGCTGAAGCTGGCGCGCGTGGACGGGCCGGACGGGATGGCTTACGCGCAGAAACGTTACCCGA
>JAQVSS010000014.1 GCA_028700415.1 Kiritimatiellia bacterium
CGCCGATCGTCGCGATCACCTCGGCGAAACCCGGTACCCAGTATCGGGCGGATGTTTTCGTGCGCGAAGGCTCCGTCAGGCAGGATGCCGGCCGCGTGCGCCTTGCGGAAGGCGGAGCCGTTCAGGCGGGAGGCATGTTCTCCGCCCGGTTCGAAACGCGTTCGCGTGCTGATCACCGCATGGAGCTGACGGTCCGTGATGCCGAAAATGGCGAGATCGTTTTCTCCGAGAACATGTGTGCCCGTCGTTCGCCCCGCGGCGGCGACGTGCCGGTTACGGCGGAGAAAGACATTCCCGGTATCGGAGAGGTGCAGGTTTTCCACTATCCGGGAATGAACCGCGTCCGGGTGAACGTCTATCCTCAACCCGGCAAAGAGCCATCGGCAATCGTGGCGAAAATCGGCGGCAAGGAATTCCCGCTCAAAATGATGGACGGCAAACGTTACACAGTCCTTGCCGAAACACCGTTCGAGGCCGGCAAATTCGTGCTTGAATTAGGGTCTGTTCCGATTTGCGTCCTTGCGACCAAACGCTGGGAATGGGAGGGACACGCTCTTGGCACCGAAAGGGTGATTGTGCCGCCGTTCAAACCGATATCCGCAAAAGGAAGCGTTGCCGATGTTATTTTGCGCAGTTATCGCTTCGGCGGTACAGGACTTCCCGAGTCAATCGAGGCCTTGGGGCGCGAAATGCTCGCCGCACCTGTCTATTTCGAGGCGGTTGTTGACGGCAAGTCGGTCGTATTTGCGGGACAGGCCCCTGAAAAATCGCGACTTTCGGTTGCCGCGGACGGTTATGACGCCGAACTTTCGGGTAAGGCGTTCGCGGACGGGATCACGATATTTGCCAAGGGCAAACTTGAATACGACGGGTTCCTGTATGGGACCTTCACGCTTTCCGGGGTGGAAGGCAAGAATGTTGAAAAGCTGACGTTGGTTGTCCCCATGCAGGACGCCGAAGTGCCGTTAATGCACATCTGCATGGCGGACTCGATCCGGGCGAATCCGACCGGTAGGGTGCCGAACGGCGAGGGCGTCGTCTGGAACGGTGCCGAACTCGTCCGCAAGGCCGGCCCCGACTGGAACATGTACGAGAACCAATCGGTCCCGTACGTCTGGCTCGGCGCGGAGAAGCGCGGTCTCGGCTGGTTCGTCAACAACACCTGCGGCATGAGGCTTGATACGCGCAAGCCGGCGGTGAGAATCCGCCGCGAGAAGGGGGTTCTGAATCTCGAGGTGGACATCATCAACGTTCCGTCGAAGCTGAAGGACGGCCATTCGTTCGAGTTCGGTTTCGAGGCGACTCCGGTCAAGGCGCCGGATCCCGCGCTTCGGGCGCATTTTCAGACCGGTCCCGGCGAACATCCCGCGGGAATGGTTTCCCGGCAGGCGGTCAATTCCGCCGCCGTCGGCTTCTGGAACGGATGGGCGCGGCGTCCCTACGGAAACGACTGGCGGCTCTTCGATGCGGCCATGAAGCTCGTCGGCAGCGGTTCCAAGACCGACGCGGCGGAGTACAAGTCGTTGACCAAGGAAATCTTCGCGTCGCATGAGCAGGGGCTCGGCGCGTATTGCAAGCCGCTTCCGAAAATCGGCGTCACCCCGCACTTCGACTGGTTCAAGAGTTGCCGCGGCGAAACGGTGAAGATGCTCCTCAAGCCGGGCGAAAGGGTGTATCCGTTCAAGTACTCCGACCCGACGCTCGACTGGAGCGAAGAGGCAGAGCAGATGCATTTCAATTCCGAGTGGGTGTCGCGCAATAACGGCTACACCGCGGCGTCGCGGAATTTCCTCACGAAGTCGTACCTCGACTACATCATCTACTATTACGCGAAGGAGATCGAAAAGGGACTGGTCGGAATCTATTTCGACGACATGTTCCCGATGACGGCGAGGAATTCCGACATCTGCTGCAAAATCGACGCCGAAGGCCGGAGCCACGGGAATTTCGGCATCCTCGAGATGCGCGAGCTCGTGAAACGCACGGCCGTCGTCCAGCATCTCGCCGGCGCTCGTCCGCGGCTTCTGCAGGTGCACATGACGAACTGTCTCCTGGTGCCGTGCTTCGCGTTCGCGACGAGCCAGCTCTCCTGGGAGGATCATTTCGGCGACACCGAATTCCAGAAGCGGTTTTCCGACGACTACGTGCGTGCCGAGTCGCTGGGCGGACAGATCGGCGCCGAGGCGGTGGCGCTCGACGGCATCAAGCCGAAGACGATGAGTTGGAAAGACCCGGCCTGGGACGCGCGTTTCCGCTTCCTGACGCGCACGCAACAGGCGATGCTGCTGCCGGCCGGGGTCAAGCTCTGGCTTCGTCCGCCATGGCCGCCGGTGTCGGGAGTGCACAAGGAGGAGCTTTTCGACCTGATGTCGGCACCCGGACGCTTCGGCGCATGGGAAGCCGATTGCGAGTTCACCCCCTATTACGAATACGACGGTTCGCTTGGAGATGTCCCCGCAGCGGTTCATGTCGGAATCTGGCGCCGCAAAGGCAAACTGTTGGCCGTCCTTGGCAACCAGTCGGGCGCGGATGTCGCCATCACCTTCGACGGCCAACGGCTGACTGTCCCGGCGTACGACCTGAAGTTTTATGAAAAACGATAATGACCGACTGTGAGATGATCGGGAGCGTTGTTGATTCTTTTGCACTTATGAAAACAAAAATTGCGCTGATGACTGTTGTACTTGCTGTTGGAACCCTTTTTGCCGACATGGATCGTGCGGAAGTCGAATGGTCGTTTCCTCGCGGAAGTTGCCATGAAGGCATGCCGTTCGGCAATGCAGAAAGCGGTTTTCTCGTGTACGGTGGTGGCAATACGCTGAAGATCACGGTCGGCCGCGCCGATACTTGGGATCATCGTGGCGGATATGATTGGAACGAGGATCAGAGTTACACGAACATCGCCGCGGCCTTGCAGGCTAAGGATATGGCGAAAGTGAAGACGCTCTTTCGCCGCGGCGAGGTGAAGCCGGGGGAGCCGAAGAATCCGACCATTATTCCTGTCGGGCGGTTTGAATTCGCCATTCCGGCGGAATTCAAATTCCATCGTGGTGTACTTTCCACGGCGACCGGTCTCGGGGCAATCGTCATCGCGAAAGGTGAGGACGATGCTGAGGCCGGGATCGTGCGCTTGGCGTTGGACCGGAGTTCCGGTGCGCTTGCCGTGAAGTGGCCGGATGGCATTGCCTGCGTTGGCAAGGCGTTTCCGGCGTGGCAGAAGGAGTGGCGTTCGACCGAAAATGAGCCTCCTCTTCACTTGTCGCCACCGATCCGAGTCGCGATTGAAGGCGGTGAAGGTTTCGTGCAGCCGATTCCCGAAGATCCGGCCATCGGTTCGGGATTCGTCACCGCAAACGGTGAAACGTTCATGGTTGCGGTGCGTGGCAAAGATGCGGTCGAAGCGGGAAAGAACACCGTCCGGATTCTCAAGGAACGCATGAAGAAAGGATATGCGGAGGTGGAAAAGGCATCCGTTGATTTCTGGAAAGAGTGGTGGAGCGCGACGCCGGTCATCGACATTCCGGATCCGATTGTGAAGGAAATCCACGACTTCGGCATGTACAAGTTCGGTTCGATGACGGGTCCCGATGGTGTTCCGGCGCCCCTGCAAGGTCCGTGGATTGAGGACTATCGGCTTCCGCCGTGGCACGGCGATTACCATTTCAACATTAACGTGCAGCTTTGTTACTGGCCGGCTTTCCGCGGTAATCATCTTGAATCGCTGATGCCGCTCTTTCGGATGATCCTGGGCTGGAAACCGCTCATGCGTGAGATTGCCCGCAAGTTTGCTGGAGTCGAGGACGGATATATGCTGCCGTTCTCCTGCGATGACCGCGGCAGGTTGATCGGGGGCTATTGGGCGGGTACGATGGACTTCGCCTGCACGCCGTGGATCTGCCAGATGATGATGCGGTATGTGACGATGAGCGGAGATGCCGAGTTTCTTAGGACGGAGGCCTACCCGTTCATGAAGGGAACGATGAATACCCTTCGCGCAATCATACACGACGACGGCACGGCATTGTCCTATCCCGTATCCACCTCGCCGGAATTCGACAAGCTCGGCGGTTGGGGAAGGAATTCAAGCTTCCAGCTTGCCGCGACACACCGGCTTGTTATCGATCTCATTCGTGCGGCCGAGATGCTTGGCGAGAAGCCCGATCCGATGTGGCTTGATGTGAAAAGACGGCTTCCCGCAGCTTCTTTCAAAGGCGGCAAATCGGATGGGGAAATCGAACTCTGGAACGGTCTTACGCTTCAGGAGAATCACCGTCACCACTCGCACCTCGCCGGATTCGTGCCTTTTGACATCTTTGATATGGAGCAGGGCCACGTCAAGGATTCCCTTAAGAAGACGCTTTTCAGCTTCGAGTTCAACGGTATGGGGTGGTGGAGCGGATGGTCGTACGGTTGGGCGGCCATGCTTCAGACGCATTGGGGGAATGCCGATGCGGCCGAAATGCTGATCCGCTACTGGGAGCGCATGTATACCAATCCCGGCCACGGCTCGCGTCACGATGTCTATTTCCCCGGGCTTTCTGTCATGCGCCGTGGCACCCATGCCCGCGCTTATGGAGTCGCCGGCGATGCGCCGGGGGAAGAAATCATGCAGATTGACGGCGCAATGGCCTGTACGGCGGCGGTCCAGGAAATGATGGTGAGCGAGAGCCAGGGCGTCACCTATGTTTTCCGGGGGGCTCCCGAGCGTTGGCGAAACTGTTCGTTTAAGAATGTCCTTTCGGATAACGGCACGCTTGTTTCCGCCGCGCGTCGAAAGGGCAAGGTCGACTTTGTCGAGCTCAAGTCCAAACGGGGTGGTTTGATCTGCCTTGCGTCGCCTTGGCGGAAAGGGAAACGCATTGACATCCGCATGCAAGCGGGGGAAACGCGTCGGGTGACGGCCTCGACAGGGGATGGTGCGGTGACGGCAAATGTTTTTGTGCCGCTCGTCAATGGGGAGGTGCGCGACGTCGGAAGCGGCGTTTATCATTTCCTTGCGTCGACCAATATGGAGTTTTACATATCGAATCATGATCATACAAGTCCGCGTAAGGTGCATGTGCCTATTGTCGGCGTTACCAATGCGGTGCTGCGCGGACACGGCGCGAAGTTCATGTTTCACGGCCAAGGTGTCGGTTTGCTGCTCAAAGACACGAAGAACGTGCGCGTTGAGGGTATCTCCTTTGATTGGGCACGACCGATGTTCTCCGAAGGGGAGGTGAAAGAAGTCAAGGCTGGACGCACGAGGGTGTCATTCGATCAGCGGAGCTTCCCGTTGCGGATGGATGGGGGCAAACTTGTTGCAGTCGGTGAAGAGTGGATTGAAACGCAGACATTGGCACATGCTTTTGCGGAGAATCGCACGTTTCTTGGATCCGAGTGGTTCGCGGGCAAAGCCGAACCTGCGGGAGACGGTTCGTGGTGGATTGACTGGGAGGTTCCGGAGGGGGCGAAAACGATGATGGTCCGCAGCGGATACAGGCCGTATCCGGCGGTGGTGCTTTACCGTGCGGACGACACCCTGTTGCAGGATGTCACCGTGCATTCTGCCTTTGGAATGGCGCTCTTGGCGCAACGTTCGGCGAATGTCACGTTGCGTGGATCGAAAGCCGCCGCCGATCGTACTTGCGGGGTGTTCCCTGGCGAAGGCCGGCGGACGGCGCTTGCGGCGGACGCGACGCATTTTTCGAATTGCCGTGGAGAGATTCTGATTGAAAACTGCTATTTCACCGGTACGGTCGATGATGCGCTTAACGTGCATGCGACATGCCTTGCCATAGAGGAGCTGTTGCCTCGGAATCGGGTGCGTTGCCGTTATGTCCATTGCCAAAGCTTTGGGTTTGAGACGTTCCTGCCGGGTGAACGCATCACCTTCATTAAAGGCAAGACCTTGGAGAACGGGCCGTCGCTTGCGGTGAGTTCGGTCGAATGGTTGAGTCCGAAGGAAATCGTCGTGACCGTTGACGGCGAATTGCCTTTGGGATTCGGGAAAGGAGATGCTGTGGAAAACGGCGATTTCCAACCGTCAGTAAAATTCCGCAACAACATCGTAGAAGCGCTGACCCCGCGCGGGTGCTTGCTGACTACCTCAGGAAAGGTTGCGGTCGAGGGGAATGTTTTCGAACGCATCCATGGCCCTGCTCTTTTCTTCTCCGGTGACGCGCAGGAGTGGTACGAGTCGGGGAGTTGTAACGATGTGACGATCAAGGATAACGTGTTTCGCAATCTGCCGCTTAATCCCAAGACGAAAGCGGTGATCATGATTGCCCCGCAGGTGAAAGATCCTGCCAATCAGAAGAAACCCTATCATTCCGGCTTCAAGCTCTCGCGAAACCGGTTTGAAGATTGCCGCAAGCAGAAAGTTTTCGGAACAACGGAAACAGGTGATTAGCGGCCCGCCCGCAAGGGGAAAACGCAATCCTCGCTCCGCGCCCATATCGTTGGCACAAGGGACGGCTACGTCATCCTTGAGAGAATCCGAGTTTGGCCGAAATGCGGGCGGCGTGGGCACGCACCGTCGCGCCGATCTCCGGAACCCTTCTCCTGTCCAGATCCATCATAAGGCCCGTCACCCAGATTGCAGCCACCGGATAACCGACGCGGTCGAAGACTGGCACGCCTATGCAATAGACCCCCTCGAAATGCTCGGCGTCGTCAAAAGCGTAGCCCTGCTTCACGACATCGTTCAGCGCGCGCCTCAATTTCGCCTGCGAGGTAATAGTACGCTCGGTGTGGCGTTCGAAACGGATCGCGGCCATGACCTCCTCGCGCTCCTTTTCCGGTAGCGCCGCCAAGATCGCCTTGCCCGGCGCGGAACAGTATAAGCCGATCCGGTAGCCCAGTTTGGCCACGAAGCAAAACATGCGCGTCCCAATCACCTGATCCAGAACCACGAACTCGCTGCCGTCACGCACACCGATCAGCACCGTGTCGACAACCCTGTCGCGCATCTCCCGCATGATATCCAGCGCGTTCTCGATCAGGTTGGTCTCCGTAATCGCCCGCTGGCCGGTCAGCAGCAGTTTGTTGGTGAGCCGGATCTGCTTGGTCTCAAGATCGCGCGTCACAAGACCCATGTCCTCCAGCGCCACCGCGATGCGGTAGGCGCTGGAGAGCGGGCAGCCCAGATCTTCCGCGATGTCAGACAGCAACCTCCCACGTGGAAAATGGGAAAGGTGTTCAAGGATACCGAACCCGGTTTTCAGGCTTGGCACGTCATATTTGGGTTTGCTTTTTGCCATAATCAGTCTTTCCGAAAATATAACATTAAAACTCGAGTTAATCCTGCGTCACGATCACGCGGAAACCGACATCAAACACTTTCTGCCACGGCTGGTAGGCGCGGCGCACCGACGCGCCGGCGTCGGCCGGACGGTCGGCCCACGAGCCGCCGCGCGCGACCCGGCGCATCTCGCCTTGCCTCGCCTCGCCGGGATGCGGATAAGCCGCGTAGGTCGAGCGGGTCCACTCGCTGACGTTGCCGACCATGTCTTTGAGGGCCCAAGCGTTGGGTTCGGTCTGACCGGCATAATCCACCACGAACCAGTTGTCCTTGAAACGCGGATCGTGCAGAGGGAAGTTCATCTCCGGCGGATGAGGGAACCGGTTCTGCAACACGCTCGGGCCCTCCCATTTCATCCGGTAGTTGCGCAGATCACTGTCAGCCAGATTGGCAAAACGCCCGAAATCGCTCTCCATGCCGCCGTAAAAAAATTGCGTGCCCGTGCCAGCGCGCGCGGCCCATTCCCATTGTGCCTCGTCAGGCAGCGTCACGCGGAAGCCGGACTTTTTGCTGAGCCACGCGCAGAAGGCCACGGCCTCGTTGTACGAGACGCGCGCCACCGGCTGGTCAGGGTGGTTGGCGATATGCCCCGGCACCACATGATCCATGAAGTGCATGTCGATATAACGCGTGTCGTGAGCGGGGTCGAACTGAGCGTACTGGCCGTTGGTCACCTCGGTGATTGACATGCGGAACGGTTTTCTAATCCGCACCACCGCGCGCGGTCGCTCGTCCGGCGCGCCTGCCAGACTGCCCATGACAAACTCGCCTGCCGGAATCGCCGTCAGCCGCATGACAACCCCGTTGCCTAAATTAATGCTGTCCGGAATGGTTCCGCCACAGTCGCTCTGCAGGCGGCGGGCATCTTCGGCATCAAAGGGGAAGCCGATCGCCTGCAGGCCATCGGGAGGCACGGGCGCAACAGGCGGCTGTTTGACAAACTCCACCGGCGGCCGCTTGCTGAACGCCTCGGCGGCAGTTTCATACTCAGCCTCGGGGCAGACATCCGTCCCCGCGAATTTTTTCGAGAGCTCCAGACGGCGCGCCACCGGGTCAACGCCTTTCCACTCCGGCGGGTCCCAGTTCCCGGCGAAAGGCGCGTTGAGGTCGATCCAGCAGGCAAGCCGCTCGCGCGCCTCGCCGCCCATTGACTCCAGTGTCACGCCGTGATGCCCTTTCTCCAGCATCTGGAATAGACGGCTTGAGGAGGTGTGGTACTCCATGGGGTTAAGAAGCGCTATATCGCCTTCGATGCCAGCGCGGCGGACATAAGGGTGCAGCGTGTCATACGCCGTCTTCGGTTCTTTGAAACAGGGTTTGCCGTACGGTCCGGCTGTCGGCTTGTCGCTGTGGCAGCCGATACAATGGCGCTCCAATACAGGGTAGACCTCATGCGTGAACGCGAAGGGCCGGGCCGGCCCTAGCCACGGCGTGAGCGGCTCGCTGTGGCGCGTCTCGGCGATGCTGCGCTGCGGCGGTAGCGAGGCGCGGCGGTCTTCGTGGCACCCGGCGCAGGAAACGCGTTCGCCGGGCATGCCCACCAGCCAACTGCGCATGAGCTGCACCGCGTTGCCGTCGGCATCCAGCGGCTGCAGCGAGACCGGCGTGTTGGCCGGAATCTGAAAACAGGCCGAACCGTCCGCCTCCACCCGCGCCGTGCCGAGCACACGCTTGACGTCCCAGCCGGACTCCGTGCCGACAAGCTGGAAACCGCCTTTGCCGATGTAGCAGAAGTGGTAGGCTAAGACGCGGATCTTTTTGACCGTGCCGCGCGGCACCCCCCGCAGTCCTGGCCCGGAGTAAATGTCCGCGATGTGAACGTCCGCGGTCTTTGAGGACAGGTTCACACGATCCGGCATCACCGGAGGGCGCGGACGCGGGCAGAAGAGCTGCGGCTCGCAAAGCGCCGCCCCCTCTTCTTCGTAGATCAATGTCGCGTTGTCGAACACGTCCACCAGGTAGACACCCCACAGACTGTCGGCATCCGGTTTCATGGAGACCAGGAAATATTTATCGCTGAGCGGATGTGGATGGGTAGCCAGCGACGGATGCTGCTTCAGGTACAGATCGGTCACGGCGGCGTCGCAAACGGTTCCTGCCACGGGCTGGCCATAACCCGGGATCAACTGCACGAACCCGGTTTTTTCGGCCGGCAGGACCTCGGGGGTGACCGCGAACGGCTTGCCTGCCTCGCCCCACTCTTTGGAGGCCGGGGGGTAACGGAAGGGGTAGGAACCCGCCAAGGCCGGGTCAAGCAAGGCGAGCCGCCCGGCATCGCCGTAGCTGCCCGGGCAATGGTGTCCACTGAGGATGCCCGCAAGCAGGGTGAGATGTCCCGGCACCGGCTGGGCGAAACGGAACGCGGTCGGGAACCATGAGTTGCTGCCGTACAATGCGAGCTGCCCGGTACCGTCGGGATTCATGGTCATGCGCCGGCGCGCGAAATAGTGGGGGATGTCGCTGTATTCCCAGCGCTGATACAACACGCGCCCGTCATTCAAGACCGCCGGATCATTGCCGTGATCCTGGTCAAAGGTCAGTTGACGCAGGCGCCTCGTCGCCGGATCAAGCAGGTACAGCGAACATACCTTGTATTTGCCGTCCAGGCACGGCACGCCCACATAATAGGCGTTAGAGCAAAGAATGATCTTTTTGTTCGGAAGATAGCAGGCATCGAAGAAGTCCAGGTCAGGATCGCTGGCGGGCGAGAGCTGCTTCAGTGATCCGCCGTCGGCGGCGATCTGGAACACCGCCCACCGGTTGGTGTGGTCAAGGCCCGAGAAGAGCATCCGCTGGCCGTCGAAATCCAGACAGACATCGCGCACCAGCGTGTCGCGTTCCGGACGGAACAGTTTTTCCAGATCAGGCTTTGGACTGCGCAGGCCGGTCATCACGGCGATCTCGTTGTCGTAACCGGTCCCCGGCAAATCGGTGTGGTTCAAGAAGTTGTTGGGCACCCGACCCAGCGCGCGGCCTGTGGCTTTCCGCGCGAGTCCGCCTTTGATGCGCCGACGCACGACCAGCATCCGGTCCGCGTCCAGCAACGGGTTGGCCAGCAGCACTCTGCGCACGCGGGAAAGCAACGTGTCAACCCGTTCCGCAGCCGGTTCCTGCCCCTTGTCGATAAGTTCTAGCAAAGCTTTTCTTTCACTGGCAAACACATCCAGCTTCTGCCGGTATTCCATGGCAGCATACTTTTCTGGGAAAGTCTTTTCCAGATCATCAATGGCTCGTCGTACTGCCGCAGGATCGGACGCCAGCAGTTTACGGCGTAAAACGCTCAGGCGCTGCTCTCGCGAGATCCCTTGTATGATCGCCTCGCGCTTTGCTGGCCCAGGTCTCCTTATGGACATGCCCGGGGCCAATGGCCGGACAGCATCAAGCTTGAAGCCGCAAATATGTGGGAATGGCCCGTTACGCCGCACAGAGAGCATTCGTACCCCGGCCTTGATAGTAACGGAACACTGCTGCTCCCACTGCGCGGTCTTCGTGTTCCAGCCTCCGGTGGCAGATGTGAAGCCTGTGTGAATTTTAATGCCGTCCAGCAAGATATCGACCGGGCGCGAGTCCTTGGCTGCATACATGGCGTGCAGCACGTACTCGCCGTCCGCCGAAAACTCAACAAGATATGATGCCTCATCGGACGTGCCGCCGCCGTGCCAAATGCAGGCGTGCGCATCCGCATAGGCTTCGCCTATCCGGCTTACTTGCACGTTGCCGATGTCGAAATCAACGGCGTTGAGCGTTAGCCCGTTACCGTAACAGCGAAAAACAAACGCGCAAAAGGCCAACAGGCATACCGCGCAAGATCGGGCTTGCGGTTTTTTCATTACGCCTCCGAATTCCAATAGACAAAAGTAAATTCAATATGCAAAAACTGTAACACGCATGAACCCGCATGTCAACAGTTTCAACGGTTTTTGACAACAGAGAAAGGACAAACTAACCGCGTTCCCCGGGCTCATTCACTCCGCCCAAGGCGATTTTGCTTTGTCCTTTGACCGGAAGCATTTTTTGCCGGGGTGGTTGGGAGAATGTCAGCTCCGCCTATTTCACGAGCTCGGGCCAGTCGTAGAACTCCAGCGCGCCGGGAACGACATCCGCCATCGGCGGGGTGCCGTCGACGATCGTGACGGAGTCATGCCAGCTTTTGGGAACATCGCGCATCGAAACGGGGCCGATCCGTTTTGGATCCGCCGCGGCGGCATGCGCGACCGGAATCGCCGCACGTCCGCAGGCGATCACCGGACACCGTTCCGCGGTGCCGAAACGCTCCCGCAGGAAGTCGACGCAGCAGAAAAGTTCCGAAGCCCGGCGACCGACAAGCGTCTCACCCATGAGATAGTACATCACCGCGACGCACTCTTCCTTGCGCTCCTTGACGTTACACCGGAGATCGCCCCAAGCGGCGAGATCCACCGCCAGAGCCGGCGAGCGGTCGGGCCCGTAAAGCGCGTAAAGCACCCAATCGATCGTCGCCCGGCGCCCGGCGTCGCCGGTGATGACGTAGGGCGCGCCTCTCGCGTCGTCCGGTATGAACAGCGCCGCTGGCAAAGCATAACCATCCTCGAAAACGAGCGCATAGCGTTCGACGGTAAGATCGCCGCCCACACGTTCGTCTTCGCCGATCCTGATCGCCTTTATCTTGCCCGGATCGGAAATGCGTGCCAGCCCGCGCACCTTCGCCTGGCGTTCCGCCGCGGTCAGCGGCCTGCGGGCATTCTCCAACGCCGCAAGACGTTCACGCAGGGCGTCGAGTATGTCCTTGGAACCGGGAACGTCGAGCGTGCTCCCGGTCGGCGTGGCCCAGCAGCCGCTTTCATCATCTTTGGTGACGAGCCCTGTGTCGTAACCAACGAAGGTCTTCGGATCCCATGCGAAATCGAGCGTTCTCAAGGCGTGCCGATCGAGCGGCAGCGCGTCTTTTTCACCGCGCAACCAGTAACGGAACCAGTTGACCGTCGCCGTGCGGGTCGATTCCATCCATCTGTGGGGACCGGGAGCGTCGATGAACGCGTGGCGATCAGAGAAGCCGAGCTTCCGCGCGGCGTTCTCGACGACGCGATGGGATTCGATGAACCCGGTGTAGGAGAAGAAGTCGTTGTAAGTCCCGCACTGCAGAACCGGGATTCCGGGCGTAAGCACATAACCGGCGTGGTTGAGGCCAAACGCTAGCTGTCCATAGATGTTCTGCTCCATGTCCTGCGGGCCCATATGATCGCAGAGCTCACGGAGCGAGGTGATGTAACAGCTCGGCGCGGCCGCCTTGATACGTCCGTCGGCCGTCATCATGAGCGAAGTCATGGTGCCGCCGCCGGAAGAGCCGCAACAGCCGATCCGGGCCTTATCTATTTCCTGGCGCGTTTCGACGTAATCGATCGCGCGCATGCCGTCCCAGATGCGGATCAGGGCGGAATGCGCTCCGAGCATGATCCCCCTGACCCCGACGACATCGTGCCAGATGCCGGGACGGTGCCGGCGCTCGCCTTGCTCCATCGGATCGTACACGAACGCGGCCATGCCCGCTTTCGCCATCATTGCCGCCATACGGTTGTAGGCGAGCGCGCCCTTGCCACGGGTATCATGACCGCAGCTGACGATAACAGCCGGATACGGCGGTTTGAACTTCACGGAATCCGGCCGGAAAAGGTTCGCAGTCACGAGGACGCCTGGAACCGACTCGAACGTCACGGCTTCCGCCAACCAGCCGTCTCCCTTCGCCTTCTTGATCACCTTGGCGTTCAACGGACACCGCTCCGGGAGTCCGCCGATCGCGTCGATCAGTTTCTTCCGCAGTTTCAACCGGTGCGCGTCGTACTCCTCGACCGTCTTGAGCTTGCCCCACGATTCATCCGCGGCCTTGTCCATTGCCTCGAGCCGCCGGAAGGTGCTGCACCATGTGCTCATCTCCGTATCCTGCGGCATGAACTTCTTGTCCAATGCGGCTTCGATAGCGGCCTTGTCATATGCGAACGCGCTTCCGACGGCCAATAGACAACAGCCGGCGACCAATGTCTTTTTCATGTTTTTTCCCCATGTGCGCATGAACGATCAATTCCGCTTGACGAAAGTTGCTGCCGAAACGTCCGCGCCTGCGATGAGGTTGGTTGTTGTGGTGCCGTCTTCGTCATGCCAGACCACGGTGATGTCGCGCTTCGCAAGGGCTCCTCTGAACGTGCCCTTGCGTGCGCCAATTGTCAGCTTGCGGGTGTCGAAGAACCATCCCTGCTCCGTCTCCAGCTTGAGCGGTGTCACCGCGCCCTCGCCTTCCCGGTAGGCGACCGAAACACCGTCGTCCTCGTAAAGTTCCGACGCGCCGCTTTCGCCGGGCCAAACATGGAACTCAACGGTCTCGTTCCAACCCTTCTCGACGTGTTGCTTGACCGGCCACATCGGGATCACCGAGCCCGCCTTCACATACAGCGCGCCGCCCCAGGCGGGTGAGATTTCGACGGGGACGGTCGCGGGTCCCGTGACCTTCGCGCACGTACGCCATTCGTACCAGTCGCCGGCGGGAAGGGCCAGCTTCTCGGTGAACGCCGCGATCAGCAGGTTGTCGCCGAACTTCCACGCGCTCAGGCAATCGTCGTAGGCGGGATGAGCCTCGGGATACTCGAGCGCGAGCGAGCGCATAAGCGGCCAACCGGTCTTGTGCGAGTGATAGGAACCGGTGTAGATGTAGGGCAGAAGCCGGTAGTGAAGCTCGTCATAGGCACGGAAGACATCCTGCGCCTCCTTCTCCTGGCACCAAGGCTGGAAGAAGAACGCCCAGTCGTCCAGCAGCGACCACGGGGAAAGGAACGCGAAATGGAGCGCGCGGATATCGGTCGTAACCATGTCGCAGGACACGTTGGAATGGCCTGTGACGCCCTGCTGCAGCATCGCCGACAAAGGCCCGAGTCCGCCGCCGGTATCGCCCGCCCACGTTGCGGAGAACTGCTGGAAGCCCGCCCAGCCGCACGGGGTGTAGATCATCGGACGTAGCCCGGTGTAGTTCTCGAAGCTCCGAACCATCTCCTTGGAATAAACGAGCGGATAGAGATTGTGCGCCTGCTCATCGGTCATGCCGTTCGCCCACGGACGGCCCGGGTGGTCGATGACCTGCTTCGCGCCGTCGAGCTTGAAGCCCTGCACGCCCTGGCCGACGAATTCCTTCAGGTGTTCGAACCAAGGTTCCTTGCCGACAAGGCCCTTGAGTTCCGTTGCGGAAAGTCCGTTGGTGGTATGGTCCTTAGTCTGCGCCTGCTTGAGCCCGGGATCGTTGCTCGTGCGCCAATCAACCCAGCCGTCCGTCATGCCGCCGGAAACCTTCGGCACGATGCGCTCGCGTTTGCGGTTGGATTCGCCTGCGAGTTCCGCCTCCTCATGCTGGAAGTGGTCGTAGTCGCAGCAGATCCACAGGTTGAGCTTCATCCCCATGCGGTCCAAAGTTCCGATGAAGGTCTCGCGGCGCGTGAGATATTCCCAGAGATGATAAAAGCGGTCCGGATGCCAGCCCTTGCGGACGGTGAAATCGTAATTGCGGCTCATCCAGCCCGGGTCGAGTCCGAGCTGATCACACGGAAAGCGGTTGCGGCGGAACTCGGTCGCGTAATTGAGAAGCTGGAACTCATTTGACCGGTCGAAGCAAACGTAGGTGAAGCCATAGCCCCAGACCGGCAGGATTGACGGACGCCCCGTGAGCTTGGTGTACGCGTCTAGGATCCCGCGCGGAGAACCCTTGAAATAGAAAAAGTCGATATCGCCTTCCTTCGCGGAGAAGATCAGCCTGTCCTTGACGGCCTTGCCGACATCCGCTGTTGTCCGCCACGAGGTGTTCAGCAGGACGCCCCAGCCCTTGCTCGAGATCGCCAGCGGCACGGGAGCGTAGCCGACCACGTTCGTGACCCACAGCGAATATTCGCCGCCACGTCGGTTCAGTTTCGAGCGCTGGATGTCGCCGAAACCATAGATCGATTCGCCGTCGGCAAGAGGGAAGGAAAGTTCATAACCTTTCGCGACCCCGCGCATCGCGATGCCTTCGGCCGGCAATGACGTCGCTTCGCCGACGGCCTTGATTTCGGGGAAAATCCCGTAGCGCTCCATGCCGGAAGAAGGCCATTTCCCGTCCCGCGACATCCGTACGCGCCACGTTCGTCCGGACTCGATGGTCTCGGTTTTGACTCCATCGGCGGCTCCGCATGTGATTGCCAGCAGAAGAACCGCGGCCTCCGATAGGGAAAACCTCTTCATTCGCATTTCTCCTTTTTGGTGATTCAGAACCAGATCGAAAACGCGTTGCGCCAGTTGTCCGTATCGGCGGCGGACTGGAAGTCGGACGCCTGCACGCTCTTCTTTTCGCCGCACTGGGTGAATTCGACCGTCCATTGTCCCCAGGTCTGGTTGGCCGGCTCGTCCTTGAGCGAGACGTTCCACGTCTCGTCGACGCCGAGATCGTCAAGGCAGGTCCGGTCGTCGTCGCCGACACGCGCGCACTTGGCGAGAACCAGCGGCCCCCTCAGGACACGCACACCCGCGGTCTTGCGCGCGACCCCCTTCATCTCCTTGTTGTGGTCCGGCATCTCAAAGTTGTCCCGAAGGTAATTCGCAAATTCCTTGTCGGGCGGTAGCAGGTTCCCCTTCCATTTCTCGATCCGCGGCGTCATGTCGAAGCCGAGCGTGACCGTGCGCCCGCCCGCGGCGAAATCGACGGAAGCGCGCGGCCCCTTCGCCGCGACACCATCGACCGTCATCGCCTTGCACCAGCCGGGGACGCGGAAGTTCACCTTGACCTTGCGGGGAGTCGTCAGTTTGACCTGCACGGTGTCGCTGACCGGATAATTACCGGAGACCTCGAGCTTTACGCCCTTGACGGCATACTCGCCGTCGGTGTAGAAATTGAGGTCCAGTTCGATGGGGCTCTTCTCGCCGACGCAGCAGTCAGACCAGTCGCCGAACGCCCGCGGCGCGTTATCGATACAGCAGAAGTGGCTGGTCATATTGACCTCGTTAATCCCCTGCAGATGACGGTGGCCATGGCTGCGGACATCATGCGTGCCCCATTCGCCATCCCGGAAAATGCCGGCGAGAAAAGCATTGAGGAACGTTTTTTCCCAGTAATCAAGGTACTTCAGCTCTCCCGTGGCCATGTGCAGGTATTTGCAGAGCCGCATCCAGTGGATGACGCCGCAGGATTCGCTGATTGAGTTCGGATAGCGCGCCGCGCCGATGAACGTGTCATGGAAGCCCACGGATTCGACGGCGTTCATCTCGTGTTCCGCGAGCTTGTCGAAAATCCGTATCGCCGCCTCCAGCAGCCGCTTGTCCTTGGTGACGCGTGCATACATGACGAGGCCCTCGACGACGCTCATGAACTCATATGCCTTCGCCCATTCCCAAGGTTTGGCGTACCACTCGCTCACGGGCTTGCCGGTGAACGCGTTGGCGATCAGGTTGGGACACCTCCCATCCGCACGGTCATTTTCGGCGATGATCGCCTTGGCGAGTTTCATGCAGGTGCGGTTGCCGGTGCGCAGATACGTCATGATCACGGGTTTGAGGATGCTCATCGACGGAATCCCCCCGAAGCATCCGGTTTCCGCGATGCTGCAGCCGGTACGCTCGAGCTGCGCGTCGAGGTGCTCGCACATTTTTACCGCGGCGGCCAGCAGCATCTTGTCGTTTGTAAGGTCATACGCCTCCACTAACGCCCAAAGGGTGTACTTCCGCCCCCAAATGTTACGACTCCAGCCCTTGATGAAATCGGGGTCGTCGTAAGTGGCGAGATAACCGTCAGCATGCTGGTAGTTCCCGATGAGCCGCAGCGCCTGCGCGTGGATAAACTTGATATCCTCCTTGCTCCCGGTAAGCCGCGCGTGCGCGCAGTGGGAGAGCATGGTCTTGCCCCAGTACGCGCCTTGCCCGTAGCCGCTCGTGGCCCCGTGTCCCGACGGATCCTCATGGAGATCGTCGTGACGTGTCCTGAACGCGGTCACGGTCTCTTCGAAGATGTCGCCGCGCGCCTTGGCGCAATTCAGCCGCTTCTCGAAGAGTTTCTCCGCTTTCTCGCCGACACACCCCTTGAGCTTGATCGAATCCGCCCCGGGCACGCAGCCGCCACCGACCACCACGAGCTCGTCCAGCCGGCCCTTGCCGGACGATTTGCCGTCATGGTTGATGTCGTGGAATGAATAGACGACGATGGGAGTGTCCATCTGTCCGCCGTGAATCCGGACGTCGTCCAGCACCAGCTTCCCGACCGTGATGTCCATGTAGGGGTCACCGGCCTCGCGGCCGGGTAAGCCATACGTCTTCGGACCTATCATCGCGACCTTGAGGTGCGGATAGCGGTCCAGTCCGGCGAAAACGTCGACGTTGCGGATATAGATGTTGCCGATGTCGGCACCGAGTTCCCAGCAAGCCGAGTGTCCGCGCTCCGGATCGCCCTCGCGGCAAGGCGCCAACATGTCCGGCGGATGATCGAGGTCGACCGCCAGGTCTTCGAAGAAGAGATTGTTTTCGCGCCCGGGTTTCCGCCGTGCGTAATGGTAGGGGTCGGGACCCTCGGCAAGCTTGTACGGAAAGCTCTGGAAATAAACCTTGAAGTTCCTGAGGCCGTTGAAGCGGCGGACGATCACGTTCTCGATCGTGCATTCGACCTCGCGGCCGTCCTCGTACTTGTGCCATCCGGGGAGTAGGCGCATGGATTTGACGAGGTCCGTCTCAGGCGTCTTGTTGCCGGTCTTGAGCGAGATGTCTTCGACCAAGGCGTATGAGATCGGACCGAAGTCGTGCGAGCAGCCGGGCCAGTCGAAGGCGTTGAGCGCGACGAAATCGTCCCCGACCGTACCGGAGAGTTTCCGCACCGCGATATGCTTCACCGGACCATTCACGTGCACGCCGTCGGCGAAACAGCTGACGAACTCGATGCGTTCGCAGGTCACGTCTTCCGCATCGGAAATCTGGATCGCGAACTCGCGGCCGCGCTCGATCGTGAGGTCGCGGATCGTGAGCCCCTTCACGTTCGAGAACATCATCGCCGCGTCATGTTCGACGATGCGCTTGTCGGCCATCATGTTCCAAATGCCGCCGGCGACAGCGATGTTGTCGTTCCGTGGCCCTTTCTTCGGCGACTTGACGCCGTCCTTCCATGCGGAATTTTTGAGGAGCGCCTCCATGAAACCTGGCGCTGCGGCGATTTCCGCACCGGCATCCGCCTCTATGCGGCGGTTCGAAGGCACCATCACCGTCCGGTCGAGCCAATACGGTTCCTCTGAGGCGGGGATCTTTACGATTTCGTTTTCGGCCAGAGCTTTGGCAATGGCGGCGGACCAAATCTTACGTCCGTCCTTGTCCTGCGCCAGCGCCGCGTACTCGGTGAGCGAAGCGGTCTTCTTCAGCTTCGCCTGTGCTTCGTCAACACGCGCCTCGGCGAGCTTCACCTCAGCTTCAATCGCATCGCGCTTCGCGTCCGCGGCCGCCCGGTCATACGTTCCCGAAAAGGCGGTCAGCGACATCGCCGCCACCGCAACCCAATACAGTTTTTTTGTTCCCAATGTTTTGACTCCCGAATTCGGGTTGTGAACCCTCCCTGCCCCCCAAAGGCGGTTACTCACTTTCTTTCCAGCGGGAATCCCTGCTCGATCAGAAACTGCTCGTCGTCCACGCGGTTCAAGGCCGACTCGTTGGCAGTCCACCGGAGATAGGTGTTGATCGGCGAAGCGCCGCGCCCGTGACAGCCCTTCAGGTCGTCGAGTTCCTTCTGGCAGTAATCGAGCTGCTTGGACATGAAGCCCTTCGTGAAAATCTTGCGGTAACCCTCGATGCGTGACTGGGTCTTCGCAAAAGCCAAGGCGAACCATTCCTTGTAGCCGCCGATCAGGAGCGGCGCGAAGAGCTGCGGGGTGTTCGAGGGTCCCGAAAAGACGTACCAGCCGGAGTGTACCGGGTACCCGTCGTTACGCATGAGATCGAAGCCCCACTCCATCCCCGTCTCGAGTTGACCTTTCGCGGGGAAAGCGAATTCGAGCGTCCAGACGTCGCCGTCGCGCTTCGTGGCGATCTTCACCTCCTTCTTCGCCCCGTTCCAGTCGCCCGCGTACTGCGCCATGCAGGTGCGGTCGGCCCTAACCACATACTGGTAGTGATGGGTGCGAGTGCGCATCGGATCGAGGAAAATCTCGTGGCACCAGTTGAACTTGAATTTCTTGGTGAACGTGCCTTTCCACTCCGTATCCTCCATCGGCGGCAGCTGGACGATGGACTTCACCCGGACGCCGACATACAGCCATTCGCCGTCGGTCAGTAGCCGCAGGTCGCTGCGTCCTTCTGAAAACGGCTTCGGCTGCGAAAGCGCGTCCTCGAAGTCGCTGCGGCACTCGGCCCTACGCCAGACCTCGTCCGAGAGGTCGCCGTCGACCACCGGACCTTTATCCACGCGCGCTGCGGAAATCACCTTCCGCGGCGGTATCGCCAGCGCCACGCCGGCGAAAAGCACAATGACGGTCGAAACAAGACGGTTCATGTCACTTCACCTCGAATTTGGCCTCGGCCTTGACGCCGGAAATCGCGGACACCATTTCGGCACGGTACTCGCCTGTTTTCGCATCGAGCGCGACCGGGAGCTTGAACTCAACCGTGTGGCCGTCGACGATCACGTTCTTCGCGTAGTACTCGAGACGCTGTCCATCGGGATCGTAGATCTCGAGATGCCAGCAGTCGGCCGCCTGATCCTCGTCACCGCCCTTGAACTCGACCACAAGCTCCAGTTCGATTTCGCCGCCGCGCTTGGCGGAATCGACGTCGAGTTCCGCGGAAACCGTTTTGACCGGACACAGAGCCAGCATCGCCGGATAGCGGTCGATGCCGAAGCTGAGGCGGTCGTGGCGGCCGAGGTAGGTGCCGTGATAGAGGTCGTAGACTTCGTATTCGCCGCGGAAGTTGAGCATATAGGTCTTGGTGTCGTTCTGGGCATCCCCGACGTGCTGACGCAAAAAGCCGATCATCCTCACGCCGCCGCGGTCATGCTCGACCATGCGGACGTCTCTGACCGGCATGCCGCGTTCGTCGGTCATCTCCAGCGGCGGCTTCTCGCCGGCAAACGTGTCGAGCAGCCCTGCGACCACGTCAGAACCCTTGAAGTCGCCCTCGAGCATGCGGTCGGGATAGCAGTTGAGCTTGCCCGCCAGGTAGGCCACCTTGCCCTTGCCGTACGATGTGATGGTTGGCTTGGAGAAATCCGGGAAGAGCTCCTTCAGACGGTACTCCTCCTTGGCGAGGGGGCGTCCGTGTTCGGAGTAGGTGGCCGGCTCGTTGTCCGCGAGGACGAGCCCGCCATTCCGGACGAACTCTTTCACCGCCGCAGCTTCCTTGAGGCTCATGCCCTTATTGTAGGGAAGCCAGAGCGCCTTGAAGCCGCGCTTCATGAGGTCAGCCACGACATCATCCGGCGAGACGACTGTCGGACGCATCCTGAGCGAGTTCATCATTCCGAGCGCGTCGTTCGGCGCGCCGTCGATGAGCGAGATGTTATAGAGCCAGCTTCCCGAAAAGCCGCGCGGCTGGCGGCCGTGCAGGAGACGCGAGATGTAATGGTTGCGGGGCGACCAATCGATCGCCGTCTTCGAGCGCCACGGCTTCGAGTTGATGAAGAGCTTGCCGATGCCGCGTTCGAGTTTCAGGACTTCGTCCGTCACCTCTTTGAAGAACGGCAGCGGCTTCGAGTAGTCCGGTGTCGTCCAGCTCATGCCGCCGAACGTTTCGCCGGCGAGCGCGTTTTCGAAATCGGTGCCCCGCAGATCCATGAAGAGCATCGCCCACGCGATGCGCTTGCGGGAGATCGGATTGTTGAGGTCGCTCGTCCAGCGGATGTTGGACTGCGAGCCGAGCCACCAGCCGTCGTCGCCGGAGAAGCTCTGGCGGATCTCGCACTCGAAGGCGTCAAGCCATTCCCAGTTGTCCTTTTGGGAAACATAGAGCTTGCCGGAAGTCATGCAGGGACCGCGGTACTTGGTGAAGTCATGCTGGGCGTGGCCGCCGAAACCGGCGCGCCCGCCCTTGCAGAAGGTGTGGATGAACGCGTCGAGTTCGACGAAATAGCCGGACCACATTTCGCTGCGCATGAAGAAGCGGAAATCGACCCACCGCGGCAACTGGTCGTTTTCCACGGCATCCTCGATCATCACGCCCTTCACCTCGTCCCACGACTTGAAGCGGGTGTTCCACTCGTTGTTCAGCGCGGCGATGTCGTCGCCGTACTCCTTGCGGCACCACTTCTGGAATTCGCGGGTGGTCTTCGGACCGAAGCCCGAGTTCTCCCCGCCCTGGGGGCCGCCGGCGCCGAACTCGCCGGAAAGGTAGTTCTCGCCTGTGACCGCATAAGTGGGAGTGCCGAAGCGGGCGATCTGCCGGTAGACCGGAATCTTGCGGTTGTATTCATTCGCGGTAATGCCGGCCTGCTTATACGTCCATTTCTTCACGTCGAGCGGCTGCCCTCCCGTGCGGACAACCTCCTTCACCATCTCGGTGCAGGCGTAGATGTCGAGGTTGGTGTTGGCGATACCCTGCCTCACGAGTTCCGGCTGGTTCCCGATCTCGCCGAAGTGGTCGGTGTAGGCGATCGTCTGAATATGCGCGCGCTCGTTGAGTTCGCTCTCGTGCCAGCCGCCGTGCAGGAAGTAGCCGGAATACGCGGCATTGATGCCGAAACGGCGCATGGTCGCTGTGTGCAGGTCACCCTTCCAGCCGAGCGTGCCTGGCATCGGGCAGAAAATCAGCATGGCCGTGTAGTCGTCGAAAACCCAGTTCGGGATGCCCGTCCAGACCGTGTCGGACGCGATCGGACCGCGGGCGTCCTTCACCGTCACATAGAGATCCCAGAGCCGGGAGAGCGGAGCCTTCACCGGAATTTTGAAAACGCCGGCCGCGCCCGCAAGCTTGGCGTCGCCGGCGTAGACGAGCCGTCCCCAGGTGTCGACCGCCTTCACGTCGACGCGTTCGCCGGCTTGCAGCGGACGCGACAGTTCGAAATCGCCCTCGATCGTCTCCCCCGCTTCGTAGCGGTCTTTCTTGGTGGTGATGGATTTAACCTCGATATCCGCCTTGACCGTGAAGCGCTTGGACGAGAAGTCGAGGACTTTGCCGTCCTTTGCGAGCAGCCGCACGTCCGCGAGATACTCGCCGGACTCAATCACCGGAAGCGCGAACTCTACCGCGCCGTCCGTGGCCTTTTTCGCGGAATGGACTTCCTTGCCCTTGCGGGTGCGGAGCTTGAACTCGACTTCGCCCTTGCCGGTGACCTTCGCCGCGACGGAAGCGCCACGCCGCACCTCGGCCGGGATCTCGATCGCCGTCTTCTCTGCCATCTCGCGTCCGGTCACGTAAAGGATTGCCCGCGCGGCGAGCGCGAACGAATAATCCCAGAGCGTGTAGTCGAACTTGAATCCCTGCGACTTCACCGTCGGCATCACGACGCTGCGGTAATTACACGAGTAGGTGATGCAGCCGTCATCCCAGTCGATGACCGCAGTCCTGCCCTTGCCGATCGCGGCGGTGCCGATCCAGGCAGGGGAAAACTTCATACTCGTGCGGTTCTGGTGCTGAATCGGAAACTTCGCATGGAGTTTCTCGCGCGCTTCGAACATCTCGATCGGGAAGACGTCCATCGGCAGGCCCCGCGTGATCGCCGCGGTCGCCGTCGCGTCGGACTTGCCGAGCAGTTCGTCGAACATCGGATCCGCGGTCTTCACCGTCTTCTTGGACTGGAACGTGTTCTCAAGCCGCGTGGGGCTGAACCAGACCAAGCCGGCGCCGTCCTTGACGCGATCGTAGAGACACTTCTTCTCCTCCGGCGTGAAGACTTCCCAAGACATCTTGCCGAGGAAGATGACGTCGTAGTTCTTCGAACGGTCGAGAAGACGCTCCTTCATGATCTTGTTCATCACGAGATCCGCCTCGCGGTCAAAAATCGGCGTCGCGATCGATCCTTCGCGGTACGTTTGGCAACGGACGTTGAACCCGCCGGTCATGATGATCGTGAGATCAAGGTCGATCCGCTGCTTGAGTTCGATCGCCTCGCGGGTCATGTTGTACGGCAGGATCACCAGCGCCTTGAGCGTGCCGCCGGAGTAGGGGGCCGCCCACGGGATGTGCGGCGTCACCAGTGTGCCCGGAACCTGGTCGTAGGGTTGGTTCACGTCACCGTAATGCGGGAGCGCGAACGACCACCAAGCCGCGAAAACGGAGAGGATAGATGTGATCACTTTTTTCATGGTTGCAGTTCCCAGATTTTTATCTCATCAAGATAGAAGTCGGTGCCGGCGGGAACGTAGAAGACCAAGCCGTTGTCGGTTTCCCACGCACGGTCCGGGGGCGGAGCAGGAAATTCGAAGACGCCTTCGACCTTGGTCCACTCCGCCGGCAATTCGCGCCGGTCGAGTTTGTGCCCGTGATGCCGGGTTTCGCCGCCTCCGGTCGCGGGGATGCTTCGGAGTTCGGCCTGGACGGTAATGGGTCCCTTGCCCTTGAACCAGAACTCGTAACGATAGCGGTTGCCGGGATGGAAGGTGCCGTAGAAAGGGCCGTGTTGGAAGAAAAGCCGATCCGTCTTCTGCGGCTCGTAATGGAGCGCCGTCCCCTTCACCGCGTCGAGCGTCGGACGTCCGCATGGGAACGGGAAGCCATTGCGGAACCCGGGACGCCCCATCGGCATCAGCATCATCGGCCCGCGGCAGTCGAAGTAGATGTTGTCGCCGCGGGCCTTGATGTTCAGCATTTCGTTGGCGGTGCGGTCGTCGATCGCCCGCCACCGCCACTCGTTAAAGTCGACGTCCTTGATCATCGTCCGCACCTCAAGCCCGGCCTTGACGAGTTCAAGCTGGTCGTCGACGCGGTCGAGCGCATTGTCGTTCGCACGGCAGCGGGCGAAGATCTCGTACGGCTTCATGCCGGCCTTGAGCGCCTTGATCGTGTCGTCGAGTGCGTCCTGCGCGTAATCGAGCTGTTGCGCGGTCGAGCCCTTGGGGAACGTCTGGCGGTAGCCGTCGATGCGCTTTTGCAGTTTCGCGAATGCGTCCGCGAACCACTCCGCGTACGAGCCGATCAGCATGGGCGCGAAAAGCTGCGGTGTGTTGCTGGGGCCAGAGAGATAGCAAAAGTTCAGGATGTGGCCGATGTCATTGAGCGAGAAGAAGAAACCCCAGAGCATTCCGGTTTCGAGCTGCGTTGACGCCGGGAACGAGAATTCGCACGCCCAGGTCTTGCCGCTCGTCTTCGAGGCGACTTCGATGTCCTGTTTTGCTCTGGTCCAGTCCATCTTGAAGTGGGCCGCGCAGGTGTTGTCGGCCCTCACGAGATACTGGTAATGGTCGCTCATCGTCCGCCCGGGATCGAGAAAGATCTCGCAGCAATAATTGAACGTGAAGCCATCGTTGCCTCGGTTCGGTTTGAGCTTGCCGGCGTAGGGCACGTTCGCCATCGGCGGCAGCTCCTTGAACGTGGTCTTAAGCGCGAAGTAGAGACGCTTGCCGTCCTGGACGATTCTGAGTTCGGTCGGATATTCACTTTTCGGCATCGGAATGCCCAGCGCGTCCACCATGTCGGACCGGACCTCGGACTTGTCCCACGCGTCGTCGTCGAGGACGCCATCCACCTTCGGGGCGGCTTCCACGCGCGGCACGCAGACGATTTTATCCGCCAGCGCACCATGAGCGGCTGCGGCCGCCAGCACGGCCGCGGCAAAAGCAACGTGCCGCTTCATAGCTTGACCTCGAACTTGGTTTCGGCCTTGACCCCGCTGACGGCAGAGGTCATGACGATCCTGTACGTGCCCTTCGCCGCATCGAGCGCGATCGGGAGACTGAGCTTCAGCGTATCGCCCTTCGAGACGTGGTTCTTGCGGTAGCACGTGAGCTCCGCGCCGTCCGGACTAAAGACGTTGACATGCCAGCAATCCATGAGCGGATCGGAAAAGTTGAGGAGCGGCTGTTTGGAGAACGAGATCTGCAGCTTGAGCGCCAGATCTTCGCCTGATTTGATCGCTTTGTCGCACTCGATCTCCGCAGACTTGATCTTCGCCGGCACGAGTGCCAGACACTTCGCGTAGTGGTCGATGCCGAGCTCGAGGTAGGCGCGGCGGCCGAGGTATTCGCTGTTTTTGGTGATGTCGTAGACATCGTATTCGCCGCCGAAATCGAGTCGGTACTCCTTCATGTCGTTCTTCATCTCGCCGACGTGCTGGCGGAGGAAAAGGACGACGCGCGTGCCGCCGTTGCCGTATTCGGCGAAACGCACGTCACGGACGGGGAGATCCTTCTCGTCGGTCATGTTCACCGGCGCGGCGACGCCCGCGTATTCCTCGAGGAAACGAGCGACCGCGTCCGCTCCTTTGAAATTGCCCTCGAGCATGCGGTCGGGATAGCCGTTAAGGCTTCCCGCGAGATAAACCACATGTCCCTTGCCGACTTGGGTGACGGTGAGCTTGGAGAAGTCAGGGAAGAGGTTCTTCAGAAGCCGCGCCTCGCGCTTCTTGCCGTGCTGGGTGTAGGTCGCCGGCTCGTTGTCCGCGAGGACGAGCCCGCCGCCCTTGACGAACGCCTCGATCGCCGCGGCCTCCGCTTCGCTCATGCCCTTGTTGTAGGGGAGCCACACGGCCTTGAAGCCAAGCTTCGCGAGATCGCCGATGTCCTGGGGGCCGACCACGGTCGGACGGATCCTCAGCGAGTTCATCATGCCGAGCGCGTCGTTCGGCGCGCCGTCGATGAGCGAGATGTTGTAGAGCCAGCCGCCTGAGAAGCCGCGGGGCTGCTGTCCCGGGAAGAGGCGGGAGATGTAGTGGTTGCGGGGCGCCCAGTAGAGCGCCACCGGGCTGCGCCAGGGCTTGCCCTTGAAGACAAGGCGGGCGAGGCCGCGCTGGAGCGTGTTGACTTCGCCGAGAACTTCCTTGGTGTAGGGGAGAAGCTCCGAGAAGTCCGGCGTCGTCCACGCCATGCCGCCGAAGGAATCGCCGGCGATGCCGTTCTCGAAGTCGAAGCCGCGCATGCCCATGAGGAGCATCGCCCAGGCGATGCGTTTGCGGGAGATCTCGTTGTTGAGATCGCTCGTCCAGCGGATCGAGCTCTGCGAACCGAGCCAGTAGCTCTGGTCGTCGGAGAAACTTTGGCGGATCTCGCACTCGAAGGCGTCCAGCCACTCCCAGTTGTCCTTCTGGGAGACGTAGAGCTTGCCCGATGTCATCTTCGGGCCGCGGTATTTCGTGAAGTCGTGCTGGGCGTGTCCGCCGAAGCCGGCCTTCACCTTCGGGGCGCGGGTGTGGATGTAGTCGTCGAGCTTGCAGAAGAAGCCGGACCACATCTCGCTGCGCATGAAGAAGCGGAAATCAACCCACCGCGGCAGTTGGTCGTCCATCACCGCGTCCTGCAGCATGAGCCCCTTCACCTCGTTCCATTCCTTGAAGGACGTGTTCCATTCCCGGTTCAACGCCGCGAGATCGTCCTGGTATTCCTTCTTGCACCACTCCTGGAACGCCCGGGTGGTCTTGGGGCCGAACCCGGAATTCTCCATTCCGATGCCGCCCCCCCCGCCGAACTCGCCGGAAAGGTAGTTCTCGCCGGTGACGGCGAAGGACATCACGCCGAAGTTGTTGGCGTACTCGTAGTAGTCGAGCTGCTGGTTGAAAAGCGGCACGTGCATCGCGTGCTGCCGGTACGGGAAGTCCTTCTCGTTCAGGCGCTTGCCTCCGTTCGCGACATAGGCGTCCATCATCTCGTTGAGCGCCTGGATGTCGAGATTGGTGTTGGCGACTCCGAGCTTCACCAGCTCCGGCTGGTTGTGGTTTTCGCCGTGGTGGTCGGTGTAGGCCCAGGTCACGAAGTGCTTGCGTGCGTCGTGCTCGGAGTAGTCCGGACGCGAATAGATGTATTCGGAATAGGAGGCGTTGATGCCGTTCTCGCCCATCAGGTCGGAGTTGAGCTCGCCCTTCCAGCCGAGCTGTCCCGGCCGCGGCGCGAAAATCAGCATCGCGTAATAGTCGTCGAAATCCCAATCGGGTACGCCAACCCAGCAGGTCGCGTCCGCGACGTCCCCGTCCTTGTCCTTCACCGTCACGTAGAGGTCCCACATGCGCGAGAGCGGAGCCTTGACCGGGATCTTGAACGCGCCGACCTGTCCCGCGATCTCTGGCGCACCTCGGTAGACGAGCCGACCCCAGAGATCGCGTGCCGTCGCCTCGACGGTCTCGTCCGCCCTGAGCGCGCGCGTCAGCTTGAAATCGCCTTTGATCGTTTCGCCCGGATCGTAGCGCTTCGACGCCGTTTTCAAGTCCACGACCTTGACGTCGGCCTCGACGCGGAACGCCGCGGACGCGAAGTCCGTGACGCCGCCCTGCGCGTCCTTCGCCTGGTAGCAGGCGAAGTAATCGCCGCGTTTCAAGGCCGGGGGAACGAGAGACGTCACGCCCTGTTTCGAGAGGATCGTTTTGCCGTCGCGGTCGCGAAGCGTCATCTCTCCCGCCGCGGCGTTCTCGGCCTTGAGGACGCATGTGGAGAGATCATCGCGCCACACGGTCTTCGCCGGATGTTTGATGACCACCTCGCGGGGAGGCGGATTTGACCAGACGCCGGACTCGATCGGAGTGGAGGCGAGCTTCATGTCCCACTCGAGCCGCGGCGCAAAGCGCGGGGCTGTGATCGACACCGTCGCTTTGAGCGCCTCGCCGCGCCCGGTCGCCACCAGCACCGCGCGTACGGCGATTTCGTAGGCGTAGTCGTAAACCGTCCAGTCGAACCAGCCGTTCGGCAGCTTGTAGATGAACGCCATCGCGTCCTGCCAGGGGCTACGCACCTGCGCGTCGGCGTAATCGATCGTCACAACCCGGCCCTTTCCGAGCTTGGCCGAC
Organism: Kiritimatiellia bacterium; assembly: GCA_028700415.1. Classification (GTDB taxonomy): domain Bacteria; phylum Verrucomicrobiota; class Kiritimatiellia; order RFP12; family UBA1067; genus JALHET01. The sequence continues at coordinate 28,152 of JAQVSS010000014.1, forward strand.
CCGATCCAGCCACCGGCCTCCGCGAGGCGCATGCGGTCGGCCTCGAGAAAATCCCTGCGGAGCGTGTCGCGGCATTCGCCGAAAACGACCGGGAGCGCGTCGACCGGCACGCCCTTCAGGATTTCCGCTTGGGCCGCGGAGTCATACGCGCCGACCAACGCATCGAACAGCGGGTCGGGAGAGGTCAACTCCTTCTTGCCGCGCCCGGACATGCCGCCCTTGTTCTCCTCGCGGACGAAGCGATTAGGTCCGAAATAGACAAGACCGGTGCCGTCCTCGTTCACGCGGCGGATTATCTCCTCCTTCTCGGTCTTTTCGAAAACATCCCACGACACCTTGCCGATCATGATCGCGTCGTACTTCTTCGACCGGTCAAGGAGACGCTCCTTCATTATTTTTTCAAACACGAGATCCGCCTCGCGGTCGAAGAGGGGCGTCGCGATCGCACCTTCGCGGTACGCCTGAGTACGGATCGACCGGCCGGCAGTCATGATCCACGTCGGCTCGATGTCGAGGCGCTGTCCGATCTCGACAACAGTGCGCGACAGGTTGTAGGGCAGGATAATGAGCGTCTTCAGCTTGCCGCCAGCGAGCGGCTTTGCCCATGCGACGTGCGGGGTCGCGCGGGTTCCGGGGATGCGGTCATAGCCCTGGTTGGGGTCTCCGTAATGCGGGAGCGCAAACGCGGCCGTGGACATCACAGCGGCGACGACGGTGACTCTTTGCCATTTCATAATGGGTGACGATAACAAAATCCCGATACAAGGTCAAAATATACACGGATTGTTTCCGGCAAGAAAAAAGTTTTTCTTCCGGCAAACAATTGAAAGGTGATATTCTTGACCGTGATGAAAACAAAAACGCGATACAGGATCATGGTCATGCTGCGGCTGGATATTATGCCGGGGCGGCAGGAACTCATCGGCATCTTCCGTTACATGAAGCGCAAAGGCCTCAACTGGAACGTGCAGATCCGCTCTCCGGCGGAGATCAGGCCAGACACCTTCAAAGGAGCGTCCGCCCCCGACGGTGTCATCACCGCCGAATCGCAAATCGTCGGCGCCGCGGAATCGCTCGTTGCCTCGAAAATCCCGATTGTTTCGCTCGACGTCCCCCCGGAGATTTTTGCGCGGCGGAAGAAAAATATCGTCTTCATCCGCACGGACAACGCCGCGATCGGTCGGATGGCCGCCGCTCACCTGGAGAGCAAGGGAAGGTTCATGTCCTGCGCGTTCGTGCCGGATTCGCACCGTCGGCCGTGGTCGATTGAACGCGAACGCGCCTTCGCCGCAGCGGTGGGGAAAGCCGGCTTTACATGCGTGTCGATGACAGAGAAAGACGAGGGGAACCTTCCGGGCTGGATTGCCGCGTTGCCGAAACCTGCAGCGGTGATGGTCGCCTGCGACCGCCGGGCGGTGCAGGTGTTGGAAGCGTGCCAAGCGGCCAACGTGGAAGTGCCGGGCCAGCTTTCGCTCGTCAGCGTCGACAATGACGAGATGTACTGCGAATTCGGCTCGCCGACCGTCTCCAGCATCGACCCCGATTTTGAAAACGAAGGCTACCTCGCCGCCGCGGAACTGGACCGGCTGCTCAAGTCGCAAACCCCCTGTTCGGCGAAAACAATGATCTCACAGGTCCGCAAGGTCGTCGAACGCGAATCGACTTCACCGGTCTCGCCAGCGGCCCACCTCGTCCGCAAGGCGCTGGATTTTATCAGCCGCAACGCTTGCAGGGGAATCGGTGTCGAGGACGTCGTCGAGGAACTCGGTGTTTCAAGACGTCTCGCCGATCTGCGTTTCCGCCAGTTTCACGGCCAGACCATATTGGAAACCATTAGCGAACGCCGTTTCACGAAGGTGAAACGGCTCCTCATGAATACCCGCCTTCCCATCGCGGCAATCGCCGCCAACAGCGGGTTCGGCGGGCCCAAACATTTGGCGGTCGCCTTCCGCAAACGCTTCGGGATGACCATGCGCGAGTTCAGGGCGCGGCATTAACGCCACGCCGCCGGCGCATCACCGGATCATGATGGCGAATCCTGGGGGGGCGAGCGTCAGGTAGAGGCCGTCGCTGCAGAGTCTAACCTTCGCCGCGATGTTCTCCGGAACGCCGCTCACCGTGATGCCGGAATAATCTCCGGCGAAATCTGTCGCATCGACGAGCTTGATATTCGCGCTTTTCACCGAAGGCGGGCGGTTCTCCACAATGACCGTGAAGTTCTCGCCGATCCCGAATGTCCCGTTGACAGTGAGTGTCCCGGGATCCGCGAAGTCGTAGACAAGCTTCGAAGTCTTCAAGACGCCGTTCTGAACCGTGCCCGAGCCTGTCACGGATGCGACGTACTGGGTCGTACCTCCGCAATCGAAAAACGCGCCGGAAGCGAGCGCGAGATCGACGAGGTTCGTCGCGTTCCACTGCCGGTTGTTAAGACCCCACTTGGCCTCCAGGTAAGCCTCGGCCTCCACACGCTCCCCGTCGCTGAGTTTGCGGTCGTAAAGGATGATCTCGGCCACGTCCTGCGCACCCTGGCTGTAGACCAGCTGCCCGTAGCCGTTCATCGCGAGCCCTCCGGCGATCGCGGTGAATCCGCTCTCCGCGTTCACCACCATCGAAATCTGGTCGAAGGCTCCGGAAAATCCCTCCGAACGCGGATTGATCACCTCGCCGTTCATGTGCCACGTGCATTGCGATTGCAGTTCGGCGAGCGAGCTCGCCGCCAGGAGCGGCTGGGTGTGATCGTCATAGACGCGGTCATACGATTTCAGATATTTGATGTCCGAATACACGCTATTGGTGTAGCCGCCCAACAAAACGCCACCACCGTTCGTGGAACCGATCACCCACAGCGCCGCCCGAATGTTGGTCAAGCCGGTGAAATTGGTGATTGCACCCAAACTGTCGGTTTTCGCCTCTCCGTCCAGGAAATTCGCATACCCCGAACTTTTGCCAAACCGCACGATCGCCTTGCCGTTCTGCGCGTTCTCGACATACTCGCCTATATTACCGCCGCAGCGGACCTTGACCGTATCGCTGCCCGATTCGTCCGGCAGATACGCAGACACCCACTTCTTGCCGGAATAAGGGTTGGCCGAACCGGAATCCGGATCCGACGCGTCCACATGGAGAATCCGTCCCGAGGTCGGCAGCTTCGCCTGAGTCCGCCCTAACCGTCCGGTTACCGCTAGCGTGCCTGCCTCGACGTTGAGCGTGCCGGCGAAACGGCTGATGTCTTTCACCGTCAGCTTACCCTCACCGGTCTTGGTGAAATCGCCATCACCTTCAATGGCGCGGCGGACGGTCTCGCCCCCCGCGACTTCCATGGCCAACGCCTCGCCGTCCAGCACGATGTCGACGTTGTCGTAAGTCGGCGCGACCGGCGCGTCGCCGGGCAGCTCCGCGAGTTCCGCCGCAGGCGTGCCGAACCACTTGTTGAGGAGATAGTTGCGCGTCGCCGTCTTTTCGCGGTCGGAAAGCTCGCGCTCATAAACGACGATTTCGCCATAGCGTC
>JAQVSS010000015.1 GCA_028700415.1 Kiritimatiellia bacterium
CGCCGGACCAGGACGGAACCGTCACATGGGCCGAGTCCGTCACCAACAGTGAAATGACTGTCGGCACGGTCGCGGGCCATACCCTCTCGCTGAACCTCGGCGGCAACGCCTACACGCTGACCAACCGCTTTTCCTTCGAGGCCGACAAAGCCGGCTCTTATGTGGTCGTCAGCAACGGGTTCTTCACAGTCCCGACGAATATTTGCGAGGTGAAAATCAATTCCGGGGTCACGCCCGCCCGCCTGACGTTCGGGGAAGGGGCGGTCGCTTCGTTGTACGGGTTAAAAACCTGGCGGTCGGAGGTGAACATCGGGACCGGCGCCGTGGTGACTTTGAACGGCGACATCCGGATCGGCGACGCACAGGCGAATGCGCTGAGCACCCTCACGGTCAACGGGGGTTGCCTGACGAACAATTACTGGTTGTGGATCAACACGGGCGGGGCCAACTCGACCTCGGTCTTGAACCTGGTCTCGGGAAGCATCCTCGCGAAAAACTATTTTTCGATCGGCGACCAGGGAAACGGATCGAGCTGGGGTATCTTCAACATGAGCGGAGGGAGCCTCGAGAACCAGTACGCGATCTGGATCGGCAATTCCGGCGGCACCCGTGCCGTGGTGAACATGAGCGGCGGCAGGTGGCTCTCCAGGGAGAATTTCGAGCTGGCCCACGCGGGCAAAACCACCGCGTGGCTCAACATGACCGGCGGCGAGATCGTTTTGCCGCTTGCGAACAAGAATTTCTTTATCGCCAACAACGTCCCGGGCGGACATAACACGACCGGTATTCTTTCGGTGACGGGCGGACGGATCGCGGTGACCAATTCAAGCAGCGTGCTGATCATCGGCAACGCTTCGAACTGCCTGGCGCAGTGCATGCTGGGCGGCACGGGAGAGATTGCCGCGACAAGCGTCACGCTCGGGCACTATCCCACGAGCCGCGGCGAGTGTCTCGTGACCGGCGGCACGATGACGGTCTCCTCAGCGCTGCTCGTGGGCAATGCGGCCGAGGGTGCCGGTTGCATGCGGATTGACGGCGGGGCGGTGACGGGCCTGAACAACGTGACAATCGGCAACGCGGGCCTGGCCACGGGAAGGGTGGAGGTGGCCGGCGGGTCGCTGATGGTCAACAACGCCCTGTCGGCGGGCTCTCCGGCGTTGTCGAGCGGCACCCTGGTTCAGACGGGCGGGGTGTCGGTCGTCAAGGGGGAGACCTATGTGGGCGATTCCGGATACGGGCGTCTGGAGGTCTCCGGCGGCGAGCTGCATCTCTCCAACACGGTTTATTTCGGAAAAGCGGCCAAGGGTGTCGGCGAGTTCAGGCAGACCGGCGGGACGTTTGTGAAGGGCGGGAATTTTTACACGTATGTCGGCTATTCCGGGACCGGGACCTTTGAGGTTGCGGGCGGCACGGCAATTTTTCCAAGCACCACCTACTCCTTGTCCTGCGGCTATAACGCGGGTTCTCTGGGCACGCTCACTTCCTCGGGCGGCAAGACCGATGTTGCCGGATATACGGACATCGGCAGGGCGGGCATCGGGCTTTTCGAGATGAAGGGCGGCGAGTGGACAACCAAATATCTCCGGATGAATCCCGGCGCACCCACGACCCCTGCGCCGCCGCTCTCCGAGATCCGCATGACGGGCGGGCGTCTGGTAATCGGCGAGGCCATGTACGCCCCGGACACGGCTTCGATCACCGGCCGGATCACCTTGGCCGGCGGCGTGTTCGCCGTGAAGGCGTTCCGCCAGCACCACGGTAAGCTGCATGCGCTGTTTGACGGCGGCACGATCGAGGTCATGGCAAGCACCCCGTCGTTTATCCGTGAGCTGGACTGGTATGCGCTGACCGGGAACGGTCTGGTGGTGGACACGGCGGGATTTAACGCGGGCACGGCTTTGCCGCTGCCGGACGCGGAAGGCGAGCATGGACGGCTCGTCAAGAAGGGGGCGGGCATATTCACGCTGTCCGCCGCCAACACCTTCACGGGTCCGGTGGTTGTCGAGGCTGGCGAACTGGCGCTCAGTTCCGTCGGGCTGGTCACGCTGGCGGGCGGGTGCGAGGTGGAGGGCGGCGCGCTGCTCAATCTCTCCGCGCGGTCGCTGGATTTCACGCTGCCATCCGGCACGGTTTCGCGCGTGGACGGAGAGTTGCGCTTGGCGTCCGGCAAGACGCTGACCGTGACCAACGGCGCGACGCTCGGCGGCACCGGCACGGTCGGCCGCGTGGTCTTTACCTCCGGCGCGACGCTGGCGCGTAGCGCGTCCAGCGGGGATGAGGTTTTGCACGCGTCCGAATGCGTGATCCCGGCCGGCGCGACGATCGCGCTGTCCGGTTACACGGTCGAAGCGTTGTGGCAGGGCATCACGGTGCTTTCCGGCGGCACGCTGAGTGTCGCGCAGAGCGGCAGCATCAGCGTGCTGCTGAACGGCCAGAGGCAACCGTCGGTCGCGTTGCGGGTCTCCGGCGGGACGCTCACCGTGCAGCGGGTCAATCCCGGCACGATGGTCACCCTGTATTAACGCACCCGCGTTAGTCAGCCGGAAAGATCTCGATTTCATCAAGCATGACCCATCCGCGCCGTTGAACGTGGAACCGCACAAAGCGTGCCTCACGGGGTTCAAACGTCACACCCATGAATGCGGTGGCCGACAACTTGTTTTTTTCCGCCGGAAACTCGCGGGTTTCTCCGGCGGGACTCCATGTCTTCCCGTCAACCGACGTGGAGACGCTAACCTGCCTGGGGAAGACGACACCCGCCGTGCCGCCCCCTTGGAGGTGTACGCGCGCGGTGCCGATGCGGTAAACGGCGTCAAGATCCAGAACAACCGTCGGATCGGCCGTGCTGAAACCGGCGCACGTCGTCCATCCGGTGCCGGCTTTCGTATAATACCCGTCTGTCAGCAACCCGGAATTGTCCGCGTACGGTTCCCGACCGGTCGGCTGGGGCGTTATCGAATACGGGCGGTTCAAGGCCACATTCACCCCGCCGGACAAAACACGGACTTCGCTGAGCATCAGCCAGCCTTTGGGCAGGATTCTCAGTTGGATGTGCCGGCCGCGTGCACCCGGGGTCGGGAATCTCAGCCAGCCCAGCGCCGAGATCCGTCCATTGATTTCCCGGCTTTCCTTTTCTGCCGGTTCCCCGCCTGAAGCCGTAACCCGCGTCCATTGTTTCCCGTCCTCCGAAACCGCGATCGCGACACGTTCGGGAAACTCCACGCTTGCGGACCCTCCGCCCTGAACGTGCGCCTCAACCATCTCGATCGCCCGCGATGCGCCGGTGTCAACAACGACGGTGACATCCCGGGCCGTCGCCCCCGCTTCCCAGCCGGCCGTCTTCCCGTCACCGAAACCTTGCGACACCTCACCGTCGGTTAATTCGCGGCCGCCGGCGTCCGGGTACGTCGCATGGAACGGCGGGTCATACGTGTAGGAACAGCCGGCCGCGAGGTTTTTCGCAGGCAGCAGGGCCACCTCATCGACGGAGACCACTCCCGCGGCCACGTCTTCAATGGAAAGGAAGATCTTCTGCACGGGACGGTTGAGCGGCACAACGGCCCAGCCGTCCTTGTCTGCGGGATGGGTTCCCGCAACGTTGCCCACAACGGCGTGTGGAGCGAATTTCTTTTTGTGAAGCTGCCGGAAATGGACGAGGAGCGATTCCGCATACCAGGCTTCGGGCAGTTCAACATGCGCTTCGCCGCGGCCGTTTCGCCATTCGGCCTTGGCGTCGCCGCCCGTCACGCCGTCGGTCAAACAGTTGGAAAGATCAACCGCCCCCGCGTCGGCGCGGCAGGGCACCCCGCATAACAGGTGGCTCGCCGGCATCAGAAGGATCTCATCCACGGCCGCATGGCCGCCTGCTTCCATTTTGAAACTCAGGCGCATGTGCCGCGCGAGCCGCGCCGGAAAGGTCAGCACCGCAAAACCGCCGCCGTCTTCCGGATGCGGGACGATATAGTCGTCGTCCGCGACCTCAGTGAACGCGTCGCTCCCCGTGCCGGAGCTGAGCGCGAGGGTGACGCGCTGTGGCGCGGTGTCGCCTGCGAAGTGAACCCGGACGTCGCTCACGAGGCGCAGCCCGCCCAAAGGCAACGTCAGCACGGCCTGTGGGCCGGTGAGCGTGACGGCGTCCGCTTTGGAATCCGGCCGCGTTTTCCAGCGGCCGTCCGTAAGGCATTTTTCCGGCGCGTTGACTGGCTGATAAGGCCGCCGCCTCGTATAGGTGCCTTTATGGAAATGATAAAGGTCGTCGTAGAGTTGGCGCGCCGCCGGATCGCTGCTGGCGCAGAGCCCAGCGATGGCATGGTAACTCTGGTAATAGGCGCGGACGGCCCCGGCCTGATAGCCGTCCAGGGCATCGTCGCCGTGATCCAGGTAAAGCTGCAGGTTGATGCGGTCCCTCGGCACCATCGGCGCAGCATTGCCGGGCTCCCACTGGCGGAACATGTTCAGTTCAATCTCGATACCCATGCCCAGCCGGCGGCACATGTTCGCCGCGGTCGTCAACCGGTTCTCGTCTGGGACCTGCACCTGTCCCGCGGGCGGGATAAACGCATAATTGGGCTGCATGATTGCAAGATCTAAGCCGAAGTCGCGCCACTTTTCAACGCCGGGCGCCTTGAACCACGGGATCCAGTGGAATTTGTAACCGAGCGCGTGGATTTTCCGGGCTGCCGCCTTGACAATCGCTTCGTCGGGTGGCGCTATCCCCTCGTTCATCCAGTAGAAGCCCCACAGTTTCAAGTGCGGGAACTTGGCTTTTCCCCACCGCTCAATAAACGCGCGGAGGAACCATGACACGACTTTCTCGCGTTCCCCGGCAACCGCCAGGTTCTCCGTCACACCGTCGCCATCCACATCGCCGAAATCTTTCTGGCTGACGGACGGGTAAGGGATCATCGCGATGACCGGAACCGTTGGCGCCTTGACAGCCATCTGCCGCGCCGCGTTTTCGATGGCTGTGTTCAGCGCGGCGAACTCCCGGCCCGGCGCGAATTCTTCATCCAGGTAAAAATCCCAGTCCTTCCGGTTCGTCGCGCCGTCGCTGTAGCCCACCCCGGATGGCCCGCCGCTGAACATCAGGAACAGGTAGGCATCGTAAAACCAGTCGCGCGGTTTCCCTTCCCGGTCCACATACGAAACATAAGGCAGGAAATTCTCCGGGCGCCAATGGTTCGTGCCGGCGTAGATGAGCATGATGTCCCTCATGCCGTCCGACTGACGCGACTGCGGCGGGCAATAGCCGCCCATCCCGGCTGAGGCATAGAGGACGGACACCAGAAAACCGATCGCTGAGATTTTCTTTTGTGACATGCTGGACCCTTCTGCGGGCTTCACCGGTATTGGGACCGGATGATGTCAGCCACGGTTTCGTCGAGCTGTTCGCGCCGGCGGAGTTGATCAAAGGCGGACAGGAGATCGGGGACGCGGACGCGGGCTTTTTCTTGGCCGCCGAACTGGCGGACGATCTGTCCCTTGTGCATCATGATGATGTGATCCGGCAGTTGCACGGCCTGCTGCATGGAGTGGGTGACCATCAGCGCGGTCAGCTTTTCCCGGCGGATGATGTCCAGCGTGAGCTCGGCCACCTGCGCGGCGCTCTTGGGGTCGAGGGCGGCGGTGTGCTCGTCGAGCAGGAGCAGGCGGGGGCGCAGCCAGGTGGCCATGAGCAGCGTGAGGGCCTGCCGCTGTCCGCCCGAAAGGGTCCCGATGGGATTGCCCAGCCGGTCTTCCAGGCCCATGTTGAGGGAGCGGATCCGGTCGGCGATCGCGTCGCGCACGGAAGGCCGCAACGCCAGGCCCAAACCGCGCCTGCAGCCGCGCCGCATCGCCATGACAATGTTTTCCGCGATCGTCATGTCGGCGGCCGTGCCGGCGAACGGGTTTTGGAACACCCGGCCTATGAGGCGGGCGCGCCGGTGTTCCGGCCAGCCGGTAATGTCCTGCCCGTCGATGAGGACTTTGCCCTGGTCGGGGAAGAACGTTCCGGCAACGGCATTGAGAAGCGTGCTTTTCCCGGAGCCGTTGGAGCCGATGACGGCGGTAAAGCAGCCATCGGGGATATCCAGGTCGATCCCGCGGAGAGCCCTCACCTCGTTGGGGGTGTCAGGAAAAAAAGTTTTTTTCAGGTTGCGGATGCTAATCATGTGACCCCTCCTTGAAACGCTTCCGGGCAAAATATTTCAATCCGTCCGGGAGCACGAGCGCCGCGAAGACAAAGGCCGCGGTGACCAGCTTCAGGTCGTTGGGGTTGAGTCCCCAGCGCAGGGCGATCGCCACGAGCAGCCGGAAGAGGATCGTGCCCATAATGGCGCCGCACAGGGCAAACCCGGGTGTGCAGCGGGCGACCAGCGCCTCCCCGATAATGATGCTGGCCAGTCCCCAGACCATCATGCCGATGCCCATTTGCACATCGGCAAACCCTTGATATTGTGCGAGCAGCGCGCCTGCCATCCCGATCAGGGCGTTGGAGCAAACCAGGCCGAAGACGAGCATCGACTGATTGTTGACGCCTTGGGCGCGGACCATCTGCGGATTCTCCCCGGTGGCGCGCAGGGCCGTGCCGAGGTGGGTCACGAGGAAGAAGCGGATCAGCAAGGCGACCAGCGCTGTTAAAACAAGGACGGTGATGAGCATGGCCGCGTCCTGGACCGGGACCGGCCAGCCCAGCAGGCTCAGCGAGTCGGCGCCGCCTGAGCCGCGGGCCAGCAGTTTGGCGACGGGGGTGGCGATGTTCTCCACGTCGCTGAGCGGCACATTGCTCCGGCCCATGACGCGGAGGTTGACCGAATAGAGGGCGGTCATGACCAGAATGCCGGCGAGCAACTGCTGGATCTTGAAGCGCGTGTGGAGTACGCCGGTCGCGAATCCGGCCGCGCCGCCGGCCAGCGTCGCGGCGAGGGTGGCGGGCCAAGGCGACCCGCCGTGGATCAGCATCACGGCGGCGACCGATGCGCCCAAGGTGATGGAACCGTCAACGGTGATGTCGCAGAACCGCATGATGCGGAAACTGATCCAGACGCCCATTGAAAGCAGGGACAGGATGAACCCGATGGTGAAAGCTCCGATGACCAGTGTCATACCGTTGGCTCCTTTTCAACGTGAAGGGGGGCGCACCAGCATGCGCCGCGGATGAAGGCGCTCTGCCCGAGGCCGACGGCCGGGCGGCCGTCTTCGATCAGATGCAGAAGCCCGGCCGGCTCGTTGTCCTCGAAAAGGGAACGCACCGCCGGCTCAAGGGCAGGGACTCCCTGCTGGAGCGGGCGGTAGGGCAGGATGACGGCATGCGCATGGGCGCGGAGTTCCGGCTGCGACGCTAAAGGCGAAAGCTGTGAAGCCGGAAAGGGGGAGGGGTCCCGGCTCAGGAACGCGACGACAAGCGCTTGGGCTTGCCGGTGGATCCGCTCTCCGGAGAAGCTCAGCCAGTTGCGCATTTCGGGGAAATCAGAGGGGCGGTCGGACGGCTGGATGAGGCCGGGGGAACGGGAGAGGGCCGTGCCGACAAGCCCTTCAACTTCGGCAAGCCCGACCATTGCGGCGGCGTTGGACCGGGTCGTTTGCAGGATTCTGAGAAAAAGGTCGGACAGATTGAGACACGCCCCTTTCTCTTCCGGGCTGAAACGTATCAGATGCGAAAAGTCCCCTTCCCCCGTCAGCGACTGGATGACGTGCAGCCGGGGCACGAAACGTTCGGCCTGCTCAAGGTAATCGGGCGTGTCCGAACCGTCCCCGGGTAACCAGGCAACATGTCCGGCTGCCGCGACGAATTCCCCGAAGCGGGTGCGGGCGGCATCGGCGTCGTTTCCGGGAGCACCGATCCCCAAGCCGAAAACAGTTTTCGGGAAACTGATTTCCTCCGCGTCGACCTTGAGCACCGGGCTCCAGGTGTTCCAGCGGCCGGCGCTTCGGGCCGTGATTTTCCCTTGTGCCGCAAGAAGGTGGGTTTCAAAACGGATGCCGCCCACGGACTGCACGGCGTCCACAGGCGCCCTGTCCGCATGCCCGGGCGTTTCCGCGTCCGAAAGCTCTGCCGTGTCCACCATGAGCTGTTCGAGCCCGGACAGCCGCAGCGTGTCTGCGACAAACCCTGCGGCACGGATGATGCCGAACGATCCTTTAACGGCGGTCAGCTCCCTCTGGATGCGGAGCAGCGAGCGGATGCCTGCCGAACTGAGATAATCCAGCCCGGAGGCGTCGATGCGCACATGGTGGTGCCCGTCGCGGATCGTTTCCTGGACCGTGCCGTGGAAATGTTCCGCCCAAGAGGCATCCAGACGCCCGGAGACACTCAGAATGGCGCGCTCCCCGGCTATCTTTGTTTCGATTTGCATATCACTCCTCGGTCTTTTCGGCCTGTACCTTTTTCAGGTATTCCGGCGGCAGGTCAACCCCGTATTTCTTGATGAGATCCGGATTGAGCGCAACGATTTCGGTGCGGGTGTTGGCGAAGGGGATCTGTGCGGGATTGGCGCCGCGGAGCACCCGCACGGCGACCTCTGCGGCTTCCACGCCGGAAAAATAATAATCCCGGCCCAACGCCAGCGTTGCCCCCTCCTTGATGCTCGAGCTGTCGAAGCTGAAAAAGGGCAGCCCGGCATCCCTTGCCCGTTTTGTGATTTGGGCGAAGGCCGGACGGGCGGTATTGTCCATGATTTGACACACGACCTGAATGTCGGAACGGAGCATCACACTGGTTGCCTCCGACGTTTCGGCGCTGTTGTTGATCGGGACGGAGACCAGTTTCAAGCCTTCCTTCCCGAGTGCTTCGGCGAACCATTTCCGGTTGTGTTCCGCATTGACTTCGCCGGGCGAAAAAAGCGTGCCGACGGCGCGGACGTTCGGGACGGACATTCTGATCAGCCGGGCCATGGGGGCGAACGGGGAAAGCGTGGTGATGCCCGTCACATTCGGCACATGGTCGGTTTCCGACTTGCCTGCCCCGGCTCGGATCGCGTCGGCCACGCACGCGAAAACAACGGGCAGCTTTTCGGCCTGTCGCAGCGCCGCCTGCAGGGTGGATGTGGAGATGGTCATGATCAGGTCGGGTCGCTCTGCGCGGATGGAGGTCATAATGCTTGTCAGCGTCGTCATGTCCCCCTGCGCATTCAGGCAGCGTACGTTGAACTCGCGTCCCTCGCGCAGCCCCTGCTTTTTGAATCCGTCCATGATGCCGCGCCAGGTGTCCACCGAAAATTGCGCGTCGTTGTAACGGGCAATCCTGATTTCCCAAGGCCGCGCCGGAGCTTCGCGCCGCGGGGCAGGAACGGCTGTTTTGACAGGCTCCCTGATTTTTCCCGCCCCGGTCACCGCAAAGGGCAGCTCTTTCGGGGGGACGCCGGAGAGCACTTTTGCCGCAAGCTTTCCCGCCTGGATGCCCCACGCCTCATAGTCTTCGCCGATCGCGCCCGTTGCGCCCTCGTCCATGAGATTGGCTTCCGTTACGAAAACAGGCAGATTGGCTTGGGCGGCGGTTTTGTGGACGAGCGAAAAACCGGTGACGACCAGGTTGTCCGCCGAAAGCAGCAGCGCTTTCGCCCCCCGCTGTATCAGCGCTTGGACCGCGACCGGCAGTTCCGTCAGGGCGGAAGCGGTCGCCTCCTGCAACTGGATTTTCTTCTGCGCGCAGGCGGCCCGGAGTTTCTTTGCTGAAAGCGCCGCGTTGAACTGTGCCGGATCATAAACGATCCCCACCGCTTTCAGCTCCGGGTTGTGCCGCACCGCCATCTCCAGGAGCTGATCCATCGGCGGGTCGTCGTGTACGCCGGTGATGTTCGGAGGGACGGCGTCCCGCTGAAACAGGCTCGTCGCGCGGGGATCGCTCGACACGAAGAAAATGATCGGCACGTCTCTGATGCGGTTGACGGCCGCCATCATCGCAGGGGTCGTGACCGTGACGATCAGGTCCGGATTCAGGTTGCGCGCCGAGTCCAGCAACGCCGGCAGCTGCGATATCTCGCCCTGGGCGTTGTAGCGCCGGAGCGTGAAGTCAACGCCCTCGGACAGACCGGCTTCGCGCAACCCCCGCAGGAACCCTGCTTCCCCTAATTCCAACATGCGGTTCTGAACCAGATTGACCATGGCGATGCGCAGGGGGCGGCCGCAGACGCTCTGCAGGCGGTGGAATTTTCCGGTTCGCTTCAGAAGGTCGACCGGAAACTTCACGCCCAGTCGCTTGGCGGCTTCGAAATCAACCGCGATTTCTTTTTCCGCGCTGGGCTCGAAGGGAATGCCGGACGGGGGCTCTCCCAAGAGTACCCGGACGGCGAGCTGTCCGGTATGCCGTCCTTCCGAACGCGGATTCCCGCCGATGCTGAAAAGCGCGCCGCTCCCCATCAGGCTGTTGTCTTCGGCCACCAGGGGCACCTTTCCGCGCAGGCAGGCGTTGGCCACGGCGGAAAACGCGCTGACGACCGTGTTGTCGCCCAGGCCGAAGACCACATCCGGCGAGGCTTGCAAGAGCGACGAGAGCACCTCCATGATTTCCCCGGGGGCGTTGATGCTTCGCTCTTCCGGCACCCATCCGTGCCGTTTGCATTGCGCGCGGACGGCCTCCGCTTTCATCAGCGAATTGTCATGCGAAGGATTGTAGATGAAGCCCAGTTTGCGGGCTTTTGGGAACAGCGAGGCGATCCAGTCAAACGCCTCTGGGGCGGGGGCCGTCCATACCGCGCCGGTGACGTGAGGCAGATGCTCCTCAAAGCTCTTCCCCGCGCCCGCTTGCAGCGGGGCGGTGACAATGCCGAACACCACCGGGATCTTCTGCGGGCTGGCGAGAACCGCCGCCAGGCACGGGGTCGACAGCGGGATCAGGATGTCGGGGCGCCGGTTCGCCATCTGCTGGACCGCCTGCGGCAGGAACGAGGTGTCGTTGTTCGCATGCATGACATGCAGAACCAGGTTTTCGCCCTCGACGAACCCCGCGTCTTTCAGCGCCTCGCGCACGCCCGTTCCGGCCATTTCGAACACCGGGTTAGGCCCGAAATAGAGCAGTCCCGCGGTGTAGGTCCGGCCGGGCTGCGGCTGGAGCCGGACACGGGGGGTCGCCGCTCGCGCGGCGGCGGCCTGTGCGCGGAGTTCCGCGGGCAGCGACCATCCTGAGAATTCTTTTGCAAGGGGCTCGTTGAGCGTCAGCATTTCGGGGACAAGGTTCTCGACCCCGAACGATTTCGGTGAGCTACCGCGCAAGATCTTTCCCCCGATCTCGCCAACCGCGATGCCCACGTCCTGATAGGAAGCGCCGACGCCGAAAAGTGCCCCCTTGGAGGTGTCGCTGGGATCGTTTGTGAACACGGGGACCTTTGCCGCGCGGGCGGAGGAGACAATGGCGCTGATCGAGGAAATGGCCACCGTGTCGCCGCCTACCCAGACCGCCTCCGAACCCCGTGCGAGGATTGAGCGAATGGCCTCGGGAACTTCAGAGGTGCTGCCCGCGTTCGCTTCGACGAGCCCGATGCCGAGTTCTTTGCAGGTCGCCCGGGCTTTCAGGACACAGGCTTCGGAGTTACTCTCCCCGGGATTCCACACGACGCCGATTTTGCTTAGTTTGGGATTCATCTGGCGGGCGATCCGTATCGCGCGCTCGACCGGCTGAAAGGTTCCGACCCCGACCAGATGGGCGGGGTGCTGATCGGGTTTTGGCCCGGTGATGCCGACCCCCGCGCCGTATGGATCGGTCACTCCGCCGAAGACATGGACGACGCGCCCGGCCGTATTCGCCTGGGCCACCGCCTGCAGGGCGAGCGTGCTGGCGGTCAGCACAAGGTCATACGAGCCGCCGGACACATCGCGCGCCATCACGTTGCCCGTGGTGTTGTCATTCGAGGCGTTGAAGAAGCGGATGTTTGCGGTGCGCCCGTGTTCGAAGCCCTGCCGCCTCAGCCCCTCAACGATACCCTCCACGGTGTGGTCCAGCAGGTCGGTCGAGGCCCACTGCATGATCGCCAGCCGGGGCAAGTCGCGGGAAGATTTGCGCGCCCCTTGCCGGCGGTCCATATCTGAGAACAGCAGCAGCGCCGATGCCAGCGCGATCAGCATCAGCCCCAGCCAGAGGTTTTTCAATAGTCCTAACATCGCAGTCTCCTCGCGGTTTCCGAATCCAAGTGGATTATAAACGCGACCTCTCTCGGCAAACAACAGAAAACAGAAAACAGGGGTTTTCTCGCCGCCGGGATTGCTTGACGGAACGGCAAAAGCTTTGTTAAAAAAGCCCATCATATGGTGCAACGAATGGATTGAAAGGGGAGCTATGCTGGAAACGAAGGTTGAAAAGCAGATGGACGGGCAGGTCCGCGTGTCTTTGAAAGGCCGCTTGGACACCCAGAGTCACGAGCAATTGGAACAGCGCCTGCAGCCGTTGCTGACGGCTAAGCGCGTGCTGGTGTTTGACCTGGCGCAGCTCGATTACCTGAGCAGCTTGGGCCTCCGGGTGCTGATGAAAACCAACAAAGCCCTTTCAGCTCTCGGGGGCAAGTGCCTGCTCACGAATCTCCAGCCGCCGATCCGCGCGGTCATTGACATCGCCAACGCCCTGCCGACCGAGAACATTTTCGCCAGCGTGGAAGAGGCGGACCGCTATTTGGACGTCATGCAGCGCCAGGCGAGGGAAGAAGCCGCTCATGCCGGGAAACAGTGAGCCGGTTGCGCAGTCTTCGCTGGCTTAGGGACGGCGGTGTGAGACGCGGAGTGGGTGCGGAGCGGGGGCTCCGCGCGGTGCGGCCAGGAGGGCAAGCTGCCGTGGTGTCAGGTGAGGGACGACGGGGGCATGGTGAACCTGGACACGGCGACTGCCGTCGAGGTGGCGGGGCTGGGGATCAAGTCGTCGTCTGCGATGGATGTTTTACGGAAGTGCCCTTTCCTCACGAAGGAGGAGGACGCGAGCCGGGTGACAGGGATCGGGAAGAAGACGTACGAGCTGATCGAGGCGAAGCTGACAATGAGGTGAGGGGGGGGAAGAAGTTCTAAAGTTCGGTAGTTCTAAAGGTTGGGAGTTGTGGGGGGGAAGGGGGATGGAACTTTCAACGTTTAACGCCCAACGCTCAACGCTCAATGTTAGTGGGGGAAGGTGAGTCGGCAGAAGCGGGTGAACCAGATTTATCTTGCCTGTAACTACACAGTTAAAAACACCCGTTCACTTTCGCCTCGTGGGCGGCGGGCACGTTCTCACTCGCGAACACGAACGATTTGTATGCATACATGGCGGCGCTTTCGATCGAGGATGGATCGGTGAAAATGCCGGAGACGAGTTCCGGCGTGTACGTTGGTCCGGTGACAGTGGCATCGGGAGCCACCTTCTACCTGAACGATCTGGACGCTTCGACTCTTTTCGGCCTGAAGGGGGACGGTCTCGTCACGAATACAGTTGCATCCGGCTACAAGAACCTCGCGCTCGAGTCGTCGAGTCTGAAAGGCGCCTTCGATTTTTCAGGAAGAATCGCAGGTCGCATCTACTATGGTTCGAGAGGTTACGCGATGCTGCGCGGCACGAACAACGTTTTCGACAGCGGAAATCCATTCTCCGTGATAAACACCAGTACTGCGGAGACGGACTTCGAGAAGTACGCCGCTCGCGGCGTTGGCATGACGGGAATCGCCTGTTTCGGCTACGGCGACGGGGCATCGACGATCGGCACAGACGGCGTTAGGACTGTTAACAACGGCGGCGGATTCCTGTATCTCGGAACTGGAGAGACGACGGACAAGAGTTTCACGCTTGCCTATCCGAACCAAGGGCTTTCCTTCCTTGATGCCGGCGCGACCGGGGGACTCATCTGGAACGGGGCGATCAACGGCCACTCAACAAGGGGCATGGGCATTTTCGGATTTATGGGATCAAACACCGAGACATGCGTGTTCGGCGGCCAGCTCAACGTCACCGGCCCGAACTGTCTGTTCATCGTTAAGGACGGGACTGGGACGTGGCGGTTCGCCGACACGGACGAAAACAGGACGAAGCGAACTTTCTGGACGAGCATGGCCGTCGCCGGCGGAACGCTGCAGTTCGACTCGATGGAGGAAGCCGGCTCGGCGTGCTCACTTGGGCTCGCGACGAATCTTACCGCGCAATACAAGGGAACACGCGACGACGACGGCCATCCGGGCGATTATGCTTACATTCTCGGCAAGACCGGGAGGACGGTGACATTTGAACTCGTCGGCACCAACGGCGCGTTCGCGAGTAAAAGACCGATTGCTCTCGTCGGTGACGCGAGGCTCAAGAACGACACGGCACATCCGTGGCGCTTTTCCGGTGTGTCGCCATCCACGACCGGCGCTAAGACACTCTATCTTTCAGGCTCGAGCATGGCCGACAACGAGATCGCAGGAATCGCCGACTCGCCAAATGCGCCAGTGTCGGTAGTGAAGGATGGTGACGGCACGTGGATACTCAACGGATCGAACACGTTCTCCGGCACAGTGAAGGTGAACGTCGGCACACTGGGGATCCGCGGTGATCCCGGGGCGTACAGCTGGTACAGGTGGACCGTGCGCGGTAAGCCGAATAATACGGCCAAGCAGATGTACCTTACCGAATTCGCGCTGTACGACGCCGAAGGAAACCGCGTCAACACGGGGCTTTCATACGTCACCAACAGCTGGCACGATCTCGCCGCCGGACAGATCTCGATAGGGCGCTTCGACCGCTACGGCATGGGCGCTGCGACCCAGAACAGATCGCTCACCGCGCTTGTTGATGGTTCGACGTCCCCATGCAATTTCGGGTACTACGTCGCGGGGGGTACCACCTACGAATCGCCAGTTACTTCCAATCCGCTCACGTGGATTCCGTTCGTCATGCGGCTCGCCGAAGACTCCGCCCCGGCCGCCTACTACGATGTGTGCATACATTATCCCTCTTCCGCAGAGCCAGAGAATCTTGCTGCAAATCCCAACGACTGGCAGCTTGAGGGAAGTCCCGACGGCGTACACTGGGACGTGCTCCACGAGGTGACTTCCCTTGCGATGGCGTCCGCGGCATATACGTGGGCGAAATCGGGCGTCGTCTATACGAGTACGACGGCGACGGAGTCGGGGGTCAACGGCTACGCCATCGCGACCAATTCCGCCTACGCGCCGTCTGGAGCCTGCACCAACACCTTGTCAGTCGCGTCCGGCGCGACGCTGGAGGCTGTCGGCGCTGTGACGCTTTCGTCTGTGGCGGTCGACGCCTCCGACTTTGGGACCATCGATGGCTTCTCGCTCGCGGATGACGGCGTTCTGTACGTGACCAACCTCCCTGCCGACGACACGATCGGCAAGGTGTTCGCAAATGCGTCCGACATCGCCAATCTTGCCGGCTGGGCTCTCTCAATCGACGGAGAGACCAAGGCGAACTGGAGTATAGCGGTGGGCGAAGACGGCACCGTCAGGGTGATCAGGCCCGGGACAGTGCTTTTCGTTCGATAGGAGATCTCCATTGAGAGCGCTCGTTGGTTCACTTTTCGTCTTGGTCGCGGGTCTCCTCGCGCTTGATGCCGCGCCGATTCTCTCGAACGCGGCGTTCAACGAATATGCGGACGGGAAGCCGGTCGCATGGAACGCCCCGTCGGATTCCTTCAGAATCGAGCGGAACGCCGGGATGAACGGATCCGGCGGACTCGTCTGGGAGAATTCCGACCCCGGACTCTATGTCTGCACATATCAGGATGTCGCCCTCGAACACGGCAAGGCGTACCGCTTCGGAGTGAGCGTGAAGGTGGATTCGCTCGCGGGCGCACGCAAGGGCGTGTTCGTGTGCGTGGAATGGACGGATGCTAAGGGCAAGTGGCTCGGCGGCAGTTACACGCATCATTTCAAAGCCCCGCAGTGCGACTGGACGCGCATTGAGTCGGTGACTAGGGAGGTCGCCGTGAAGGAGGAAATCTTCCTTTCCGTGGAGCCGGCACCTAAGCCGCAAGGCGTGCCACCGGAACTTGGCGCGAGGACGTGGCGGCACGGCGGCAGGACGCATCTTCTCGTGGTGAACACGACACGCAAGGTTCGCGCCGCGACGATATCTGTCGGCAGCATGAAGGTCGAGGTCAGACTTGAACCGATAGGCGTTAAGTTCTTTGAACTCGACTGAAAAAAGGAAATCGACGAAATGAGAAGACGCGAATTCATAGGAGCGATGGCGTCGGCTGCGACGTTACCGGCGCTGAGCGGAGCCGCGCTCCGGAAACCGATCCTCAAACTGGGGCTCATCACGGACACCCACGTGCAGACGAACAACAATAATGTCCAGAAGATGGGCGAGGCCTGGAAGCTCTTCCGTTCGGAGGGCGTCGATCTTGTCGCGAACGTCGGCGACATAGCCGACCAGTTCAGCGAAAAGGCCTACTCGCAGTATTCCGACACGGTCGAGGCCGCATGGCCGAGGACCGCGGCCGACCATCCGCGCGAAGTTTATGTGTTCGCGTTCCACGACTACTACCGCTACAAGGGAGATCCTGATCGCTCTGCGCCGCGCTGGAAGGATGCCTGCGAGGAGGCTGCAAAGCTTTTGAAGTCCCCGAACGTCCTGTACGACTCGTTCGAGATGAAGGGGTATCCGTTCGTCGTGATGACACAATGGTCCGATTTCAAGGTGTACGAGAAGATGGTCTCCGACGCGGTGAAGTCGCATCCCGGGAAGCCCGTGTTTTTGTTTGACCACGTGCCGCCGTTCGAGACCGTCTATAACAGCCGCATCTGGGGCGACAAACAACGCTACGATATTCTGCGGAAGTTTCCATCGGTCATCGACATCACGGGGCACGTCCACCAGTCCCTAAGAATCGCCACTTCGATATGGCAGGGAGCCTTCACAGTCGTGAACTGTGGGGCCATCGCCACGTGGGGCGGCAATCTCGTGGGAACTGCGCCGGAACGCAAGTCTTGCTACTACGCGGTTATCATGGATGTCTTCCCCGACAGGCTCGTGCTTAGGCGGTTCGACGTGAGGACGAAGAAGGAACTATGCGCCGACGACCGCTGGGTGGTACCGCTTCCCTTCGCAGCGGAGACGGCCCCTTACTCGCACGCCCGCATGGCGGCGGCGGAGCCGGTTCCCGAATTCGCGGCCGGTGCCCGACTCACGGCGACGCCGGACATGGTTCCGTTTAACACGTTCGACCTGACGTTCCCCGAGGTGAGGGGACGCGGAGCATTCGAGTACAGGATTGAAATCGCGCGCAAGGGCGGCGGTGAATGGAAGGCGTACGCGAGGCACGACATCTTCACGGACTTCTGGCTCGAGGATTTCGAGAAGCGAGGCCCTGCGAAGCACTCCTTCCCAGCCGGGTTCTTTAAGACCGGCGAGACGGTGCGCTTCAGCGTGACGCCGGTCAATGCGTTCGGCAAGTGCGCAAAACCCATAACTGTGGATGTCGCAGTGCCTGAAAAGGCGCAAAGCGGGGAACTCGTGTGGAAATGCGTGAACCCGATGGCCGAGTTGAAATGCATGACTGGCTTGAAGGACGGCACGCAGCTGAAGCTCGTTGACGGGTACTACGAGCACATTACCCACGAGGCGAGGCTGATTCTCCCCAATGGCGTGTGGAACGGGTCGGCAGGCACGAGGTTCCGCTTCACGATTGACATGCGTATGATTCAGCCAGGCGGCGGGCAGTGGACTCTCGTCCTACGCAATCCGACGCCGATGCACAACGCGAACCAGCGCATAGCGACGCCCAAGGGCGACTCCGGACTCCAGAGGTACGTCATAGAGTTCGTGAAGCCGAAGGACGACTATGACTACTATTTTCTCGTACGGGAGGGAACGCCCGGTCGTATCCGTTTCGAAAGCGTCATGATCGAGAAGATATCCCGTCCGTCTTGAATTTTAGGCGTCTGAAAGAGACATGGTCGTAGAACCGACGGGAAGAGCGTCAGAAAGCGCTGTGGCGTGTCGATGCAATTTGAACCCTCCTCCTCTCCTCGAGGGCGTAAAACGCAACGTCATTGGGGTCTGCCCCCTATGGCGTATGACGCCTCGCGTGAATGTAACGAATGAGACCGTGGAAGTGCGGCGCGGGGAAAGAAGTTTGAAAGTGCGGGAGTTCTAAAGTTCGGGAGTTGTGGGGGGGAAAGGGGAGGGAACTTTCAACGCTGAACGCCCATCGCTCAACGCTCAATGCTAGTGGTGGCAGGTGAGGCTGTAGAAGCGGGCGAGGCGGCTTTGTCAAATTATGACCTCGACAATGCGGAAGACATCCAGAGCCTATCAGGAATAGCATCCGACTAGGAAAATATTTGGATACGGCTCATCTGGCTGACTCTGTCTTGAACTTGAAGAAATAGGCGGAGTCGCGGTCCATGCGGACGCGGATTGTGACCCGCTCCCTTTCACGCGAAACAATAGTGTAGTCGGTGTCGCACTCAATGGCGGCATCGTCGATTCCCGGAGCCGAGACTGTGAAACGCATCGGAACCGGATACACCGTGCGGTCCTTGTATATCGGAGGCTCGTCCGAAACGACCACCGCCACATCGTCGGCGGCGGTGAATGCGGCGGACACGAGACCGTATTCGCTTTTAACCGTCGGCTTCGGCGCCAGATAAACGAACGCCTCACGCATCGCCGACTTGAGATTTTCCGAAAGTGAATCCTGTCCCCAATGGAAGACCGTACGGAACGAGGCGCGGCGGATGGCGGATGCAGGCGCGTTCACGAAGACGGTTCGCCCCCCGCGGGCCTTGTGCTTCATGACGAGCGGAATGTCCAACTTGTCGCCGCACTTCTCCGCGGCGAGAAGAAGCGGCTCAGCGCCATCCGCAGCATAACGCGCCTTGGCGAGTTTATGGGAGAAGGACTCGCCCTTGAGATAACCGATATTGCGTCCCGAAACCCGCTTGACTCCGAAAAGGTCTTCGAGCCCGACGACCTGTTCGAAGGCGATCAGATTGACACCGCGCGCATTGAGATCGCGAATCGCTTTGAGAACTTCCGCGGGCGTCCCCTCGACGATCGGCGGCAGGATCACGAACTCGGCGTTGTCATGGCTTAAACCGGCGAGATCCTTGAACGTCGTCACCACCGGCGTCGTGTATCCGTTCACGACCGCCTGCTCGAATGCATAGGCGATATCATCCTCGCCGGAGTTGCATATATCGGAAAGCTCCATCCATTCGTTAGCGCCCTTGCGGAAACGAGAGTTGCACTCGTCGTCGAAATACTCGCCGTTGCGCTTCAAGGCGTCGAGGTCGTGGACCACGAATGGGGCCTTGAGCGCCCGCTTCGGCTCGTTCTTCATCACGTTGCCCCAGGCATGTACGAACTCCTCCATCGCGCCGTTCTCAGGGTTTCGGGCGTGGAAGCCGTAATCCGTCCAGAACTTGTAGTTGCCGTTCTTGAACTGCGGAGTGCCATATGTGTACTGATAGGCGATGCGACGCTGATGGACGTCCGCAAGATAGGTGCTGGACATCGGATGCGCCATGTAAACGGCGCCGTCAAGGCAGCGTCCCCAACCGGAATAGTAGATTTCCGGGAAGATTTTTCGACTCCGGTCCCCGAAATGAAGGTCGTAGGTCGCGACGAAAAATGCCGGGCGGAAAAGCGGATAGTCGCAGGAATGGTGGTACTCTTCGAAAAGCCAGAACGAACCGTTCGCCCGCAGCCGCTTGTCGTCGATAATCGGATAACCGCCGTAAGTCAGCGTATACGCGGTCTTGTAATGCGTAACGTAGAAGGCGTAGGGCCCGTACGTCGCCTGCCCGGCCTTCGGATTCACTGAGAGGATGTAGTCGACGAAGTCCTGCTCCCGCGCGTCGATCCGCGTGCGCGCATAGTCCACCCACTCGCGCCAGCAGGTGTCAAAAAGCGTGCGTAACGCCTCGAAGGTGAACGGTTCAGGCGTCGGCACTTTGTCCGCGATCTTTTTTTCTTTAAGGAAGTCGCGAAGCAGTTTCAACTGATAGCCGGTGTAATAGTTGACGACTCCGAGTTCGTAACGCCCGTCCCAGGCATAGCGTTCGTCCGCACCGCCGAAAAAGTTCGCATGGCGGATGAGGTTTTTGTTGAAGTCTGACCGCATTTCGAGTTTGTCGGAATTGCGGTTCCAGTTCCAGCACCACCAGAGGCGCCGGTAGATCGGCATCATGCGCCAGATTTCCAATTTGTTGCCCACGAGCGGATAGCGGTTGTCCACCGAATAGTAATGCGCGACTCCTCCGACATCGCCCCATGGATCGATCACGTTCTGCTCGAGGTACTTCACTTCGTTCGGCATCGAAACGAACTGCGGAAGTTTCGAGGCGAGTGGCGGACATGGCCCGTTCGGATCGTCCGGCAGAACTTCGAAGACCGTTGACCTGCCGTTCACATGCAGTTTGTAGACACCGACCTTGAGGAACCCGTCAAGGCACACCTCTTTCACTACGCGGCGGATCCCTCCCGAAAGGAGATCGTCGCCTTTCGTCAAGACGGACGCCTTCGCCGGGACCGGATCATTGTAGACGTCCGTAAACCTCGTTTCGACCTTGATCTCGGCCGCAGACCAGTCCGTGTCCTTGAAATGCGCCTCCAAGTCGAACCTGATCTTCTCTGACTCGTAGAAATAATGCTGCTCCTTCGCGTGTTTTACTGCCGTTTCGCGCATCGGGATGTCCGCGGGTATTTTCGATACGAGCCGTTTGTCCGCAGGGCTCTTCACCTTGATGCAGATCGCTCCGCCGACAAGCGGCTCCCCGTCGTAGAGTACCGCGCCGTCCTGCGACAGCACCTGCTCACGGGCGTTCTCCTCGGCGAAGCGCCAGGGGTTCGCGATCGCATGCCTGTATCCGGCGGCAAGCGAATACTTCTCAGGAAAACGGTAAAAGACAATGGATATTTTTTTCGGCCAGGCATCTTGGACGGTATAGGGCCGCCCGATCGATTTCATGAACTTCTGAACTTCTTCGTCGCGCAAAGTCTGCTCGCCGTTCCAGAAATTGCACTTCGCAAATTCACTCCCGTCCGCCTTGATGACGCGCACATAGGGCGTATCGATTTTCTCGAGAACGCTTCCCCACTCGCCACCGCCGGTAATGACCCGTCCTTCAAGCGGACGGCTCCGTATGGTTCCTGAAAGCCCGGCTTCAAGGACGGTTTCCCCCGATTCGTATCTGGAAAGCGTCACATTGTATTCAACCGGCAGCGCAAACCCCTGGGTTTTGTCGAGGACGAATTTGTATTTTGCGATCTCTTGCTTAACCGGCTTTTCCGAAGAGATGAGCGAAACCGTACGGAAGTAGAGTTGCTGCTGGGAATCGCTTGCGGCGTCAAGCGCGACATAACCTTTCGCATTGCCTGCGGCAATATCGAATACCGCGTCGATTCCGCAGACCGACAACCGGCCTTTCGCGCCGCTCACTTCCAGCACCAGATTCTGATCCTTTGTGAAATCGGTCGCGTCGTTTTCCCGCGCGGCGACTTCTTTGCAGTCGAGCGTGATCGATAGCCGATTCGTCTTACGTTCGCGGAAGACCTCCAACATGTGGTCGGCACCAGACTCCCGGTCGCGGCGGAAACGGACGACAAGCCCGTAGCCGGGGCCTCCCGAGTGCGTGGTCTGAATGTTCCAGCCGAGATCGAGCTTGAAGTCCGCGAGCTTAGGCGTCAGGAGATAGTGACGGTTACCGTTCAGCAATATCGCGTACTGTCCGTTCTCGACCTTGCCGTGTCCGTGCGAATAATGCGAGATCCGCTCGATGTCGACCCCGTAAGCTTCCGCCACACCGTCCGTGACCGAGAAATCGGCGTTGAAGGAATAACCCGCCGCCATAGCGCAAAACGCGGCGAAGCCCGCCGCGCACAAGAAGAGGAGGATTTTCACTTGGCCTCCGCGATCCGGATCATTTTCCATTCTCCCGGCCCGACCTCGACCGAAATCACATCGTCTTCGACCGCAAGCGGCTGATCCGCACGCAAGTCGGAAGCTGAAGCGACGGGAAACACGAAACGGGCGGAAACTTTCGCGGTCATCGCCGGATCGAACTCCTCGGGTTCAAACGAAAACTTCATTACGCCCTTGTTGTTGATGAGCCAGAGCACCCATGTTCCGTCTTTCGCGCGGTTGAGCCCCCACTGGACGTCGCCATTGACCCTGACTGGCAGCATTTCGGTCTGGACGCGGCGGAGAAGATGCCCGACGATCCGGCAGTTGAGCCTGCCGGCCAGAAGTTCATCGAACCCCTTGGGCTGGCGGATCTCACAGGGAAGCATCCCCGCGGCGGTAACGGTGATCGCCTTGCCCTTGCCGACCTTATTGGCATATGCCGCGACGTTGCCGTCCGCATCTTTCATCAACGGCTCCGCCGTCGCCACCAGCGCCTTGAGGTACTCGTATTCGCCTCCCGCATCGAAAGTCTTGTCGCGGTCATCGGTGATCGGTTTGCCGGAACGGACGGTTTCACCGGTGAACCGAAGTCCGGCAAGCGCGGCAGACACCAAGCCATTCGTCACTTTGTCCGCGCCGAAGAAAAGCGTGCCGCCGTTTTCCACGTAACGGGTGAGCGCGTCGGCATCGAGGTCGACCTTGCGGTAGCTGCCGATGAGAAACGCGCACTTGTAAGCCGAGAGCGCCTTCTGAAATTCGCAGGTGTTCTGTCTGGCGTCGGGAACGAGCACGTCGTAGAACTCGCCGAACTCGGAATTGAACAGGCAGCTCTGATTGCCTGCCTTGCGGAGCGAGCGGTGACGGATGTCCTCGGAACGCACTGGCGCAAGCGTAAAAAAGAAGGCGTTCTGTTCTAAAGGGAAGCCGATATTCAAGGTCTCACCTTTGACGCCATAGCGTTCGGAAAGCGGTGTCAAAATCGCACAGGGCGTGTAAACCGCACCGCGGTCGACACGCTTCGAAAGACGGTAAAGCCCATCCAAGTCACGCGCTATGTCCGAAACATGGGGGCGCCCCTGCGGGTCCGTTCCAGGCGCCCGGTGGGTCCACATCCAGTTCTCCGGCTCCTCAAAAGACGCGCCTGCAAGGTATCCGTAGGCGCTCTGCCGCGCGATCGCGGACCTTCCGGAACCCATGTGCGGCGCCCGCGGAGAATAATACGACATCGGCTTGGACGTGTCGCGATAGTCCTCGGTCCAACAATTCTCGCCGTTCGTCATTTTCCCTTCGCGCGTGAAACCAGTCGCCCAGTTCGCGATGTACCAGGCGAACGGGATGTCCCACTGACGGGCGGTGCCGCGCATGAACGCGCCAGCCGTCTGCCAGCGCCCCATTTCCTGAGAAGTTGCCTCGTAGATGACTCCGCGCGCGCCCAGACTCGCCATGATGTGACTCAGCGTGTAGTCGCTGCTGTTCATTGTCCATAACCGCGTCTCCCCGAACATCACGCTCTTCGTCCGCTCAACACAGCGCCGGGCAAATTCAAGCCACTCATACCGGTTCCGCGGCGGCGGAAATTCGGAAAGGAGCCTTGCCTTGAGCTTTTCGTCCTTAATCGCATTAAAGAGTACCTCGTAGGCGTAGGCGTCGGAATCGAATTCCGCGAGCTGCATGATGCCGATGAGGTTCGGATGTTTCGCCGCCCAGATGCGGTACGACTCAATGTCGAGATCGTATTTGGGCTCCAAAAAGAACGCGGGGCGATGGCAGAACGGGTTGATGAGGATCGGACGGTTGCCGCCCTCAAAGCGTTTCGCGTAAGAAGGCACCGTCGGACCGATCATGTCCGCTGCGGTGAGCGGGCTCTTGATCTGCGGCTTCTCCATGAATTTCGCGTAGGTCTTGCTATCACGTGCGATCGCCTTCCAGTCGGTGCTCTTCCCGCCGGTGAGGCGAATGCCGCTTTCGCGGTAGAGTTCGAGATCGGGTTTAGGATTCGCTGATTCCGGATCCAGCCAGTCGGCATAGGTGAAGCTGACGTAAAACTCCCGCTCGCAGAGTTTTTTCGGGCTCCACCGCTCGTCTACTTCAAAGTCCCGACGCACAACAATCTTGTCTTTTTCCGCTACGCTAGCAACCATACAGGACGTCGCCAGCAAAGCGACGCTAAAGGAAGGGCATTTCCCCATTTTTAAATACCTTATGACTTCAGTGTAAAAGCAAAACTATGCCGGCATCCGAAAATTCCCCCGCGCCCACATCAATGATGTCTTCCCAAATGCGCCTGTTGCCGTAGAGATCTAGCTCGCGCTCTTGCGGAAACGCCGCGGGAAAATTCGTAAGATATGCGTTTTCGCCCGCATTAACCGCACTGCAACTGCGGTTCTTGGGCGTATAGGTGCCGGGCTTAAAGATGATCGAAAGACCGTTCGTTTTGCAACCGTCGAGCAGATACAAGCATTGATCGATATTCTGATAAGAAGACGCGCTGTTGGGGAAAAAGCAGCGGTTGAACATGACGGTCTTGCTGTCCTGCGACGAGTTGATGATTGAGTTGTACACCCTGCACCGGGTTTCAGTCGAGTACGTGTCGCGCAACGCGCTGGACGTGTCCATGATGGTGCAGTTTAAGATCTTGAAGCAGTTGTGCGCAGAGTATGCGCCTGAGTTCCCGTAGACCGCACAGTTGTAAAGGTTTACGTCTTGCATCAAGGCGTACCACATAGCCCGGTTCCCGCAGACATGACAGCGGATGAGCGACGCGTTGCCCTTTTTGTCGGTGTCGCCAAACACCGCCATCGTGAACCCGACGCAGTTGGTAATGGTACAGCCGATGAGGTAGTTGGACTCGCCGGAGCAGTTCGCGGCGGCGTACTTACCGCACGAGTCTGCGTTAGCGGTAATTTTCTCAATGGAAGCGACGTAAATTCTGCCGCCACAGAGCGTCACGTTCCTGACAATGTTCGTCCCGAGCAAACGTAGGCAGCGCACCGCGTCCTCGCCGCACCCGTAGGCGTTCTCGACCTGCTTTTCTGTCGGCGCTTCACCACCCATAATGATTACGTTCTCGGCAGCACCGAGTCCGACGAGATTGACTCCGCGCTTGACTATGGCGCGGTTTAGCGTCTTTTCACTGCCGTCCCGCATCGTCCCCTGATCGTAGATTCCCGGCTTTAGGTACACCGTGTCGCCGGTGATGAGGCCGGGCTTGGAGAAAACGCCCGCAAGCGTTTTCATTGCCAGCGTCGGCAGGAAGCCGCAGTTGTTGTCATCGCCGTCCTTGGCGTCGACGTAGAAGTCCTGGTGCTCGGCATAGACGGGAACGATATGCACGCTGCTTTCGCGGCTCGATACCGTATGCGTCCAGCCGTCCGGATAGTCGTCGAAGGATAAAAAGGCGCTCCCGCCGAGCGTCATCAATGTAAAGCCGATGCAGCAGTGCGCGGTGTCGAACGTCCGGGTGATCGTGAACGTCAACGTGTCGCCGTCCGCCACCGTGGTCTCGCCGAAGCTTACTCCGGAAAGAGAGAGCCCACCTTCTCCCGGGTCGATCCTGACATAGTTCTGGTCGCTGAAGTTGCAGAGAATCGCCTGGCCGTCGTCGCCCTCGTAACAGAAGAAGAATCTGACGCTCGCCCCGCTCACAACGAGGATGAGGTTTGTGTTGCCCGCGGCAGCGGTCACTTCCACCGACGGGGTCTCCGAACTGTTCACATAGCACTTGAGCGTACCCGTACCGGAAACGAGCGTTTGGAAACTGTATTCGGTCGCTTCGCCGGTCGGGGAAATCCAGGTGATGTCCAGTTCCGCTTGCGGCCCGAGTGCGACCTTGTTATCGGCTGTTTCCGTCACGTTTGAACTCGCGGCGGTCACAGCCACGCGTTCGGGCGCGAGATCCTTCGCAAAATCTTCACGGCGGTCGAGTTCGTAGGCGCCGATATCGATCAGTCCGTTCATAAACCGCGGATTTTTGTCGGAATCTGTCAGCCCTTCGGTAGCCCAGTAGTTGGCATCGACGTCGTATTCAGCAGTGTAGAATCCGTTTGTGCCGGCGTCGATCGCGATGCTGTTCGTCGACGGACGGTAATCGGCGTCAAGATCGAGCTGAGCCGAGGTCACCGTGCGCGTACCGTTCGTCATGATGGTGCTACCTATGTTGACGCCGGCCAAGAGGCAGTTGTGCGCGGTGATCTTCCAATAATTGCCCAGGATGATACTGTTGTAAAATCGGCGGTTCGCATCGCTGTCTGAACCGGTGGCGCAATAACTCGTACAGTTGGAGCCGATCGTGCCGTTCACGAACGGACACGGCCTGTACACGGCATAGGTTCCGCCGATGCTGTGGTCTACAATGCAGTTGTAGTAGGCGCCCATGGAAACTCCAGCCCAGCAGGTTGTGCGGTTGTTAAAAAACTTGCAGCGGTAGAACGTTCCGTAATAAGTCACGGCATAGGTGCAGCCGACATTGTTGGAAATCATGCAGTCGGTGATGATCGGGGTAAGCCGCTTCAAATTATCCCAGGTGCCGGCGCAGTAGACGGCGGCGCCCTGCTCGGAATTGGCGTCGTTGTCCGCCGCCGCATACACATGTCCGCCGCATAGCGTGAAGTCGCGCAATTTCGAGTTGAGCTTCAGGTAGGCGCAGCGAACCGCATTGGTGCCGTTGCCGTAGATGCCGGTACGGTTTCCCTCAGGCGCGGCTTCGCCCTCGATGAACGTGACGTCCTTGCCTTCGGTGGCGACGAGCGTGACGCCTGCGGGAATGACGACACGGTTCAAGGTCTTGTGCCCGCTTATCGCCATTGTGCCGCTGTTGTAGTGTCCGCGTGCGGCATGCACGATGTCGCCGGATGCCGTCGCGACCGCCATCACTCCGGCGAGTGTAAGCTTCGGTCCGCGCGTACCGCTTTCCCACACCGCCGCCTTGCCATCATAGGAGTCGCTTGCCTTGGTGTCATCGGGGTTAACGTGGTAATCGGTCGCGAATGCCGTTCCGGTAAGGCAAACCAACAGCATAGACGTTAAAAACTTCAAGGCTCCAGAAAAACTGTTCATGGAAAATCCCCTTTTCGTTTCACTACCATCACCACTACCATCTATTAGAGTCGGCAACACACGTTTTCCCTTCATAAATATCCATTATGCGGGGGGGGGGCAAAAAGAGTCAACACCGAAAAAAAAACGATTGCGATGGGTGTGATTTGGGGTCGGGTGAGGAGTGCTGGAAATAATAACGTGACTCGGGTTGGCGCCTTGTCGGCCTCTTTTAGTCTTTGATTTCAAACACAGGGAATTCGCCGGTTGCGGGTTCGGGCGTTTCGGCAACGTGTTCGACATCTGCATAGGTCGGGCCTTCCCGGCACCAGGCTACGAAGGCATTCAGCGCGGCGGGAGGGCCTTCCGCCACGATCTCGACGCTGTCGTCCGGAAGATTGCGCACCCAGCCGGTCAAACCCAGCGAACATGCCTGCCGGCAGCAGTTGAAGCGGTAGCCCACTCCCTGCACACGGCCAAACACCTGAAGATGAAGCCTTTTCATGGGTTATATGCGGATTTGTCCGCAGGGGGCTGAGCGGGGCGGGGAACGGGCTGCCGGTTGTCCGTGTCCGCGCGCATAGTTCAGGAAACCTCCGAGTATTTCGGACTATACCTTCGACATGGAAGATATGATTATGAGAACATATTTGCCTCTTCGTCGCATGAGGAGATTATACCATATTCCATTGGCTGTCGCAAAAGTGCAGTTTTTTGTCCGCGAATTGACGGTCGGCCCCTTATGTCGTTTATGGTAAAATACTGTCAGATTAAACTTCTGGTTAAAAGCTGGAGACGACAATGAACACGAATAAACATCGAATCTCAATGATGCTTGCCGCTGGCCTGATGGTTGGCGCGGCGCTGGCGGATGTCACGAACTATTACGCATCGGCGTTCGGCTTCATCGACACGCGGGATGTGGTGAGCGCGGCGTCCGATGGCGTGTCGTCGTTGCCGGTCGGCGTGTTCGACTCCGGCATAGGGGGAATGTCAGTCCTCGAGCAGTTGCTTGTCGTCGACGAGTTTGACAACGCGAGCGGCAGGAGGCGTCCGGATGGGAAGCCGGATTTCGAGAACGAGCGTTTCGTTTATTTCGGCGACCAGGCCAATATGCCGTACGGGCGGTACGACTCCGCCGGCAAGGCGGATTTCCTGCGGGAACTGGTGATGCGGGACGCAAGTTTCGTGCTGGGCTCCGACGGACATGATCCCGCCAAGATAGTCGTGATCGCCTGCAACACCGCCACCGCCTACGGGCTTGATTCCGTGCTGGCGATGGACCGGCCGCACGACGCGAAAGTCATAGGAGTCGTAAACTCCGGCGTGGAGGCGGCGTTTGATGCGATGAATGGCGTCGATTCGCCGTTCGCGATAGCGGTCATGGCCACACCGGGGACCATAGCTTCCGGCGTATATGAGCGGACGCTCAAAAACGAGGCGGCGGCGCGTGGAGTCGCGGGGAGGATTTCCGTGGTGAACCGCGGGGGAATCGGCCTTGCCGAGGCCGTGGAGTGCGGCGACCCGGGCATGATGGAATGCGCCCGCACGAACATAGTGGCCATGGTTGAGAAATACAGGGATGGCGGCGGCAAGGCTCCGATACGTGCGCTCATACTCGGATGCACGCATTATCCTTTTGTTATGGACACCATTCGCAAGA
This sequence comes from Kiritimatiellia bacterium, assembly GCA_028700415.1. GTDB lineage: Bacteria > Verrucomicrobiota > Kiritimatiellia > RFP12 > UBA1067 > JALHET01. The sequence continues at coordinate 28,477 of JAQVSS010000015.1, forward strand.
CGGTGGACGGACTCAGGCGGATGCCGGAATACGCGGGGCTGATTGCCGCTGACATCAAGTATGTTGATCCCGCGGTTTACACGGCCGTGGCGTGCTATCGCTCGTTGTGCAAAGACGGGCTTCTCAATATGTGCGATCCCGGCACGGAAAAGAGAGGGCGAGTGCAGACGTTCTTCTCCGTTGGCAAGGACGGCCCGCTTCCAGACAGCGTGAAATACGGGCGCGATTGCGGAAGTGGCGATATCGGGACGATTATCGTGCCTGTCTCCAAAGCCGGACTTTCCAGGAACACGTTGCAAGGCATAAGAAAGTCGTTCCCGGCATGCTACGCCGCAATTTTCGCTTCGCAAAACCGTTCCTGCGTGTCGGCCTCTCATAGTGGGGATTGCCGGCACCTGCGACAAAGAGCCATCGACCTATCTGCAGACATACGAGCGGGCGGTGATGAAGGGCGGCAGCCTCGTGGTGGAATCCGTTGACTAACCGGGTAAGAGGAAGTCGACGAGCTGGACGGTCTGCTTGATCTCCTTGAAGAAGACCTCGATGTCCCATCTCGCGCCGTACAGTTCGGCCACGGTGTACGGGCTCCACGCCAAATTGTTCGTAAGGGCCAGGTGGGGCAGATCCAGATACGCCTTGTCGAACCCGTAACCCCCGCACAACTCGCCGAACATTGGCCAGAACGAAAACGCCAGTCACTTGAAGAGGATGAGCATTCCCTGCGGCGGCACGATGTAGGCGAAGGTGCCGTCGCCGCCCTTCTTGCCGAGATTCTCGTGCGGAGGAGCCGTACGCGACCATTCGTCGCCGCCCGCCACATTGACCGTGACGCCGGGAAATTCCGTCTCGAATTCGGCCCGATCGCCCCCGTAGGCGTAACCGGACAACGGCTGACTGCCTGCGGCGAATGTCTCGAGATCCGACTCGATGGCGTATTTGCAGAGCGCGATACGTCCGCCGCCACCGGCCGAACCGTAGGTCGCGCGCCCGCCGTGCGCGTCCATTGCCGCCCCCGAGGCGAAGGCGAAATTCTTCGCGGCCAGCCAGATGCCGCCGCCCGCGGCGCCACCGAAGAAGTAGGTCTCTGTGAAGGCGACTTCCTGCGGCGCCGCCGTCAGCGTGCCGGCGACCGAAAGCGTGCCTCTGCAGAGCACCCGGATCAATCCGCCGCCACACATATACGGCGCATTGTAGGTGCCGTTCGGCGCACCCGGGTGGACCGGCGCCAGGCGATTGCCGTAGACCAAGCCGTAGAAATTGGTCAGCGCGCTCTGATGCTCGAGATCGGCACATCCGCCGGCGCCGCCGTAACCGCCGCCGATCACGTAGTCGTATCCGTAACCCGGCGACTGGCTGGACGGCGTCTCCGCATAGGCGGCGTAACCGGCGCCGACCGCGGTGACCAGCGCATCGGCCGCCACGGTGAAATCGCCGCCGCACTCGATCTTGACCGAACCGCCCGTCCGGCCGTCGGAATAAGGCCGCAGTTTCGCATGATCGTTTACCGCGAGATCGCCGGTCGTGCGGATGAAGCCCGCGCCGCTCACGAAGGTGAAGCCCCCTTCGATCGCACCGGCGGTGACGAGCGCCTGCGAATGGCCGGAAAGCGCAATCGAGGCTGCCTCGAGCCGTCCGTGCGCCTTGCGCTGCGAACGCGGGGCCCCGATGACGAGCTGCGCTCCATCGCTCAACGCGGCCGCGCCGTTCACGATGACCGCGATCTCCTCGGCCGCGTCGTTCACCCGGGTCGGGAAGTCGGTGGTCCAGGTAGTGTTGCTTTCGGTAGTGTCAAGATTTCGGTTGTAGATCTCGGAATCCGTACCGACCCAGAGCCTCGCATTGGTGTTCGACATCGTCAGCGAGCCGACCTCGATGTAGTTGACCCCTGCGACACTGCACGCATTGTCGATGACGACGGCGTCGTTCGTTCCCGGGAAGTTGCCGCCCGACCATGCGCTCTCGTCGAGGAAGTCGAACTTGCCGCTCGCGGTGCGGGCACGGGGCGTCGGTTCTTCGTAACGACGGAATACCGGGCGGATCGAGCGAGCGTGATCGATCGTCAACGTCAGCGGATTGGCCTTCGCCTGACCATACGGGAAGTCCCCGCTCCAGTAGAGGAATTCGTAGCCCTCCTCCGGCACCGCCTCCAGTTCGTATTCCGCCAGATAACCGCACCACAGCGGTGTTCCAGACACAAAATCCTCGCCGCCGAGCAGTAACCTGCCGTACCCGGTGCCTTGCGGATTATCGACCGAGAACTTGCGCTCGGGGAACTCCCATATCCAGGTCACGAAGATGTCCGTTTCCGGAATGGTCAAGTCGAAGCTGCATCCGAGGCCGGTTCCGTTCAACACCTCTTCCGTGGCATTCGAAACGACATAACCGGTGCATCGCCAGCGCATCCCCGTGGGATCGGACGGATCAGCGCCGTAACCGTTGGCGTCATCGGTCGCCTGGAAATGGAGAACGTCTCCGACCGTTGCGGCGGTAACGCCGTAGGCGGGCTGGGGCAAGCCGGCCGCGACCGGCGACGCCTGCACCGCAACCGACTTGTCGGCGAGCGCCCCCTTCACCAGCGACACCGTACCGGAGGCCGCATAGGTCTGGGGCTTGGTGCCGTTCGCCGTGCCGTCGGGACCGCCCGAGACGTCGACCGTGACGAGGTCGATCGCGTCGGAATAGGCAAGCGTATCGGGAGTTTCTCCCGCCGCGAGGGCGTCAATCTCCACATCGGAGAGGCCGAGGCCGAGGGAGATGCGCCCGCCGCCGCCGGCCGCAGTATACGACTGGGCATCCGACGTGCCGCCGCCGACGGCCGAGATCCTCGCGCCGCTGCCGGCCTCGAAGCCTCGGGCCAGGAGCCATACCGAACCGGCCGCCGAACCGGAATAGAAATACCGCGTCGCCGAAGCGACGACCGTGCCGTCGAGCCGGATCTTGTGCCGGCACTTGAACCAGGCCGAGCCGCCACCGGCCTTCGGCGTGTAGACGTTATTGTAGAGACCGCCCTGCGAGCCTGGCATGAACGGCGCATGAACCGAACCGTAGGTGTGGCCGTACGTCGGGTGGATCTTGGTGTTGTCGGACATGTAACGACCGTTGCCGCCGTAGCCCGCGCCCAT
>JAQVSS010000186.1 GCA_028700415.1 Kiritimatiellia bacterium
CTGACGTTTCATCGCCATGCGCTTCTGGTAGTCGGGGCGGCTGGCGAGCGCTTCGTCCACCGTGAGGTACGCCACCTTGCCGTCGCGCCAAACCGGAACGGGAAGCCCGGTTTGGCGATAGCCCTCGATGGCGTTCCACGTGGCCTCTTCCATCGCCTCCACCACGCGACGGGTTTCTTCAGACATCACAGGCTTCATAGGCCGAGTTCCTTTTGGACACGGGCAAAACGTTCCTCATCGTAAACAAGCGCGGCCCCGTTTTTCTCATACACCAGCACGGGCGAAGCTTCCGAATTGTCGAAGACGCGGACTTTGTCCATCACCTCCGCATAGCCTTTCAGATTCTCAACCGACCGTTCCCGGCGGCGTCTCACATCTTGGTCGGGCACGGTATGTCCGCCCGCCGCGACCCGCTGCCGGATGCGGGACAAAAGCAAATCGCACCCGGGCGTCCACAGGTAATACAGGTGCAGCCGATATCCGGACGCGCGCAACGCCTTTAACACGGACAGATAACCGCGTCCCGACAGCGTGGTTTCAAAGCCGAAATCCCTGTGCCCGGCAGACAATGCGGCGATCCGCTCTAAAACAAGTTTCCCGGCTCTGAGAGCGGCATGTGTCGGCGCAAGAGGGGACAGTCCGGCGGCGATCAGATCGGGGTTTACAAACTCCAGACACGCCGCGTACTTGGGAAGGAAACAGAGTGAGAACGTCGATTTCCCGGAACCGTTCGCTCCGGCGACAATATGGCAGACGGGCGAAACCCCACCCGGTTCGACCGGCGTCTCACGAACGATACCCTCCAGCGCAGAGGCGGACACGAACGATTCAGGCACGCCGATATCGGAAAGGATCGCGTCGATCAAAGCGATGCGTTCCGCCGATATGAAAGTCTCTTCCGCCTGATGCGCGAAAGGATACGGTGTCTTCTTGTCGGTCTTCATGATGCGTGCGGTGTTCACTGAACACGGAAGAAACGATACCCGTTTTCAACTCTTCGCACAACTCCGTAAATGACTATTGACTATCGCGAATAATGCCGTAATGCTTTGCAAATTCACGCAAAGTTGACTATCACGTCGCCATGGTCAACAGAACAACGCAATCAATCATGAAAATTGCCTACCCAGAATGACCCTAAGATAAACGCCATGGGCAGTCGATAACTTCAGCGTTCGGAGTTGGGCGTTCAGCGTTCGGAGTTCGTTCGTGCTCTCTACGCGCGGACATACAGCCACGGGCACAATACGAATATTCTGTTTTACCGATGCCCATGATATAAAACCGCTTGTCCCCGCGAAAGGATTGAACTACATTACCAAACGACGCTTGACGGCTGTATCGACGCGATGATTTTGGAGCTAATGACGAACGACTGATCACTGAATCGGGGCGGACGGCGGCATCTACCCCCTCCGCATCGCCCTCGACAAACTCCAAACGCTCGACACCGTGCCGCGCGCGGATTGTCCGGCGAGATTTGGTACGCCTGCAAGATGACCTTGCGGGCCTCTTCAAAATCTTTCTCGCGCTCGTGATACCGGGCTTGAGCAACAAGCCACGCGGACATGGCGGCCGGATGCGTCTCCGTGGGTATGACGGTCGCCTTGAGCAACGCTTCAGCCTCTTTCCTGCGTCCGTCGCCGATGAAAAGCTGCAGAAGCGCCGCACGGGCGAAAAAGTACTCCGGCTGTTCCTCAACCAATGCGCTCAGGATGGTTTCCGCCTCCTCCATCCGTCCACGATTCAGCAGAGTGACCGCGTAATTGAACCGTGCGGGATAATACCCGGGCACCGCTTTGATGATCTTCAGGAAGGTCGTGCCAAGGGCGTCCCAGTCCGGGTTCTTCGAGTTAGCCGCCATCGTGGCTTTCTCATAAACGTCATCCCATTTTTTCGGGAGCGCCTTCGCGAAACGGAAATCGGGGTTCAGTTTTGTTCCCGTCAGGGTAACTTCGCGCCGCTTGCCGTCAAAAAAAACCTCAATCCGCTGCTGCGGAGCAAACTCGCCCCGTTCCCGCAGGCATTGCAGCGCAGCCATGCGGAGACTGTCCGGGCCAAAGATGCCTTTGGCGATCATCCATAAAAGCGCGGTGGCGTCAGGGTGTGTGGCGAATCGCAACGCCTGCATCGCCGTGTCCGCCTTATCGAACGCATCGTTCAGAAACGCCTCGAAGAAATCCGCGACAACACGGCGGGCGAGCCAAGCCGTTTGGTCGCGTTTGAATTCCTGCTCCACGACCTGAAGCGGACACACCTCGTATGTCAACAGATAGGGCCAATCCCCCCGGATCGTATGGGGCGTTGAATTTTCGTCGAGATTCTGAAGGTAACGGCGGACCCAATCCGCCTTGTGATGGCCGAAGTTCACCCGCCGCAAATCGCGCTGCGCACGGGAACGGTCCCCTAGATTCGCGGCGGCCACCCCTGTGAAAAAGCAGACGGCCGAATCACTGCCATAACCGCTCTTGTCGGCGGCGTCGAGGATCGCCTGATGGCGTTTGAAGCGTGCGAGCGTTTCGCAGACTTTCACACAGGCATCCGCGCTCGGCAACTGGACTTCGAGAGCCGCGTCGAGGGTGCGTCGCGCGCCGTCCTCATCCCCGCCGATATACAGAAAGGTCGCCAGATTGGCCAGGCCAAAGGGATTCGGAAAAGGCGAAGCGGTCCGACTGTCGCTTTGCACGCGGAGAGCCTCCCCAAGTTTGCCCGTTGCAAACAGGCAGAGCGCCAGATTGTTGGACGCCGTATAGACGGTCGGTGCTTTCGAGACGGCGGTTTGAAACAAAGGGATTGCCTTTTCGAACTCACCCGCCGCCATCAGCCGCAGCCCCTTTGTGCAGAAAGCACGTTCCGCGTCCAGATCCTCAACGGCCAGCGACGCAAATTCCGTATCGGCAGATTCCTCGAAGGGTGAAACCGACCAGAACAAGGGCCGTTCCTCTCGCGCCTCTCGATCGCGCAGTTTCCGCAGACAGCAAAACTTATACTTCTTGCCGCTGCCACAGGGACAAGGGCTATACGGGTCGATAGTGTCCATCGTATCCTTCCCGCTTCATAAGGTAATTAACGTATCATAGTGCCCACATTCCCCACCTGTCAACAACCCGCCAAGGGTGCCCAGCAATTCTAAATTTGGTCTTTTCCCAAACGCCGAAGGACATGGAGGGTCGGGCTCCGTCCCGACCGAAGGAGACAGCCAAATTTAGAATTGCTGAACCCGTGCCGCTTGCCCCTCTCCCCCGTGTTCGACTATACTGGCCACATGACCTTTGACCTGAACGCGTACCTCGGCAGACGCAAACGCCTCGTCGAGGAACACCTTTTCGCCTGCTTGCCCGTTGCAGGCACGCGCCCCGAACCGCTCACCGAAGCCCTGCGCCACGCGGTTCTCTCCGGCGGCAAGCGCCTGCGCCCCATCCTCTGTCTCGCCGCCGCCGAAGCCGCGGGCGGTCACGCCGACGACGTCATCTTCCCGGCCTGCGCCGTCGAGCTGCTGCACACCTACACGCTCGTCCACGACGACCTGCCGTGCATGGACAACGATCTCCTGCGCCGCGGCCAGCCGACCGTCCACGCGAAATACGGGGAAGCCCTCGGCGTCCTCGCCGGCGACGCCCTCCAGACCCTCGCCTTCGAAACCCTCGCGCGCACGCCGGAAAAAACACCCGGCACCGTCGCGCGCCTCGTAAGCGAACTCGCCGCCGCCGCCGGCGCGGCAGGCGTCATCGGGGGTCAGGTCGAAGACATCCGTTTCGCCGCCGCCCCGACGCGCGAGACCATCGACTACGTGTTTCAACACAAAACCGCCGACCTTTTCCGCGCCGCCGTCCGCCTGGGCGCCATCGCCGCCGGCGCCACCGGAGACGACCTCGCCCGGCTCTCCTCCTTCGCCAACAGGCTCGGCTTCGCTTTCCAGATCACCGACGACCTGCTCGACGCCCGCGAGGCCCAATCCGGCGCCGAACCCGAGCTCTCCTGTCTCGACGTCATGTCAGAGGCCGAGGCCCGCGACTGGGCGGGCCAACACACGCAACAGGCCGTCGACGCGCTCGCCGGCCTTCCGGGCGACACCGCCCCACTGGCCGCCCTCGCCCGCGATCTGCTCAGGCGCGCCGTCTGACCCAACGGGCTCTTTTTCTCCCGCTGGCCACTCCCTTTTTCCGGGATTGCATTGCCCCCGACAGCATGACATACTGTTTTTTTTGGAGACTTTTGACGTGAGCACGCCCGACCTATCTTGTAAACGCTTCCTTTTCCCTCCCATGAATCCGGAGGGTCGCCGGTTTGTCTTGTTCTCGGCGTTGCTAGCCGCGGTTCTGGCCGCGTTCTGGCTGCCTCTGGCGGTGCCAGGCGTTCTGCTGACCCTTGGCGTCTACCTCTTTTTCCGCGACCCCGAGCGGGTGCCGCCGACCGATCCCCTCGCCGTCGTGAGCCCCGCCGACGGGATCGTCTGCCTCCTCACGCAAACCCCGATCCCCGCCGCCTTGCTGCCGGACAGCCCGCCGGTTTGGCGCGTGAGCGTGTTCATGAGCGTGCTCGACGTCCACGTCAACCGGATGCCTGCCGCCGGCACGATCATCAAAACCCACTACATCCCCGGCAAATTCTTCAACGCCTCGCTCGACAAAGCCAGCGAGGACAACGAGCGGCACCTTTACCTGATGCGGACCGAAGGCGGGCACACGCTCGCCTTCGTCCAAATCGCCGGCCTCATCGCGCGCCGCATCCTCTGCCTCGCGCGTGAAGGTCAGACTCTGGCACTCGGCGAGCGTTTCGGCCTGATCCGGTTCGGCAGCCGCTTGGACGTCTACCTGCCTCCGGGCGTCGAGCCCGCCGTGCGCGTCGGCCAGATCATGGTCGCGGGCGAAACTCCGATCGCCCGCCTCTGAACCCTTTTATAACAAGGCATCAAACATGGGCAAGTTCCGTTTCCGCAAGCGCAGAAGCAAAACGCACAAAAGGCGCGAGATCCCTATCCGCGCCATGATCCCGAATCTCGTCACCCTCGTCGCCGCCGCCAGCGGCATCACCTCGATCCGCTACAGTTGCCAAGGCCATTGGCGCAGCGCCGTCATCGCGATCATCATCGCCTGCGTGCTGGACGGGGTGGACGGTCGTGTGGCCCGCATGTTGCGGGCCACCTCCAAACTCGGGGCCGAACTCGACTCGCTCGCGGACTTTGTGAGTTTCGGCGTGGCGCCCGCCCTTTTGATTTATTTCTGGATCATGGAAAAAGTCACGCACGGTTGTGCGGCCTACCCCTTCCGCGGCGTGTTCTGGGCGCTGGCGCTTTTCTATGCCATGTGCTGCGCCTTCCGCCTCGCGCGTTTCAACATCATGATCGACAATGGCCCCACCCAGCCGTATTGGAAATATTTCTTCCTGGGCCTCCCCGCCCCCGGTGGCGCGGGGCTGGTGCTGACCCCCGCCATCTGGCAGCTCCACACCGACTCGCCCGCCTTCCAAACCCCTTGGATAGGCTGTTCGATCCTCTTCCTTTGCGGGGTCCTGATGGCCTGCCGGTGCCCGACCATCTCGGCGAAAAGCCTGCGTGTCCCGGCCAAGCGCATGGTGCCGGTCCTGCTTTTCGTGATGTTCGTGATCGGCATGCTGGTCTCGCAGTTCTGGCTGACCCTCGGCACAATCGGCGTCTTCTACCTGCTCTCTGTGCCGGTCTGCGGGATTGTCTTCTTGCGCCTGCGCCGCCGTTACGAGAAATACAGCCCCGCGCCTACCGCGCCGACGGTTACGCCGCCGGCCGCCGTCTGACAGATGGAGAGCGGACCTCTTTGTCCGCCGCGGGGCACATAAGGCGGACGGCACGGAGACCGTCCCTCCATACATATCGGCCAGAACCTTTTCATCGCAACCGACCGGACGCAGTCAGTGAAACGGGGCTACGCCTCTGGCAACGGCGATCAAAACCACCGCTTCAGGAACTGGCCGGTGCAGGAGGCCGGGCACGCCGCAACTTTATCGGGCGGCCCCGCAACCACCAGTTGCCCGCCCTCATCCCCGCCGCCCGGACCGAGGTCAATGATGTGGTCCGCACATTTGATCACGTCGAGATTGTGCTCGATCACCACGACGGTGTTCCCCGACTCGCGCAGGCGCAACAGCAGCTCCATCAATTTGTGCACGTCCGCGAAATGCAGGCCCGTCGTGGGCTCGTCCAACAGGTATAGCGTCTTGCCCGTCGCCCGTTTGGACAGCTCCGCGGCCAGCTTGATTCGCTGCGCCTCGCCGCCGGACAGCGTGGTCGACGACTGCCCCAGCCGCACATAGCCGAGCCCGACTTCGGAGAGCGTGCGCAATTTGTTGGCGATCAGCGGCAGCGACTGGAAAAAGTCCAGGGCGTCATCGACGGTCATGTCCAGCACGTCGGAAATGTTCTTGCCGCCATAGCGGATCTCCAGCGTCTCCTTGTTGTAGCGCAGCCCGTTACACTGCTCGCACGTGACGTAAACGTCCGGCAAGAAATGCATTTCGAGACAGCGCATGCCGTCGCCCTTGCACACTTCACACCGCCCGCCCTTGACATTGAAGCTGAAGCGTCCGGGCTTGTAGCCGCGCACCTTGGCCGCCGCCGTCGCCGCGAACAGCTCGCGGATGGGCGAGAACGCGCCCGTGTAGGTGACGGGGTTGCTGCGCGGCGTGCGGCCGATCGGGCTCTGGTCGATCTCGATCACCTTGTCGAGCAGCTCCACGCCCGTGATCTTTTTGAACGCGCCCGGCCGCTCTTTCGAGCCGTACAGCGCGCGGAACAAATGCCGCTTGAGGATGTCGCTCACCAGCGTCGACTTGCCCGAGCCCGACACGCCCGTCACGCAGACGAAACACCCGAGAGGGATCTCCACATCGATGTTCTTGAGGTTGTTTTCGGACGCCCCGGTGATCGTGATGCGGGCCTTGCCCGGCTTGACGCGCTCCGCCGGAACCTCAATCCGCCTGCGCCCCGAGAGATACTCCGCGGTCTGCGAACGCCCGCTCGCCAGCAGCCCCTTCAGGTCGCCCTGATACACCACCTCGCCGCCCTGACGCCCGGCCCCCGGCCCCAGATCCACGATGTAATCGGCCGAGCGGATCATCTCCTCGTCGTGCTCGACGATCACCACCGTGTTGCCGCGCCGCTGCAGCTGGTGCAGCATGTTGATGAGCCGCTCGTTGTCGCGCGGGTGCAGCCCGATGGTCGGCTCGTCCAACACATACAGCACGCCCACCAGTCCAGAACCGATCTGCGTCGCCAGCCGGATGCGCTGCATCTCGCCCCCCGACAGCGTCGAGCTCTCGCGCTCCAGCGAGAGATAGCCGAGCCCCACGTCGGAGAGAAACTTCAGCCGCCGCCGGATCTCTTTCAGCACCTCGGCCACGACCCGCTCCTCGGCCGGCGTCACCGTGAGCCCCTCGAAAAACGCCACGCTCTGCTTGACCGTCATGGCCATCACGTCCACGATGGAGCGGCCCGCCACGGTGCAGGCCCGCGACTCGGGACGCAGCCGCGCGCCGCGGCACGCGGGACATGCCTGGCTGCTCATGAACTGCCGCAGCTTCTCGCGCACCTCGTCGATCTCCGACTCGCTGTAGCGCCGCACGAGACTCGGCAGCACCCCCTCGAACGGTTTCTCGGTCTTGCGCCATGCCCCGCGCATCCAGAAGCGCAGGGGCACGGGCTCCTCGCCCGAGCCGTGCAACAGCACCTGCCTGAACGTTTCCGGCAGCTCCTCATACGGCGCGTCCATATCGATGTCGTACGCCGCGGCCACCGCCTTGAGCAGATGCTTGTAGTAGACCACCATGCGGAACCCGCCGCGCCGCCACGGCAGGATGGCACCCTCCGCCAAGGAGAGACTTCTGTCGGGAACCACCCGTTCTTCATCGAACACCAACTGCGCGCCGAGCCCCGAACAAACCGGACACGCGCCGTACGGGCTGTTGAAAGAAAACGAGCGCGGCTTGAGTTCCTCGAAACTGATCGAACAGTCGGGGCAGGCATTCTTCTCGGAGAAAAGTTCTTCGCGCTCCTTGCCGTCAGGCCGGACACTCTGAACGCGGATCAGACCCTCGCCCAGTTTCAATGCCAGCTCGATGGAATCGGTCAGGCGCGACCGCACAGCGTCCCCGGCGACGAGCCGGTCCACCACGGCCTCGACCGTGTGCGCCTTGTTCTTGTCGAGTTTCGGCACATCGTCGAGCGCCAGCATCTGCCCGTCCACGCGCACGCGCGCAAA
>JAQVSS010000187.1 GCA_028700415.1 Kiritimatiellia bacterium
GGGAAAGACCCCTTTACCAGAACCCAGCAGATTGCGGATCTGATGGAAATGATGTCTCACACAAAAGAAAAGGCCGTCAGGTTCGAGATACACGCTCCTCAAGACAGCAAGGTTTATATTGCCGGAACCTTCAATAACTGGGACCCGACCTCCCATCCGCTGGAATACCGGCCGGACAAGGGCACCTTCAGGGCGTACATTCTGCTCAAGGAAGGAACATACGAGTACAAATTCGTGGTGAACGGCGTATGGCAAGAGGACGAGATGTGCCCCGAGCGGGTGACCGATGAAAACGGCAACGTCAACAACGTTATCAGGATCCAGTGCCCTGCCCCCGTCTGACACCCACGCCCCCAGCAAAACCGTGACACCGTTATGGAGCCCGGCGCAATTTCGCTAACGCCCCTTCTTCATGCTCCTTCAGTCTCCGGAGTTCGTCTTCAGGCAGATTTGTTTTTGCCGCCGAGAATGACAACCTGCTGTCCGGGAATTCCCTCCGGAACAGGAACTGCGCCCGCGGGACGTGAAAGTCTGAGGTGACAACAATCAAATCGGTTATGCCGCGGCGCCCGAGTATCGGTTTGGCGAGGGCGGCGTCTTGGATGGTGTTCGCACTTTCGGCGCACTCGAGAATCTGTTGTTCAGGGACGCCATGCGCAGCCAGGTATTCCCTGACATAATATCCGTGCGGCTTGTCCGTCGTATTAAAGTGTTCCCCCCATCCCCCCGTCGGCAGAATATAAGCGTCAGGATGTTGCGAATACTCCGCCAAGGCCTGACGGCATCGCTCAAGGGCGATGGAGGAAAGCTTTCCTTCGGCGTCGTTGGGCGAACCCAAAACAACGATGGCTGTTTTTTTCATCATTTCTCCCGGTTGAACACGACCCCCACCCGTTCAAGGCGCAGCGGCCCGCCTTATCAAAATACGACCACGTTCCAACGGTTAAGATGACGGATAGCTTATTCGTTAACGTGTGCGGTGGCAAGCAAACCGGTGACACACGGTGATTTCGCGCCGGTGATTCTCATTGCCCCGGTCGCCGGAAAAATGGTATAAATTGGGGCAAATCGCGTGTTTTGATGTTTGTCGTGAACAGCGCAGGATGTTGTGGCCCATCAGCGAACATCCGTGCAGTAAAAAAACCGTTTTGAGGTTTACCATGCAGGACTTCGAGAAGCTGGGCGCGTTTTATCTAGGCAAAGCGTTCGACCCGCTTACAGCCGCTGCAACTGACAGTCTTTTGCTGTACGACGCCAAGGATCTCACGACCCATGCCCTAATGGTCGGCATGACCGGCAGCGGTAAGACGGGTCTCGCGACCGCCTTGATCGAAGAGGCCGCCATCGACGGCATTCCCGCCATTCTGATCGACCCGAAGGGAGACCTCGGCAACCTCCTTTTGCAGTTCCCCGACCTTTGTCCGGAAGACTTCCGGCCCTGGGTGGACGAAGCCGAAGCCGCACGCAAGAGGATGACCCCAGAAGCGTTCTCCGCAAAAACCGCCGAAACGTGGCGAAAAGGGCTCGCCCAATGGGGACAGGACGGCGAACGCATCCGACGCCTGAAGAATGCTGCCGAGATCGCGGTTTACACGCCGGGGAACACCGCCGGACGCCCCCTGCAAGTTCTCCGCTCCTTCAACGCGCCCCCGCCCGCGCTCGCACAGGACGCATCCGCGTTGCGCGACCGCATCCTGTCCGCCGTCTCCGGTCTGCTCGGGCTGTTGGGGCTTGACGCCGACCCCGTGCAGAGCCGCGACCATATCCTGCTCTCAAACATCCTCGGCCACGCCTGGAGCGAAGGCCGCAGCCTCGACATTGCCGCAATCATCCGTGACATCCAGAAACCGCCGTTCGAAAAGGTCGGCGTGTTTGATCTCGAGTCTTTTTACCCGGCGAAAGAACGTTTCGGCCTCGCCATGAGTCTCAACAACGTCATCGCCGCTCCCGGATTCGCAGCCTGGATGGAAGGCGAGCCTATCGACGTGCAGCGGCTGCTTTACACGCCAGCCGGGAAACCGCGTGTTTCCATCCTCTATCTCGCGCACCTCCCGGATGCCGAGCGCATGTTCTTTGTGACGATCCTGCTCAACGAGGTTCTCGCTTGGATGCGCACCCAGTCGGGCACGGGAAGCCTGAGGGCGCTGCTCTATATGGATGAGATCTTCGGTTACTTCCCGCCGACAGCAAACCCTTCCTCTAAGCTACCCATGCTGACGCTGCTCAAACAGGCACGCGCCTTCGGACTCGGCGTGGTCCTTTCCACCCAAAACCCGGTAGATCTCGACTATAAGGGACTCGCCAACTGCGGCACGTGGTTCATCGGCCGGCTCCAGACAGAACGCGACAAGATGCGCGTCATCGAAGGGCTGGAAGGCGCGGCCGCCAGCACAGGCGCGGGCTTCGACCGGGCGCAGACCGAAAAATTGCTTGCGGGGCTCAGCAACCGCGTTTTCCTCATGCGCAACGTCCATGAGGATGCCCCCGCCCTGTTTCAGACGCGCTGGGCCATGAGCTACCTGCGCGGCCCGATGACCCTGCCGCAACTCGCGGCCTTCACTCATGCCGCGGACGCGCCGGACGCGCCAACCGGCCCCGGCGACAGCGAACCGCACCGTAACACGGACGCTCCGCGCTCGTCGTCCGCCCACCCCGTCCTCCCACCGGACGTGCCTGTCTTTTATCAGCGTCCCAAGGATACGAACGGAGCCATCACGTACAAGCCCCGCGTGGTCGGCATCAGCAAACTGCACTTCGTTGACGCGAAGGCGGCGCTCGACACGTGGTTGAGCTGCACGCATCTCGCCCCGTTCTCAGAGGACGGGCGCGAAGCGGCATGGGAGGAGGCCGCGGCGCAGCGCAGCGAGTTTGCCTCTGAACAACTTGACCGTCAGCCGCTCCCCGCGTCGTCGTTCTCGGAACTTCCCGCCAGCGCGTCAAACCCAAAGAGTTACATGGCATGGGCCCGGTCGCTGGAAGACTCGCTCTATCAAAACTTCACGCTCGACCTCCTGACTTATCCCGAACTAAAGCTGTCGGCGCAACCGGGGGAGAGTCTGGGCGATTTCCGTGTCCGCGTGTCGCAACTCCTGCGCGAACGCCGCGATTCCGAACTGGCCACCCTGAAAGCCAGATACGCGCCTAAACTGCAGACACTCACCGACCAACTCCGCCGCGCGACTGAGCGCGTGGAACGCGAAAAAGCGCAGGCGGGACAGCAGAAGATCAACACCGTGCTTTCCGTCGGCGCGACCCTGCTCGGCGCCTTCCTCGGGCGCGGCATCGCGCGCGTCGGCACTGTCGGACGTGCCGCCACAGCCATGAAAAGCGCGAGCAGGATCGGGAAAGAGTCTGCCGACGTCGCCCGAGCCTCAGAAAGCGTGGAGGTGGTGCAGGAGCGGCTGAACGCGCTTCAAGCCCAGTTCGATCAAGAGGCCGCCACCCTGAAGGAAGACGTCGCGCCAGACTTGCTCAACATCCAGAAGCGCCCGATCCGTCCCCGCAAATCAGATATTTCAATCGGCACCGTCGGCCTCTGGTGGACGCCATGGCGCAAAACAGAGGACGGCACGCTGGAACCTGCGTAAACCCAAGGGCAACCACGCGCATCGGGAAGAAGAATCGACGCATGTCTGAGAACAACCACTCGCGATTGTCTAAGAGTTACCTGATCGGGTTAATCCTTTCGTGTGTCTTCGTGCTTGCGGCCGGGGTCTGGCAGATGAGCCGCATCGCAAACTTGGCCGACCAATACGCGCGAGAGAAACTCCTGATGACGGCCGCCTCGCTGACGCAGACGATCACCCCCGAAGTGATCACCGCGCTCTCGTTCTCCGAAGCGGACCGTCAGAACCCCCTCTTCCAAAGACTGAACCGGCAATTTGCCGCCGCCTCCGAACACTTGGGACTGGCCGGCGTGTTCACGGTCATACGGCGCGAGGGACAGTTCGTTTTCGGCCCCGGAAGTTGCCATGAGGGTGAGGGGATCCGGAAAGACTCCATGCCTGGCACCCCTTATTTTAAGCCGCCACCCCAGATGGCCAACGCTTTTGTGACTTGCCAGCCGCAGGTGACGCCGTTTTACTCCGACGAGTACGGCACGTTCATTTCCGTGTTTGTGCCGATTATTGAGCCACAGACCGGCGAAGCCGTGCTGACGGTCGGCATCGACCTGCATGTCAAACAGTGGCAACGGCTTATCCGGTATGCCCGCAACGTGCCCCTGTTCTTCACCCTTCTTATCCTGTTCCTGCTCGCGACAGGTTTCTCCGCAATCGCCCTGCGCACCCGACTGTCCGAACCCTCCCGCTGGCGCCTGCGGTATGCCGAAGCCTTTCTGTGCGCCGCAGTCATGCTCACGCTGACCGTCGCAACGGTCTGGCGCGTCTGGTTTGGCGAAACCCATGGGCGCGAAACCTCTTTCGCCGCGCTTGCCCAACAACAGGCATCCTCAATCACGCAGGAGCTGTGCGGCATGCAAAGCCGCCTCGGCAGCCTGAGGCAGATGTTCAAAGCCAACGGGAACGTTAGCCGCGAAGCGTTCGCCTCCTACGCCGCAAGCTTCACGTCGGACTACGCCGTCCAAGCCGCACTCTGGGCGCCCGCCGTGGCCTCCAACGCGGTCACCCGTTTCGAGGCAGAGACCCGCGCCTCCGGTTTACCCGATTACCGCGTCTGGCAAACCCGTGAACAGGGGATGCGTGTCCCCGCGACCGGCCGGCCTGTTTTCTACCCGGTGCGTTATATCGAACCGCAGAATCGGTACGGACAGGCCTTGGGGTACGACCTTGGTTCAGAATCAGTCCGGACCGCAGCCTTACAGAAGGCACTCCGAACCAGCCTAATGACAGCGACCAGCCCGGAAAAAATCTTTTCCCTCACGAACCACCCGTTCGGTTTTCTTGCGATTCACGCCACCGCCGCCCAAACCCAAACCGGAGTGGTAGCCATCGCGATCCGTGCAGACTCTCTCGTAAGCATACCCATGTACCGGGCACTCCCCAGCCAAGGACTCACAACAGACCTCTTCCAACTGACAGACAGGCAAACACCCCTTTTTCTAGCCACCTCCGCCCACTCGCATCCAACCGACCCACCTTGCTGGACCGAGCATGACGAGGGCCTCCATTTCAAAGCACCGATCTTCGTTTTTGGAAGAACGTACGCAGTGGTCATCCACGTCTCCCCCGCCTGGCTGTCCGCCCACACCCTGCGCGACACCACAACCGTTGCCATTGCAGGCCTGTTGCTCTCCACCTTGTTGACCGCCTTTGTCGTGTTCCTCAGCAACCGCCGGATCGCGCTCGAGCGGGAGGTCGGCAACCGCATCGCGGAATTGAAGGTCGCCCGCGACAACTTGCAAAACATCCTGAGCGCGGCACCCGTGGCGATGATGGTTGTCGACCGCGACACCCGTATCCTCACAGCCAACGGGCGGGCCGAACATCTCTTCCAGTCTCATGCGTGCGACTGCATGAACAGGGAATGCGGCGTTTTTCTGAATTGCGCCCATCGTCACAACGATCCGCGCGGCTGCGGTTACAGCCGCGATTGCGCCAACTGTCCGTTGCGCCGCGCGATTTCCAGCGTGGCCGACGGCGGGGCGAATGTATATGACTGCCATATGGAAACCCATGTCGAGAGCGCGGGAAAAACGAAAACGTTCCACTTGCGGTTCAGTGTCGCCCCCGTGCTCATCAACAACCGGCAGCGGATCATCGTGGCGATACACGACATCACGTCCTGGTACCGCACAGAACAACTGTATCAGACGCTCTTCAGTGAAATGCACTATGGCTTCACCCTGTCCGAACTGATTATCGGCGGACAACAAAACCCCATCGATTTCGAGTGGAGGGCAGCCAATCCGGCCTGTGAACGCATCACCGGCATACCGGTCAAGTTTTTGAAGGGAAAGACCGTCCTTAAAACCTTTCCCGATTTTCCTCCTGACCTCATCGCCGCTTACACCAGAGTCGTCCAAACAGGTGAGGCGAGCCACTTTTCATTTTTCTTCCCAAACCTTGGGAAACACTTGGAAGGCACACTTTTCCGTCCAGCACCCGGCCAAGTAGCATGCATCTTCGATGATGTCACCGACCGCAAACGGATTGAGGAACAAGCGCGGTCCTCGGCGGAAGAGACGAACCGCCTGCTCAATGAGACACGGGCGGCACAGCATGACCTCATGATCGCAGTTGAGGAACAGAAATGTGCGGACGAGGCGCTCATCCACGAGCGGAACCTGCTTTACGCGCTGATGGACAACCTGCCGGACCGGATTTATTTCAAGGACACTGAATCCCGATTCCAGAAAATCAGCAAAGCGCACGCAGTCTCGCTGGGACTCGCTTCCCCCGAAGATGCGGTCGGCAAGACCGATGCCGACTTCAAGCCCGCCAATGAAGCAGAACGCACCAGGGCCACGGAACAGGCTATCATCAAAACCGGCCAGCCCCTCCTTGGGCAGGTCGAGCAGAAACAGACCGCCGACGGCAAAACCCAGTGGGTCTCCGCATCCAAAGCGCCCATCAAAGATCAAGCGGGGCGCGTCGTCGGCATTGTCGGGATCTCCCGTGACATAACCCACGAGATTGAACTGCAACAGCAGCTTCAGCAGGCCTCGAAAATGGATGCCATCGGACGACTCGCCGGCGGCGTGGCACACGATTTCAACAATCTGCTGCAAGCCATTCTGGGGTTTACGGAAATTCTTATCGCCGGCGTCTGCGAGCAGGACCCCCAATACGACGACCTCAAGCAGATCGAACGGGCAGCCAAACGTGCGGCCGACCTTACCCACCAACTTTTGGCCTTCAGCCGGAAACAACTGGTTCAACCCCAAGTGCTCGACCTCAACCACATCATCGTTTCCACGGAAAAAATGTTGCGGCGCCTATTGGGAGAAGACATCGAAATCGTGCAGCTGCTCGACCCCAACACCCAGCCGATCTGTGCCGACCCTAACCAGATTGAGCAAATTATCATTAACCTCGCCGTCAATTCCCGCGACGCCATACAAAACGGAGGCCGGATTTCCTTCACCACGGGAACCGTTGAGTTGACATCTGCCGATATTGACATGATCCCCGAATCACTCACCGGCACCTTCACCTGCCTTTCGGTTTCCGACACGGGGACGGGCATCAGTCAAGAACAGCTGTCACACCTCTTTGAGCCTTTTTTCACCACAAAAAGTCAGGGAAAAGGCACCGGTCTAGGCCTGTCCGTCATCTACGGGATCGTCAAACAGAACGGGGGCTGGATCAACGTTTACAGCCAGTTGGGCCAAGGGACAACCTTCAAGGTTTACTTGCCCGTATATCAGTCTTCCGGGACCTCCTCCCCCCTTACCCGCCATGCGCCGGACACGCCGCCGCCGCCTCCGGAAACGTTGCCCGGATTGGGTAAAACCATCCTGCTCGTGGAGGACGAGATCGGTGTCCGCAGCCTTGCAACACTGGTTCTCCAATCATCGGGATTCAAAGTCACCGCGTGCGAAGATGCGCAATCCGCAAAAACCGTTTTTACGCGCACGCCGAACCAGTTCGACCTGTTGTTCAGCGACGTCGTGCTCCCAGGGCAGAACGGCATCGAACTGGCCATTGAACTGCACGGCATGCGTCCCGAATTGCCTGTCCTTCTCTGTAGCGGGTACGCGGATGACCGCGTCCGCTGGGCCTCGATTGAGAAAGAGGGCTTTCGTTTCATTACCAAGCCCTATCCCACAGCAACGCTTTTGAGAGCGGTGCACGAGGCTCTCCAAACTGTAAAAAAAGCTTAAGAAACGGCTTGCCGCCATCCACGCACCGCGCTACTCTTACCGCCCGTTGCATCAAAACCGTCAGAATGATTTGCGGTGTGGCTTTTTATGCGTCGTCCGACACAAAACTTTTTTTGCCGCTATGCGACACTGCGCGTGCGGCTGATCCTGCTCCGCGGCGTCATGCGCCGTTTCTTCCTGAATCTCTGCCACCGCCGCTATGTGAGCGAAAGCCTGTCCCGCCGCGCGGGCGAGTGCAAACGCTGCGGCGCCTGCTGCCACCTTGTCGCCAACAAGTGCGCCCGGCTCCACATTTATCCCGACGGGCACTCGGAATGCCGACACTACACCGTCTACCGCCTGCCGAATTGCCGCACCTTCCCCATCGACCCGCGAGACCTCGCGGACCGCAATCTCGTGGCACCGGACATTCCGTGCGGCTACTTCTGGCCGGACACGCCA
>JAQVSS010000188.1 GCA_028700415.1 Kiritimatiellia bacterium
CCGATGTCATGAAGGCCATCTACTACCTGACGGAGCAAATCTACGAGACCGGACAGGCCCTTCCCGTCACGGGCGGTCAGGTGATGCTGTCATAGCGGGCGGGCGGGCGCGGCGGCCAGCAGCCCGTCGCGCAGCTCCAGCACGCGGTCGCAGAGTGCGGCGGTCTCGGGCGAATGGGTGACCATCACCAGCGCCAGCTCGCGCGTGCAGGACAAGCTGAACAGCAATTCCATAATCTGCGCCCCGGTCATGCGGTCGAGGTTGCCGGTCGGCTCATCCGCGAGGATGAGCGCGGGCTCGTTGATGAGCGCGCGGGCCAACGCCACACGCTGCTGTTCGCCACCGGAAAGTTCCAGCGGCATGTGTGTGGCGCGGTCGGCCAACCCCACCTGGTCCAGCAGGGCCAGCGCCCGCTGCCGCATCTGCTGCCGCGTGGTCTTACGAACCCCCGTCATGGCCGGCAGCATCACATTCTCGGTCACGTCCATCTCCGGGAGCAGGTGGTATGACTGGAAGACGAATCCGATCTGGGACGCGCGCACCGCCGTGCGCAGACGCTGCGGGACCGCGTACAGCGCGTGCCCGCCGACGCAGACGTCCCCCGCATCAGGCCGGTCTAACCCGCCCAGCACATGCAGCAGCGTGCTCTTGCCCGCGCCGCTGCGCCCCACAATCGCCACGCGCTCCCCTTTGCCGACGTGGATCGACGCGCCCTTGAGCACCTCCACCCGCTTGTGGGGCAGCGTATAGGTCTTGCGGAGATTGGTTGCTTCGAGCATCTTCTCTTCCCGTTCGGGCACGGCATGCCGTGCCCTATTCTTTCCTCAACGCCGTAACCGGATCCATGCGCGCCGCGCGCCAGGCGGGCAGGAAACTCGCCACCGTGCAGAAAACGATCACCGAGACGGCCACATCAACCACCTCCCCCGGGATCACGCGCCACGGGATTTCCGCCAGCCCGTACACGCTCTTGGGAAACACCTCGACCCCGAGCCGCGCCAAAAAGGCCACCAGCACATGCAGATTCTCAAGGATCAGCAAGGCCGCGCCGATCCCCAGCGCCGTCCCGATGAGGCACTGTATCCAGCCGTGCAGCACAAAGGCGCCCATCACCTGCCGCGACGAGAAGCCGAGCGCCTTGAGCAAGCCGATCTCGTCCGTCTTCTGAACGGTCAGCACAATCAGCGTGTTGGTCACGCAGAAAATCGCAACGACGGTGATGAACATCAGCAGGATCACCATCATGTTCTTCTCAACCGCCAAGGCGTTGAAAAGCTGGCTGTCGATCTCCCGCCAGGTGCGGACCGTGTGAAAGGGGATCATTGCGCGCACATCGTCCACAACCTTGCTGAACTTCGCCGTGTTCTGCGGGTCGCCGACTTTAAGGTGAATGGAGTAGACCCCCGACTTCATGCCCATCAGATCGCGCGCCACCGCAATGGAGGTGATGATGAACCCGGAGTCGAAGTCGCGTTGCCCCGAATCGAAAATCCCAGTGACCGTCAGGCGTTCAGGAAAATAAACCTCGTCTTTCGTCACCAGGTTCATCGGCGAATAGACGAGAATGTCATCGCCCACCATCACCCCAAGCTCCCCGGCCAAGTCGATGCCCAGCACCGCCGAGTCGCCCTCGATGTTGAACTCGCCCGCCGCCATCCGGTCGAGTTTCATGACGCGCCGCGCGCGTTGCGGATCCGTTCCGATAATCAGCGGCGCCACCACGCGCCGGCGGTGCTCCACCAGCACGCGCGTTTCAAGTCCCGGCGAGGCGGCCAACACGCCCGGAACCATTTCCAGCCGGCGGCAGACCGACTCCTCTTTCTCAATGACCCCGCCGCCGCCCGGCGCGATTGTGATATGGGGCTTGAAGTCGAGGATTTTCTCTTTCCACATGTCCCCGAACCCGGTCATCACCGCGCGCACGATAATGATGATCGCCACGCCCAGCACCACCCCGATCACGGAGATCAGCGTCACCACCGATGTGAACGACCGCTTGGGCCGGAGGTATTTCAGCGCGAGAAAAAGTGAGAAGGGCATAGGAGAAAGTTCGTCAGTGCGTTCATTCATCCGTTCGTCAGTAAAGGCGTTCTGGAAAACGCACGTGCATTAGTCAGAAATCGAAACATTCTCTAACTAACGCGACACCGCAACCGAGATTAACCACGAAACACACGGAATACACGAAAATGACTGTTCCCTTTCGTGTATTCCGTGTCTTTCGTGGTTCCAATAAATTCTCGCAAACAACTTGTTTTTTATGGTGTTTGTTGGTTCGTAAGGCACTAATGCACGTCACAACGGATGAAAGAGCTTTTTTTACAGATTCCCGGTATCCACTTTGATGTCTTCGGTGTCGGTCGACGTGGCGGTGATTTCTTCCTCGGTCTGCACCGCCTCTTTACTGGTCGTCGGCAGATACCGGTAATACACCATGAGTTGGAGCGCGGCCAGGCACGTATCCATCACGGGGCGGTCGGAGTGCGCATCCGCGTTTTCCCACCAGCCGATATCGCGCAGAACCCCTTTGTCATCTTTGATGGCGTCTTTCGTAACCACCTGCGCCCGGACGTAGGCCGGCTTCATCGCCTTGTTCCAGTTGGACCAGTGCTTCCCGCCCTGATGGAATTTGCACTGCGTGGCGTAGTAGTAATAATACTGCGCCGAAGCGGTGTAAAACATCCGCTCTTCGGGAGACACGGTTTTCGCCAGCTTGCTTTTCGCAACTGTGAGAGCCGTCTGATTTTCTTTCAGATCCTCCTTGCGGATGTTTTTCATCTCTTCGATCACCGGCGCGTAAGATGAAAAAGACGGTGCCCAGGTCTCCATGACCTGCAGGGATTTTTTGCATTCCGACTCGTTCGACGCGCCCAAAAGCTGCATACACAGCGTGCCGACGCTCGTGAGCCCTCCGGTCCCAGGGCCACAATAGCCGAACCCGCCGTTCGGGGCGGCGTTCCTTTTGAACCCTTTCACGGCGAGCTTGATGGCCTTCTCCAACCCCTCATGGTGGAGTTTGGCCAGTTTGGCGGCTTTGAGGGCCTGCGCGCACCAGCCCATGTACGAGGTGTCGTCGCGGTACTTGCCGGTATCCTTGTCCGGTGTCGGATCCATATTATAGGTCCAGCCCCCCGTCGGGTGCTGCCCCTTGATCAGCGGGTCCAGCGCCTTTTCCGCGGCCACCTTGACGTTGGGGTTGAGGGTCATGCCGTACGCCTCGCACAACGCGTACGTGGCGATCGGATGCTCGTAGTTGCCGGGAATCCTGCCAGTCTCCTTGTTTTGAACACGCATCAGGTATTCCAGCGCCTTTTGAACCGTCTCCCCGAACTCGACCGACTCGCCGGGCTTTTCGCCATGCGCGAGAAAAGCCAAGACGGCCAAGCCGGTCATGGCCACCTTGCTGTTCTTCCACGAACCGTCCGCCTGCTGGTTCTTTTTCAGCCAGCGCAGGGCTCGCAACACCGCGTCCTCGGTGGTCCTGTCGCCGCCGAAACGCGCGAGTTGCGTGCCGCGCGTGCCGGTGTTGCGGGTGCTGCCGTAAATGTTTTTGAGGATGACCGGGCTCTTCACCGTCATCACCGCATCGAAGGCCTGCGGCTGCGGGCTCATCGGCTGGTTGGGCGCGGGCGTGTCGGAACTGACCGAGACATCCGGGCTGTTGATGGGGATATCGACATTCATGTCCTCGATCTGCTCTTCGGGCTTGTCGAACTCCTCGATCTTGTCCAGATCCTTGACCTCTTCGGCTTCGAGAACCTGCGTTTCGATCACACGGTCGGGACCCGCCGAGCCGCCTTCCATGATCAGCAGCATGCAGACGCCGAAAACGGGCAGCAGAATGGCGGTGAGCGGCGCCGAAAGCCGCTGTATCTCGATCACAGCCGCCTTATACTCTCTGGATTGGCGCGGCGCTTTCAACCCGGTGAACATCTTCTTCATCCGGTGGAGGTACGTCTCTTCCTTGAACATCTCGAAAATCGCTTCGAGATGCGCGTTCACCTCAGTCATATCGACGTTGCTACTCATGTCAGGTTCCTTATCACATGCTGAAGATCGACAGATTGGTCATGCCGTGCTTGTAACAGACATCCAGCGCCTGGATCAAAAAGGCATGCGCCGAATCCGATGTGCATTTGATGATGACCATGGCTGTTTTGCTGTAGCCCGACAAGCGCTCGATACTGCGGTCCAACTCCTGAATCCGCATGGGGCGCCCGTTGAAAATGAATCCCTGAGGCGCCACAATGATATTGATAAGCTCTTGCGGCTTATCTTTTACCCGTTCATCCGTATTCGGCGCGGGACGAGCGGCGTCAAGCTTCGACAGGATGTCTTCCTGCTTCAGCGTCACCACGAAGAAAATGAGGAGCTGGAAAACCACATCGATCATCGGCGTCATGTCCAGCTTCGGACTCTCGCCCTTTTTCTGTTTTCTTTGATAAGCCATAGGGAACGCTCCTGCCTACTTGCTGTCCTGCTTCTTGTGCTCCTCAACCGCCACGAACGAGAGCTTCCAAAGTCCGGAGGACGTGCAGATATCCATGACCTTCCGCACTTTCTCGTGCATCGTGCGCCGGTCGGCGCGGATCAACACGGGGAATTCGTTGCCGTGTTTGTTGATACGCGCCCTCAGGATGTCCCGCAAGTTACGTTCGGTCAACGTGGCGTTATGGATCGAGACGCGCCCGCGGCGGTCCACCTCGATTTCCAGCGTGGTCGGCGGCATGCTGTCCGCCGTGAGAATGATACCGTTCTTGCCGTCTTCCAAAACAATATCCTGATTGGAGTCCTGATTCATTTGCATCGTCACAACGAAGAAAATGATCAGCTGGAACACGACGTCGATCATCGGCGTCATGTCGATTTCGCATTGGGCATATTCTTTGGCCATTTTTTCAAGATCCGATTCGCGGGTTAAGCCGCAAGTGTTTCTAACGCGCCACAAGACCGGAAAGATGACCGGCCATCCCATCGCAGAGAGAGAGCGCCATAAGCCGTTCGTCTCTAGCCGCACGGCAAATCCGAACGGCTAGAAAGGGCACGGACCTTAGTCGTTCACAACCTCGACGTTACGCAAGTCTTTGATCAACTCCATGGTCATCGCCTGCATACGCAGAATCAAACGGTTCGCGTTGTTACGGATGCTGTAGTAAAAGGTGATGGTGGGGATGGCAACCGTCAGGCCGCCCGCCGTCGTCCACAGCGCTTGGGCAATCGCCAACGCCAGTGCGGCAACGTCCGGAGCGCCCGTGGCCAACGTGCCGAAGCACATGATCATACCTTGCACCGTACCGAGCAGGCCCAGCATCGGAGACAGGTTCGAACACACCGAAATCCAGGTGAGACGCTGCATGATGCGCTCGGTCTCGAGGTCGGCGGCCGCGCCGATCGACTCCTGAATCACTTCGAAGCCCTCCTCCACATGCGAGAAGCCGGCGGAGAGAATGTTGGCCATAGGGCCGGGTTCGGTTTCGCACGCATGGAGCGCTTTCATCACATCGCCTTCGGCCATGGCGCCCTTGACTTTATCGATCAGCGCCTGCGGCATGATCTTCTGGGGACGGATCATGACGGAGCAGTCGACGATGAAATAGATCGCCGCCGCGCCGCAACCGAACAGCGCCGACCACAGAATGACACCCAGCCAGCCGGAACCGAGCACCACCGCGATGAAACCGGTACCGCCTGCTTTCTTCGGTTTCGCCGCCGCTTCGCCCCCGGCCGCCTCAAGCGCCGGAGCCGCAGCGGGAGCCGCGGCCGGTGCCGCCACGGCGGCCGGCGCAGCAGCAGGCGCCGCATTTTGCGCCATCACCACGGACGACCCCATCATCAAACCTGCTAACACCACTGCCGACATGACCAGTCTTTTCATCATTAACCTCTACTTTTTTCCCTTAGTGTTCGAGTTAGTTTCGTGTACTAACAGAAATCCGTTTATCCGCACCCCCACACCTTCCGGCGCAGGAAATTCCCATCTTTTAAGGCTTGCGCGCCCACTCCGACGAACCGAACTCGCCCTTGAGCGTGGTCCGCATCTGTTCCGCACGCGAAGACTGCCCGAGCTTTTCGAAGCACTTGGCCGCCTTGTAGAGCGCCTCGGGCTGCGCGGCCCTCTCGCTCTTGTAGAGCGTCACCACGCGCAGGTACCCGTCGCGCAGCGCCTTTTTCGCGGTCTCATTCGTATCGCCCGAAGCCCGGATCACATCCCCCCGCATAATCAGCGCAAAGGCGGAAGCCTCCCGGCTTCCGCTCTTGATCGCCTTGGCCAGCAGATCCTCGACTTTGGAGACGCGGTCGGATTTCAGCAGAGCCGCCCAATAGGCGGGCGCCATCTCGCCGAGATAGGCGGCCTCGGGGTTGGCGGCGATCACCTTTTCACACACCCGGAGGGCCTTGTCCGGGCTCCCGGCCTTCACGTGCGCCTCGGCCAGAAGGCGCGTGGCCAGCCCATCCCACTGCAACATCAGATAATCGTTCGCGATCTTCTCCAGCACCGGTACGGCCGCCGCCGCATTGCCCTGCTGCACGCTGGCGATCGCCGCATCCAACTCCTTCGGGCGTGGGATCTCAATGCCGCTGATGCTGGCAGGCGCCAACTCCAATTCCACATTCCCGCCCTTGGCGGTGACCGCGTACGCCTTCTCACGCATTTTCCACTTGATTGCGCCTTCTATTTTGCGTCCCTCCGCGGTCGTGATCACGCCCGCGATCTGGGCCATGGCAGAGGCGGTGGACAACGCCACGGCCAGCGCGACAACTCCTGTGTGTATGCACGTCTTCATTCTTTTGCTCCTTAAAACGTCTCCTAAAACATCCGGGTAAAGCTGCCGACCCTCAACACCTTGTTCTCACTGTCCGATCTTCGCCTGGTTCAGCCAGTTCTGAATGTCGGTCGCATACCGCCCATTCGGGAAGATCCGCAGATAGGTTTCGCTGTCCTCCTGCGCATCCTTGAACTTCTTGTGCTCCAGCAGCAACGGGATGCAATAGAAATAGGCTTTCTCCAGAGTCGCCGCCAACTTGACGTTGCCGGGATTCATGTTCAGGATCATGACCTGAAAGGCCACGATCGCCTTGCCGCGGGTCTCGGCCGTCTGGGCGGTAAGCCCCAGCTTCTTTTCGGCCTCCATCTTGCGCATCAAGATCTGGCCCGCCGCCAGATCCAGTTCAACCATTTCTTCGGGCTCTTTCCGGTATTTCTTCACCATCTTCAACGCATCGACCGCCGTGTTGAAGAGGCGCGTACGCTCATCGTCGTTTTTCTCGGTCTTACCTTCTTCGCTCGCGACCTCGACCAGCAACAGGTTGGCGTCCACCACCAATTGCAGCTTTGACAACTCCTTGTCCTTGATGAACGCGTCAAGCTCCTTACGGGCGTCCGCGTATCGCTTCTGCCCCACCAGCACGCGGGCGCGGCCCAGCTTGCCGTTGGCGACCAGCGCGATGTCTTTGGCCGTCGAGAGCACCTTGTCGTACGCCTGAAGGGCCATGTCGTACTCTTTGGCCTCCTCGAGCGCCTTGGCGGCCGCCATGAACTGCCCCTCGGTGTAGGTGCCGCCCGCCGCAAACATCTGGCGGTACTTGGCCACGCCCTCGCCGCGCAGCCCCATCTCGATCAGGCTCGCGGCCAGCATCGGCACCGAGTTCTTGGCCTCGTCGGAGTTCGCGTAGTTCTTGCTCAACTTCTCGAACGCGGCCTGCGCATTGGGCACATCCTGAAGAATGGTGTAGATCGTGCCGATCTGCAGCTGGGCCTTGGGGGCCAGCTTGCCTTGCGGGTATTGTTTGACATAGTCTTCAAACGCGCCGATCGCCATCTTGCGGAACAGGGGCAGCTTGTCCTTCGGATAGCTGACCTGCGCCAGGCACACCGCTTTGGTGAAGACCGCCATTTCGAGCATCTGCGCGTTACGCTTTTTCTCCTCATCGCTGTTCTGGTAGGCCGCCGCTGACTCGGTGAGCAACTTGGACACGCCGCCGAAACCCAGCGCGGCCTTGGTCAGCCAGATCACCGCCTCTTTGTGGACAGCTTCGCTGTTCTCGTTGGTGGAGGCCGTCTTCACAAGTTTGTTGCCATATTCGCGCTCCGCATCGGCCAGCCGGAATTTGCCGACCACAAACGCGTTGCCCGGGCGCTCCCGCTTCGCCAGCCGCGCGACATAGGATTCGAGCATCTGGATCTCGTTGGTGTTG
>JAQVSS010000189.1 GCA_028700415.1 Kiritimatiellia bacterium
CATGGCCGGACCGATCGCCAAGGCCGGCATTCCGGTGCTGCTGCTTTACGGCGGCGTGGATCAGGTGGTGCCTCCGGCGTCGAACTGCGAACTCTTCATTCCGCGCTTCAAGGCCGGCGGCGGCGATATCAAGGTAGTCCGCCGCGGCGCGTATGCGCATCATCCGCACGGCGTCGAACTCGACGACTGGGAAATCGCCCGCTTCTTCATGACGAAATAAGCAGCCGCGTTCGTCAAACGGTTACGGCATGGGTCTGAAAATGATTAGCACGCCTTCGTTCGAAGATACAGGCAGGCATACCCCGCCGCCGGCATTCCGCTCAACTGACAGGTTCCCGCCAATACCAGTCGCGCGGACATCGTATCCGCGCTTGGGAGTGAAGTCCAAAGTGTGCCGGCCAGGATTCATCTCCGTCGGATCGTCTGCCGCGCAGACGAACAGCGCGCGTTCCATTCCGTTCTGACGGCTGACCATATCCCCGACGATCAGCACGGAGTCCTCCCTTGTCCGCAGGCCGGAGACCACCTCGTTGGAAAATTCTCTTACAACAGGACTCGTACCCGCGCGTTCGCCTTTTTGAAGCACACCCTCCTGCGGCCTGAACAGGACGGCAGGCGCATCGAAATTCCCGACCAGCACCGTCGCCTTGTTCCTGAACTGCATATACTATCTGCCAAAAGCGTGTATCTCGGCGTTGACGGTTTTGAGCTTCTCGTACTGTTCGGTCTTCTCACCCTCGGCTGTCAGCACGTTATGATACCACCATCCCGGCGAATAACACGCCCATATCAGCGTTGCCGCACAAAAATTTTTCTTAATTTTTCTTAAAAGCGGCAAGAGGCAAGATTTAGAATTGCGTTAGAATTGCGCAATAGACATCCTCGTTCCCGTTTTGTTAAACTTTAACCATGAAAATAAATATTCGTTTGATACTTTTCTCGGTGTTGTCCATGTTTTTTTCCGCGACGTGCTGGGGTGCGGCGGGGTCCCTCGCGACCGTGGTCCTCAAAAGCCCCACAACGGGCGGAAACTGGTCGGACACCAACCTTTGGAACGTCGCGCGAGAGCCCCGCACCGGCGATGCCGTGACGATCGCCCCCACGGGGCAGATCAACATCACGCTGGACAAGGACGTTTCCGTTGATTTCTACAGTCTAGATTTCAAACCCGCCGCCGCCGGCGCGTCGCTCCACCTACTCGGAGACGGCCACACGCTGCTCCTGCCCACCTCCCCGACAGGTGCCTATAAAAATGACGAGCCGTTCCATTTCAGGGGCAAAATTAGCGGGCACATTTTTTCGCTGGAGAGTTATAGTATGAGTGCGGACACCCGCACGAACGCACCCATCATCCGGATGACGGACCCGCAGTTCCTCCTGTCCGTGGATGCAAACAACAAGACCACCCTGTCGTTCGAGAAGGGCACCTACAACACCTACGATCCGGAAGGTATCCCTATCGTGGGCCGCTCGTTCATCATCGGCGGCGACTTAGCGGCGCCGGTCGAGATCGCCTTCCTCGACGGGACATCGCTGCGGGCCAACAATCTGGATTGCAAGATGAACTATGACGGCGACCGGCTCTCGTTCCTCGGCGGGACGCACCAACTCTTCGGGGCGTTAAAATTCTGCGACTCAGGCAACCGCTTCGCGCGCAGCATCTACCTCGACGTCGCCGGGGGCGCAGACCTCGCCGCCAAGTCCTTCGATTTCGGTACCGCCAGCGCGTACCCTGTCACCAACGACGTGATGGGGATGAAGCTCCATCTGCGCATTTCGGACGGCGCCACGCTGCGCACCACGGGGGGCGACACGTCTTTCACGCAGGGACTCCTGTTCCTGAACATGACCAACGGCACGCTCCGCAGTTCGGCCAACGTCAATTTCGCCTCCGCACTTTTCACCACACAGAAGGTGGTCGCCGTCAATTCCGTGATCGATATCCCCTCCGGTGCGGGCACTTTCAGCTACGCAGCCCCGGCGAATTCCGTTTCGCTGGATTTCGAAGCCACCAACACGACGTTCCTTTTTTCCTCGGCCACCGTCAACGCCGCCGCCGACCTGCGTCTCGCGGACTGCCGCTGGAACTGCAAGGGCGGTTATACGAGCGTGCGTTACGGCGGCTCCCTTGCGTTCACGCGCGGCATGCTCACCAACACCCTGTTTCAAGTGGGCGACCAGTACAGCGGCACGCTCGTCTTCTCCGGCGGCGAGCATTACCCCGGCCGTCTCAGGATCGGATCGACCGCCTCGTGCTCCGGCCTCGTCCGGGTGGAGAACGGCGCAATCGTGCATGATCTGGACGCCTCGGAAAACAATTTTGGCTTGTCCGGCACAGGCACCGTCGAAATCACGTCCGGCAAGCTCGCCGTAGAGAAAAGCAACGTCTTTATCGGTAACGGGCTGAACGGGTACGGCACGGTCCGCATCACGGGCGGCACGTTCGAGTGCCGCAGCTTTAACTGCAACGTCGGGTACCAGGGTAACGGACGCCTGTTCGTAGAAGACGGCCTTCTGGACGTGATGCAGCTCTTCATCGGCGACAACACGTATTTGGCGTCCAACTCCCCCACAAGCATGGTCCGTCAGACCGGCGGCCTTGTCACCGTGTCGTCCATTCCAGAGTACAAGCGCGTGAGGATGTCCGGCTCGACGAACCATAAAACGGCGCTCGTCCTCGACGGTGGCGTTTTCGAGGCGAGCGGCGTCTACGGCGCGGGCGGAGCGCTCTGCAAAGGCGGTTCGGGGTACGTTCTGTTTTCGGCGGACGGCGGCACCCTGCGGATCAACTCCGCGGTGATCCCCGACGCCAACGCCAGCTGCGCGTTCCAGTATCTCGACCGCGCGGAATTCGGCGCAAAGGGTCTCACGCTGGACTCGAACGGTTACGATCTCGGCGCGGTTCAGAGTTTCACGAACAAGGAAGGCCAGGAGGGACTTCTCGTCAAAGCCGGCATGGGCACGTTCACGCTCTCCGCGCCGTCGTACGACGTTGCGCGCACGCGCGTCGAAGGCGGCACGTTGCTCGTCACGAACAAAACGGCCTCGCTTTCGACGGCGCTCGCGGTCACGAACGGCGCCATGTTCTCGATCATCGGCACGGCGACGAACGTCACGCTTTCGTCCCTCGACGTTTATTGCGGCATCCTGGCGCTCGATTCGGGCGACACGATCGAAGTGACCGGCGCGGCGGAGTTCCGTAAACTCTCGGTGAAGCTGGGCGCGTTGCCGCCGAAGGACACGGTGCAGAACCTGCTGATTTGCGCGGGCGAACTTTCCGAAGACTCGCGGGCGGCGGTCTCCAACGCGTATTGCACCAGTGTGCTTGCCGACGGCACGCACGCGTCGTTTGCGAGCGTTTACGACGGAAACACCGGCAAGACCACCGTTTCCGTGACGGTGAAAGACGACGTCCCCCCGCTCGGCCCCGAGTCCACCACCACATGGACCGGGACCGGCGCATGGAGCACAGCCCCCAACTGGTCCGCCGGTGTGCCGACGGCCGCGCAGAAGGCGGCCTTCACGGACGCAGCCGCAGGGAAGACCGTCACGGTGGGCGCGGGCGCGGTCGCGGGCGCGCTGCTGTTCGGCTCGGACGGTTACACGCTTTCCGGGACGGACGCCCTCACAATCGCGGGCGAGCAAGGCGCCGCCGAAATCGCCGTGTCGAACGGCAGTCATGTGGTGGACGCGCCGCTCGCGCTCGGCGCCGCCGTCGTCTCGGTGCCGCTCGAAGCCGGGACAGCGCTTGAAATCGCCAAGCCCGTCACGGATGGCAGCATCTCGAAGGAAGGCTCGGGACATCTGACGCTTTCGGCGGACAACCTTTTCCTCTTGGGAACGACGCTCGCGGGCGGTCTCACCACGGTGAAAACCCCTGGCGCGCTCGGCTGCGCGGTAGGCGCGCTCAATTTCGTGCGCCTCGCGGCGGACACGCTCGAAGTCGACGGCTCAGCAGGAGGCGAGATGGCGCTCACGCAAAACTTTGAGGTGAACACGACCAACGCGCGTGCCGCGTTGGTCGCCAAGACCGATACGGACGCCGTCGTCACGAAATTCAAAGTGGCGTCCGGAGCGCTTATCAAGCGCGGCGCGGGCCGTCTCACGATCGACGCGACGGCTGGCGGCGTGGGAAACCTGTCGTACACGAACGGCGCCAGCACTATCCCCGCCAACGTCGGCCTTCCCGACAGCGGGGCACTGCAGACGTTCGCGGAAAACGGGACGGCGCCGACTGCCGGGTATTCTGGCTTCAACGTCGCCGAGGGCGAGCTCGTCATCAAGGGGAACCCGTCCGGCGCCAAGGTGTATATACCGACCGCGAGCCTCGTGGGGATGTATGCCGCGAACGGAACGGCGCAGCCGGTCCTCACGATCGACGGCGCCTACGTGAACGCCTATAAGACCTCCAGCCATTTCTTCATCGGGTACAAATGCGGCGACGGAAACACGTTCGTCACGAATCCCACCGTCAAGATCCTGAATGGCGGCACGCTCTATACGGATACGTTCCAGGTGGGCAATGCCTGCTCGTACGCCGCGTCCCGCCCGACCGTCATCGTGACGAACGGCACGTTCTACGGGAGTTACGCGAATCATCTTTCCAGGTGTACCGGCAATAACGGTGCCCGCGCGGTCTACCGTCTCAAGGACGCCAACATCTGGTACAGTGCCGCTGAGTTTCAGATCATCGGCGGCATCGATTTCGACGCCGTGAACACGTTCTTCGGAAAGAACAACCTCACGCCGGGGGCATTTCAAGTGAACGCGGAGTCTTGGGGAACAATGTTCTTCCGCGACGGCGGCAAGTTCGCGATCAACCTGTTCAAGAACACCGCGGCGATGACCAAGGATCTCACGCTCGCGTTCGACGGCACCGAATGGTATTACGCGACGACGAACTACGTTTTCTCGGGCGTGAGCGACCATCTCAAGTTCGAGATGCGGAACCGCGGCGTGATCCTCGCGCCCGCTTCGGGCAAGTCGTTCACCACGCAAGTCCCGTTCACGGGGACGGGCGGGTGCGTGATGCAGGGCGCAGGCACGCTCGCGTTCGGCACTGGCGCGTGGGCCTTCACGGGCGCCCTGGATGTTCAGAGCGGCACGGTGGACCTTTCCTCCGCCGGCGCGGTGACGGACCGGAAGGTGATGGGCTCTGGAACGCTCTCTTCCGGGGCGTTTTCGGGTCTCACGCTCGCGCTTCCCGCCTCCGACGACTGGATCCCCTCGAACACGCTCACGTTCGCGTCCTGCACGTTCGCGGGGCGCACGAAGGTGGATTTCGGCCGCACGGCGGCCGATCCGCTTGACGGGATTTTGCCGAAGAACCTCACCGTCGCGTATTACACCGGCGCCGCGCCGGACGTCTCCGGCTGGAAAATGATTGGTTCGGGGATCGATAATGTGGCCGGTGTCTTCACCGCGGCGGACGGCGCGATCCGCATGACTGCCCGCCGCGGCGGCATGATCTTCAGCCTCCGGTAACCCGACAGAAAGCAAACGAGTCTTCCGCCTGTTGAGCTCGAACAAAGGGTACGGGTAACTTTGGTGGATCCGAATTGGTACGAGTTCTGGATCACCGTAAAGGATTCCGAGTTCTGAGTTCGGTGTTTCTCGCCATGTTTCGCGATAGACATCCCCGTTCCCGTTTTGTTATTGTATAACCATGAAAATAATAAATATTAGTTTTATTCTTTCCTCGGTGTTGTCCGTGTTTTTTTCCGTGACCTGCTCGGGCGCGGGAGCGCCCCTCGCGACCGTGGCCCTCAAAAGCCCCACAACGGGCGGAAACTGGTCGGACACCAACCTTTGGAACGTCGCGCGAGAGCCCCGCACCGGCGATGCCGTGACGATCGCCCCCACGGGGCCGATCAACATCACGCTGGACAAGGACGTTTCGGTCGATTTCTTCACTCTCGATTTCAAAACCGCCGCACTTGGCGCATCGCTCCACTTTTTTGGGAACGGCCATACGCTGCTCCTGCCCACCTCCCCGACAGGTGCCTATAGCGCGACCGAGCCGTTCCATTTCAAGCCCCTCAGCGAACACATTTTCTCGCTGGAGAGTTATGCTATGGGTGCGGCCACACGTACGAACGCACCAGTCATTCGGATGACGAACCCGCAG
The DNA here is from genome assembly GCA_028700415.1 of Kiritimatiellia bacterium. Taxonomy (GTDB): domain Bacteria; phylum Verrucomicrobiota; class Kiritimatiellia; order RFP12; family UBA1067; genus JALHET01. The sequence continues at coordinate 6,128 of JAQVSS010000189.1, forward strand.
TTTCTCCTGTCTCTGAACGCAAGCAACAAAACCACGCTGACGTTTGAGAAGGGCATTTACAACTCCTACGATCCGGAAGGGGCACCTGTCTGGAGCCGAACACTCGTCATCGGCGGCAATGGTTCAGCCCCAGCCGAGATCGCCTTTCTCGAAGGGACATCGCTGAAGGCTCTTTCATTAATGTGCAAGATGAACTACCATGGTGACCGGCTTTCGTTCCTCGGTGGAACGCACCAGATTTTCGGAGCGTTAACCTTCTGCGACATAGGGACCCGCAAAGGCCGAAGCATTTACCTCGATGTCGCGGGTGGCGCAGACCTCGCCGTCAATTCCCTTGAGTTTGGCACCATCAGAGCTTACCCAGTAGGCGGCGGCGACGGAAAGCCGATGAATCTCTGGCTGCGCATTTCGGATGGGGGCATTCTGCGCTCTACGGCGAGCGACGTCGCTTTCAGGGAGGGGTTTCTGTTCCTGAACATGACAAATGGCACGCTCCGCAGTGCTGCCAACGTCTCGTTCGCCGCCGAGCCTTTCACCACGCAGAAGGTGGTCGCCGTCAGTTCCGTAATCGACATCTCCAACAAGGGCATCTTCAGCCGCGAAACGACAGCAGAGTCCGTTGCGCTGGATGTCGAAGCCACCAACACATCATTCCGTTTTTCCTCAGCCACCGTTAATAAAAACGCCGACCTGCGTCTCTTAGACTGCGTCTGGAACAGCAAGGGCGGTTCCACGAGCGTGGGGTACGGCGGTTCCCTGACGTTCACGCGCGGCATGCTCACCAACACCCTGCTTTATGTCGGCAACCCGTACAGCGGCACGCTCGTCTTTTCCGGCGGCGATCATCAATTCGCCCAGCTCTTGATCGGGAACAGTAGTAACAGTTACGGCACGGTCCGCATGACGGGCGGGACGTTCGACTGCCGCAGCGGAGACAGCACCGTCGGTTTTGCGGGTAACGGACGCATGTTCGTGGAGGACGGCCACCTGAACGTGAAAAATCTCTTCATTGGCGACAAAACGTATGAAGCGCCCGACTCCCCCACCAGCATGGTCCATCAGACGGGCGGCTGGGTTACCCTATCGTCCGCTGCGGGGAACGGGCGCGTGAGGATGTCCGGATCGACCAACCACAAGACGGCGCTCATCCTCGACGGCGGCGTTTTCGAGGCGAGCGGCATCTATGGCGCGGGCGGGGCGCTCTGCAAAGGCGGCTCGGGGCACGTGCTGTTTTCGGCGGACGGCGGCACGCTGCGGATCAACTCCGCGGTGATCCCCGACGCCAGCGCCAGTTGCGCGTTCCAGTATCTCGACCGCGCGGAATTCGGCGCGAAGGGTCTCACGCTGGACTCGAACGGGTACGATCTTGGCGCGGTTCAGAGTTTCACAAACAAGGAAGGCCAGGAGGGGCTTCTCGTCAAAGCCGGCACGGGCACGTTCACGCTCTCCGCACCGTCTTACGACGTCGCGCGCACGCGCGTCGAGGGCGGCACGTTGCTCGTCACGAACGAGACCGTCCTGCTCGCAACGGCGCTCGCTATCACGAACGGCGGCGCGTTCTCGCTCATCGGCACGGCGACCAACGTCACGCTCCCGTCCCTTGACGTTTACGGCGGCACCCTCGCGTTCGATGCGGGCGACGTGATCGAGGTGACCGGCGCGGCGGAGTTCCGGCACCTTTCGGTGAAGCTGGGCGCGCTGCCGCCCAAGGACACGGCGCAGCCCCTGCTGGTCTGCGCGGGCGAACTTTCCGCAGAGTCGCAGGCGGCGATTTCCTATGCGTACTGCGCCAGCGGGCTCGACGGCGGCACGCACGCGACGTTCGCGAGCGCCTATGACGAAACCGCCGGCAAGACCGTCGTTTCCGTGACAGTGAAAGACGACGTCCCCCCGCTCGGCCCCGACGCCACCACCACATGGACCGGTGTGGGCTTCGACGGCGTGCAGTTCCACGACGACGACGCGGTGCCGAACATGAACGACCTGACCCCGGCGCAGGTGATCGAGGAAGCGTCCAAGGTGAAAAAGGTGCTCGACGACCACGGCCTG